>JAVQXV010000010.1:0-39699 GCA_033577755.1 Anaerolineales bacterium
TTTTCGCTGTATCTACTGCTATGAAACCTTTCCAGCCGGAAGGATGAGAAAAAGCGTTCGAGAGGGGATCAAGAAGTTCATAGCCAAGCAGGAGGGCCTTAAGTATCTGCACATCGCTTGGTTTGGCGGGGAGCCGTTGCTAGCCAGCGATGTGGTGATCGAGCTGAGCCAGTTTTTTCATGAATATTGCCAGATACACTCTATTAGCCTCTCGTCGGATATGACGACTAATGGGTCACTGCTTGTGCCTGAGGTGTTTGAGCAGATTGTACAGTACGGAGTCCGCAGCTTTCAGATCACCATAGATGGGCTACCTGAGGACCACGACAAGCGGCGCGTAACCATTCATGGTGAAGGCACCTTTGCCAACATCCTGGCCAACCTGCGCTACATGAAAAGCACGCGGCACTCTTTTATTGTGGGCTTACGGAATAATTTTGATCCCGAGAGCATTGTCAAGGTGAACGATTTCATCGGGCTGATGAAGGCTGAATTCGGCGGGGACCCGAGGTTCAAGTTGTTCTTCAGGCCGATTGGCCGCTTGGGAGGGGCGAATGACCAATCCCTGATGGTGTGTGAGGCACGAGAAGCTGAGAGGATAATGATGCAAGCCCAGCGGCTGGCGGTGGAGGCCGGCTTCCGAGGGGGGTGCTCTGCTAATTTGGGGCACAACAGGGTGCTGGAGCCATTCAGTTTTGTTTGCTATGCTGCCAACCCGCGGTCTTTTATCATTAGCCCGCAAGGAAAGATTTACAAGTGCACCATTGAACTTGGAGAGAAGGAGCGCAATATAGTTGGTAGATTATCCAATGAAGGGGAGCTGGAGTTGGACCCCATCAAGATGGCGCTCTGGACAGAGAGTGATGGGAGGAGGGAAGGGGCCAAATGCCATGCCTGTTTCTTTGCCCCTGCCTGTGTAGGTGCTGTATGCCCAAAAGAATGGATGGATCGCAATGATTGCAGTTGCCCGACGGAGAAAAAGAGGATCGGTGAGGCTTTAGAACTGGCGGTGATGCAAAAGAAATTACCAACTCCAGTGACCGCGTGAGCGAGAGCGCAGAAAATCGCGCTTGATCTTACCCGGGTAACTCCAGCGCAAACTCAATCAAGAAAGGAGGTGAAAGCAATGTCCTGGATTCAGGAGGCGCAAGGGGAGTTGCTGCCGGGCGCGGCATGGACCAACAATGGCTGCGTCAATGTAGTTTGCAGCACAATGTGACCCTTGCCAGTAAGAAACAGTTCGTCAGAGCGACCCGAGCAAGCAGCCCGTTGAGAGTAGATTGCCCGGGTCGCTCGTAATCGCTGTGGTTAGCAACGATGACGTACAACAAGGCAGAGAGGACAACTCTCCTAACACTCACAGCGCACTGTAATGCAGAGAAGGCGATTTGCTGATGCGGCAAGTATGCTGGCATGCAGCCGCCCAAGCGAGCGACGCTTTGGGCCATAATCGCGCAACAAAGCCTCATTGGAAATAAAACATGCTCATGAACGTTGCATTAGTCAAAGCCCTGAGGTGTCGCCCTTTTGCTATCCTATGGGCTAGCCAGACGGTCTCTCAAGTGGGCAACTATTTCACCGAGATTGCCTTCGCCTGGCTGATAGTCAAGATGACGGGGTCGCCTCTTGCCATGGGCGCTGCCCTGCTCTTCAGCCGAGTGCCAGTGCTGATGCTCTTGCTATTCGGTGGAGTGGTGGTGGATCGGCTGCGGCGCGCGCATGTGATGTTGGTGGCTGACGTTGTACAGGGTAGTGCAGTGCTATTGCTGGCCTGGGCGGCCCTTAGCGATGACTTGGCGGTATGGCATATTTTCGCTGTTAAGGTGCTCTTTGGTCTGGCATACGCTTTTTACTTGCCTGCTTATCGTGCACTGGTACCGGAAATAACGCCCAAGGAGTTGCTTCCCAGCGCAAATTCAATAACTACTATCGCCCGACAGGTAGCCAGCATCATTGGTCCACCTCTGGCCGGCTGGGTGGTGGCTGCCGGCGGCACTGCCGCAGCCTTGGGCATTGATGGTCTTTCTTACTTCTTCTGTGCTGCGCTACTGCTTTTTCTGCTGCAAATGCGCACTCTACCACCCTCGCCCACTACCAACAAACCGGCAAGCCTGTGGCGGGATGCAATAGAAGGGCTACGTTTCGTGGTCACCTTGCCATGGCTGTCGCTCACTATTGCCGTAGCTTCGCTGGCGAACATGTTTATAGCGCCAGTGAATGTTCTCCTTCCCTTTCTTGTGGAAAGCCAGTTGCATCTTGGGGCTGACGGATTAGGAGTATTTTGGGGCATGTTCGCGGCGGGTTCTATATCGGCTGCAACTGTCTCTGGCAGCATGGGCGAGCAACGGCGACGTGGTATGAGATTGTATCTTGCCTCCATATTCAGTGGGCTGCTCGTGATTCTTTTGAGCTTGACCAGCACGCCGATAAGCGCATTTACCATTATGCTTATGCTTGGGTTCTCTACCACTGTTACCAGCTTGATTCTCTCCAATATCCTGCAATCGCTTGTGCCGCAAGAGAAGATGGGGAGGGTGATGAGCGTTGTAGCTTTCGGCGAGATGTCGTTGTCGCCCATCGGTATATGGCTTGCCGCCTGGTATGCTGAGCAAGTTGGCGTGCCGATGACGTTTGTTATCGGTGGTGCGGGCGTGGTTATTATGTCAGCTCTAGCCCTGTTCTCCCCTCATATTCGCCGCTTAGATTAGGTGGCGCCTGTTGTGGGAGAGGAAGAATGGCCGACCTGTTGACGGCTTCCAAGCTGACAAAACGATTCGGAGCCAAAACCGGGTAGTGTCCCTGTAACGGGTACAACCTTCGGAGTCGGCCAAAAACGTCGGTGATTCCAGGTCATTTTCGCACTTGTACCCGTTATGGGGACACCATCCAAAACCGCCGTCCATAATTTTGACCTCGTGCTTCAAGGATCGAGAATTTAGGTAGCAGTCACCGGCGTAATTCTGGGCGTGTTCTTCATTGTGTTTCATCGCCAGGATATTGTGTTTGAGTAATGAACCAGCCAGAAAGTATGCCGAATGGAAATCTACACCTTCCTCCTCGCCAACGACAACCCGGCCTGCCGCCAGCACCTGCGCCGGCTGGTCGAGGCGCAGCCCGGCTGGGTCGTGGTCGCCGAGGCAGGCGATGGCGCCGAGGCCGTGCGCCTGGCCGCCGATTGCCAGCCGGAACACAGTACAATCGCGGCGATGGCAAATCTCCCTGGCGGCGACGAGCCACTTCAGCAACCGCCCGTCCCACTGCGCGTGCTCCTGGCCGACGACCATCCGGTGGTCCGCACCGGCCTCCGCAATGAACTGGCCCGCCATCCCGACATCGAAGTCATCGGCGAGGCGGTCAACGGCGACGAAGCGCTCCATCTGGCCGAGACGCTGCAGCCGGACGTGCTCGTCCTGGACCTCGCCATGCCCGGCCTGAAGCCGGTGCAGGTCATCCGCCGCTTACGGGCGCGGCCGGCCCCGCCCCACATTCTTGTCCTGACCGCTCATGGGGATAAAGAACTTGTACAGGGGATGCTCCAGGCGGGCGCGACCGGCTATCTTTTGAAAGACGAGGACCCGGCGGCGATTGTGGACGGGGTGCGGGCGGTGGCGCAGGGGCGGCCCTGGCTCAGCCCGGCGGTGGCGGAGAGCCTGGCAGGCCAGCCCGTGGGCGCTGAGAAGGAGCTGGTGGCGGAGAAACAGGGCGCGCCCCTGAGTGTGCGCGAGCTGGCAGTGCTGCGGCTGTTGGCGAGCGGCAAAACGGATCAGGAGATTGGCCGGAAGCTCGGGATAGCCGAGCGAACCGTCCGCTATCGTTTGCGGAACATCTATGACAAGTTAGGGGTGAACTCGCGGGTTGAAGCGGTCGCCTGGGCAGTGAAACAAGGGCTGACGGGTGAATAAGCTCTCAGAAACGGAGCCCCTCCGGCCGGTGCTGGCTGGAGGGGCTTCTGTTTTTGGAGGGGGCAGGTCGTATTGCCGATATTGGCAACGCGCTTTGCCGCGAGCGGCAAGGGAAACTATTGCACGATGGCGGCGTAATGGAGTATGGTGAAGACAAGTTTGGCCTTTGACCGGCAACACTGCCCGGGAAGTGGAGCGGTCAACAACACAGCCGAGGGAAAGGAGGTGAAATCATGGAATACATCAATTTGATGGACCTTGAGTTCATCGAAGAGACCACTGTAAGCTCCGGCATGGTCGTCGCTGGCGGCGGCATCTGCGGGCTCTTCTGCAAAGGTGGTGCATGTTGCGGCATCTGGTGCTGGCCATAATCACCACACGCTCTGACCTACACAAACCCAACAACACATCGGGAGGGAACCAGACATGCGCACCTGGGAATATGTGGATTTGACGGAACTCAACGACCTGGATGAGTCCACCGTGGCTGCGCCAGTCCTCGGTGCTGTATGCCCCGGCGCTGCTTGTGGCGGCGGCTGCGGCGGCCTTGGCTGTGGTTTGGGCTGCGCGGGAATCGGTGCCGGTAGCGGTTGCGCCGGGGGGGCCTGCGGTGTCTACTGTGGAGGCGCTGGCTGCGGCTTCCTGTGCTAGGCCCAGACAGTTAATCTCAGTGGAGATTTGACTATGACAATCATTGACCTGAATGAACTCGAAGCAACCGAAGAGTCTGCAATGCAGTCAGGCCTCGCTACGAACGGCGGCTTTTTCTGCGGCTTTATCTGCGGTGGCCTGATCTGTGGCATTGGATGCGGCTTTACGTAGGGTTGCTTTACGTAGGGCGGAGGAATGGGAGACGTGGAGTAGATTGCACGTCTCCCATTTCAGCAGATGTTCGGAGGTGCAACGTGTCTCGCCACATCAAGTTGTTCTTGTTTAGCATCTGTGGGCTAATTCTGAGCGCCATCCTGCTCGGCTCACGACTCACTCAGGATAATTTGAGCGCCCCACAGTTGGAAACCCAACCGCCGTATCGTTTGAAGCGTGACAAGGCAATCAAGATTGACCTGCCGGCCGGCGACTATGCTGGGCAGGCAGGTACCGATATCGTTTTCTTGAGCACGGTATGGCTCAACGGTCGTCTCCCGACCGAAGCGATCGCGTTTTCCATCGATGACCAGCGGGAACGCTGGCGCACCGAACTATCTGCGCCACCCCTTCAAGCTTTGGACGCCGGCGATGCTTACTTGATCGCCACAGCAAACCAAGATGGCAGTGGTCACCTTGTTAGTCTTGCTAGAGAAGATGGGCGGATATTGTGGGACAGGCCGTTAGGCGACTCTATCGTTGCTCTGGCTCGCAAGGACTCGCGCATCTGGGCGCTAACGGCCCAAAGCATCAGACAGGTTAATCCTGACACTGGCGAGATGCTGGCCGATGTGGTTGTTTGGGATAAACCACCCACACCCAGCGACTGGCGTGTTCTCGTGGCACACGAGGAAGGGAACTTAATACATCTCGCCGCCTCGGCCGGCAAGGATATTTATAGTTATGTGAAAACTGATACCGGCTGGAACCTGCGCTGGCGTTTCCGTGCTGCCAACTCGGTGCTGGAACTTCAGCTGGTCAAGTGGAGAACGGATGAAGCGCCCCATCTGCTGGCGCTCGCCCATAGCTCCGTTTACGACATTCAACCTGATGGGACGGCGGCCTGGCATCTTGACAACCATGACCTCAACCAGGATGCACAACCTGTTCGTTGTGACGAGAGCGAAACCCGCTTCGTGTTTCGCAATGTAGTGAGCGGCGTCTATCTTGTGGACCGGAACGGCCTCGTCCGCGCTTGGGAACTTCCCGGGGGCGCAACCCGATTGGGCCCCATCCATCTCCCCATCCCGGCCAACCCTGCTATGGGCCTCGCCGTGGCAGACCTAACCGGCGATGGTTTGGATGAGATTATCGCCCGCTCTGTCACCCGGCTCTTTGTCTTCGACTGTGAGGCCAATCTGATCGCCAGCGCTCCATTGAATGAGGGCAGTGGCGAAAAGTTCGTCTCCAAATTGCGCAATTCACCCCGCTACCGCCCCTTCGTCGTGGATGGGCAGCTGGTCGTGGCCGAAAAGGGGCAAATCAGTTACTTCTCGCTCGAACCGAACTCTGAGTTCAGAGGAGATTTGCCATGACTTTGCCAAAATGGCATTTGTTCAGTGATGGGCAGACGCATATCGCCTACAACCCCGAGAACATGACGTTTTATCGGCTCACCGATCAGGCCTGGGCGGAAAGGCATCTGGCCGAACCGGCGACTGACAGTCCGCCCGTACCGGAGGCTGGATCAGCGCCGACCCAAGAAGAACCGTCTTCTAGGCTGCAGGCCGTATTCGCCGTCCCCGTTAACGAAGAGAATTGGACGCTTGAGCGCCTGGTCATGATCGTCACAACGCACTGCAATTTGCGGTGCCGTTATTGCTATGCCAAAGATGGCGCTTATGGCATGCCGCGCCAACAGATGGACGCCAATCTCGCGCGCCGGGCGGTGGACTGGATGCTGCAGCTCTTCTCATTCATCGCTACACTCCAATTCTTCGGCGGCGAACCTTCGCTCAACTATGAAGCCATCCGGGCAGTATGCGAAGCCTTTGAACAGCATTACGCTTCGGGTCGTCTCGAAAAGTTGCCGCAATATGCCATGGTAACAAATGGCACGTGCTTACCTCCCCGCCTAGAAGAACTGATCCGACGTTACGGGATGCATGTGACATACTCAATTGACGGGCCGCCCGAAGTTCATGATCGTAACCGCTTCTTCATGAGTGGGAAGGGCAGTTTCCAAAAGACGATTGCCAATTTCAAGCGATTGCGCCTTGTCAATAGCGCAAGCGTGGGGGTCGAGATGACCTTCAGCCCTCAGGCACTTGATGCCGGCTATGGCATCTGGGAACTAGCTCAATTCAGTCGGGTTGAATTAGGCTTGCCCGAACCTCATATCGCCCCTGTCGCCAGTGAGCCGGGCGGGGTGACGAGTTGGGATCGCCGGATTGAGGAAGCGGTGGCCAGCTATCGAATAGCAGCTGCCAACTCGCTGCAATCACTTCTCGATGGGCAATATGTCAGTTTCTCTATTGTCAGTGGCATGCTACGAACCTTGATCTCGAAACGCCCCCGCAACATTATTTGCCCAGCCGGCGCGGCCACACTGGCAGTCGATCCACAAGGTGATATCTATCCATGTTTCATGTTTGCAGGCCACTCCGCCGTGTGCCTCGGGAACGTAAATACCCCTGCTGATCGGAAGATCCTCGCAGATCGGCTGCGTGCTTTCATGCGGCACAATCGTAAAGATACACATGCTGCCTGTCGAGAATGCTGGGCCAGAAGCCTGTGTTCAGGTTGCCTAGGCGATACCCAGTTGAGCACTGGCTCACTCGAGGGCGAATCGCCGTTGATGTGCGCCATTATGAAAGCGGTTGCGGAGGAGACCATGCTCTTCCTGGCAAAGATCCGTAACGATGCGGAGGCATGGAGGCGTTTCGTCAACCATTACCGTCAGTGGCGGCTTGATCTGGTGAATCCCGCCCAGGTCGTCTGAGACACCGGACTAAAAGGAGAAGAGCTGCTGTGGCGTCGGAAAATACAATCCGCGTCGCACCCGACCTTGGTTGCTGGGTGCTTTTTCCAGATACATCTGATAAAACCGTGTATTTGGTGGGAAGTCCGCAGGCCGACAAGTACTTAACGGTTCCCGCGAAGCTCCACCCCCTGGTGATGCAAGTTCTTGATAAGCTTCGCCTGGGCCACCTCCCTGAGCAGATTGAGTCAGAACTTAGAGATCAGGGGTTGCTCGTCAACGTCCGTGAGTTCTGCCAACTGCTGGCTCGCAAAAAACTCATTGAGTGGACAACGGGCGAAGAGCAGGCCGGGGACAGTGCTCGCAACGTCACCCCAGTGCGCTGGGCTGCTGTGTTTGGACATCTGCGCGCCTTGTCGTGGCAGGTTTTTAGCTTGAATCTTGAGCCTTATCGCTCCACCCTTGACCGCTTATCTCCAGTTGCATTGAGATTGCTGGTGATGGGCGCAGCCGCAACAAGCCTTGTGGTAGCGATGCTGGGTGGTCTCAATGTAACTGCCTTACGCCAGATGGTTTCACAAGTACTCGATAGCCAGAGCCTATTCTGGCTCACCCTGGCGAACATGCTGCTTATGCCCGTCTTCATATTGTTGCACGAGTTGGCCCATGCAGTCATAGCCGCTCAGGGCCGGGTTTATCCCCGTCAGTTGTCATTACGCCTCTATCTGTTCTCAGTGGCCTATTTCTCCTTACAGCTGCCCGGCCTCTATACCCTCCCGATCAGAAATCGCTTCCTGGCGATCTCTGCTGGGCCATTGATGGACCTGACTCTTGGTAATTTATTCTTCCTTGCCGCCCGCAACGCTGGTCCCGTGCTGGCTCCCTGGCTGGCGTTCATGGCATTGAGCAACTATGGTCGTCTCATTTTTAATCTCTTGCCCATCTTGCCAATGACGGACGGTTATGCCTTGTTGTCTCAGGCGGTCTTTCGTGAGATTGATATCCGTGGTCGCGCTGCACAGGAATATCGGCGCTGGCGGCAGAAGAAACCGAACAACTTCAGAGGCAAATACGTTATCTTTTTTGCGTTCAATATCGGCGTGGCAGCTTTCATCATCGTCGGTGCGTTATTGCAGGTAAATGCTATGACTCTTGAGTGGCTGACCGTGTCGGGTCTCCTGCCTGCTGGGAGAACATCCTGGTGGGCCGTCGCTATCCTGCTCATGCTCGATGGCTTATGCCTGTATCTGGCTCGTCATCGACTGCGTGTGTTGCTGGGTGGATGAGGCCATGACCGACCCTTCACCCCTCATTCTGGAGACCCGCCATCTCTACAAATCCTTCGGCTCGCTCGAGGTCTTGCGGGACATCAACCTCCATGTTCATAAGGGGGATATTTACGTCCTGTTGGGGCCGAACGGCGCGGGCAAAACCACAACGCTCGGCCTGATCACCCAACTCATTCGCCCGACGAAGGGGGAAGTGGTGTTTGCCGGGCGGCCGGGCGAGATGGCCGGGTTCATCGGGACGCCGCCCGTGTACCCGCACCTCTCGGCACGAGACAACCTGCGCCTCTCGTTCCTGATGCGCCGCCAGCCTGTGGATCTGGCCCGCATTGATCGCACCTTGGCAACCGTTGGGCTTGCTTCGGCCCGTGACCGCAGGGCCGGAGAGTTCTCCACGGGGATGCGCCAGCGACTGGGCCTGGCCCGCGCCCTTCTGTTCGAGCCGCACCTGATTATCCTGGACGAGCCGACCAGCGGCATGGACCCGGAAGGCATCGTCGAGGTGCGCGAGATGATCCGCGACCTCAACCGGCAACGGGGGATCACCTGGCTGATCTCTAGCCATATGCTGGCGGAGGTCGAACAGATCGCGACGCGTGTGAGCATTCTGATGAACGGCGCTCAACGGATTGAAGCGACGATGGATTCATTGAGGGAAAACAAGAATGTGTTTGCTCTTGACACACCCGAGCCGGAACGCGCCCGCGCGGCTCTGCCCGCTGGGGTGACGCTACTCGAGGCGGAAGGTACGCGCCTGTTAGTGCGCCTGGACGATAACCTAGGCCCGGCGGAGCTGAACCGGCATTTGGTGGAGGGTGGCGTGCCGGTCACCGGGCTGGGACGCGTCGCCAACCGTCTGGAAGCGATGTATTTTCAGATCTGCTACGGTGTGTCCGGGGGATGGTCATGATCCGAGCTGAACTTAAAAAGTACTTCCAAACGCGGCTGTTCTGGGTCTTGAACGCCGTCGGCCTTGGGCTGCTGGTCATCTATTCGCTGCTGGTGACGGGCATGGAGCGGGTTGGCCTGCAGCAGGTCACAGCCTTCGATTACCTCATCGGCTCGGTCAACATCTACGTGACCAGCCTGCTGCCGGTGCTGGTGTGCCTGTTCGCAGCCTATGCCTTCGCTTCCGAATACCAGTGGCGGACGCTGATGATACCGCTGGTGGAGGGGAGGTCGCGCTCAGCCGTCCTGTGGGGCAAGGCGGCGTTGTGCGCCCTGACGACGCTGGCCTTTGCCGCAATCTATCTGATCTTTGCGCTGGGGTTCGCCTTTGGGTTGTTCTCAGCGCAGGATATGCTGCTGGAAAACCGGGTCATCTCACCGCTGGAAGCGGTTTTGCGTATTGCTACGGCAACAGCCTGGATCGCCCTGATTACCTTCGTGTTCGGCCTGGCCGCGATGGTGTTGGCCGCTCGTTTTCGTCATCCGCTTTTGGCGTCCGCGGGATCGCTCCTGCTTTTTTTCATCTTTCTGATGACGGCCGACGTACGTCGCAACCCTTTTGCTCCCCTGTTACAGGTTCCGCGCCTGCTGGTTCAGTCCGCGAACCTGAGCGACCCGGCTTTTGGACTCACCGTGCTTCAAGGAGTGGGAGTCTGGGTAGCAGTCACCGGCGTAATTCTGGGCGTGTTCTTCATTGTGTTTCATCGCCAGGATATTGTGTTTGAGTAATGAACCAGCCAGAAAGTATGCCGAATGGAAATCTACACCTTCCTCCTCGCCAACGACAACCCGGCCTGCCGCCAGCACCTGCGCCGGCTGGTCGAGGCGCAGCCCGGCTGGGTCGTGGTCGCCGAGGCAGGCGATGGCGCCGAGGCCGTGCGCCTGGCCGCCGATTGCGCGCCAGACGTGGTACTGATAGACGCGATGATGCCGGGGATGGACGGCATTGAAGCCACGTGGCACATCAAAACCGCCGCGCCCCAGACGCGGGTCATTGTCCTCAGCGGCTACCCCGATGAAGAATTCCGTCGCGCCAGCCTGCGCGCCGGAGCAGATCATTATCTACGGGAGGAGGACCTCAACGCCGAGAGCCTCACACAACGGATTGCGACCCTTTTCCCGCAGGATCACTGAATCGCTGACGGCGCTGAACACACTGAAAGTAGTCTTTTGCCGCACAGGCGCTCAGCGCGATCAAGGTTCTCAGCATTTCAGCGATTCAGTGGTTCTGCGGCCCTTACCTCTGGAGGTGCACGATGACATTGGCAGACGTCGTCTATCGAATTGCCACCGATTCGGCCTTCGCTGCGCGCCTGGAACGCGAACCGCGCCAGACGCTGGCCGCCGCCAGCCTGACACTTGGCGAGGAGCAACTTAAAGCAGTGCTGGCCGTCCTGCACGGCAAGGCGCGTTGGCAAGACCTTTGCTCGCCCGCATGGATTGTGCCCGAGGTAGCGGCGTGGGACCGGCCACTCAATCTCTCCTCAATCCTGCCTACCCCCTAGCGCCGATAGCAAGATGGTGGGGAGAAGCCGGCATCGAGTCGGAGTATGTGGAGGCGATGCGTCTGGCGCTGGCCAGCCAGGAGGCAAGTACCTCTTGCCCTGTGCACGGCAACTCGGCGCTCCTCTCTCTGCCCGGCCTGTGCTGTGAGGCAGCGGGTGGTGCTCGGGTGCAGAGGGGGGTTGAAAACGTCACAGCCGCCTGGTGTCTTCTCTACCGGGCGGCTCACCTCTTCGATCACATCGCGGATGGCGATGTGGCGCCCAACGCGGCCCCCGCTTTTAGCCCAGGCCAGAGCCTGAACATCGCCGTCGGGATGATGACCAGCGCCAGCCTGGCCCTGTGCGCGCTGGGAGAGAACGAAGCCGCGCACGACATCCGCCGCGACTTCTACCGCACCGGGCTTGAGATGTGCGCCGGACAGCACGCCGGCCTGACCGTGCGCGAACCAACGCTGGCGCAGTGCTGGCAAATCGCCGAGGCCCGGTCGGGAACTTTCTTTGCGTTGGCCTGCCGGGCCGGTGCGCGGCTGGCCGAGAGCCACCTCTCCCGCCTGGTGCGTTTCGGCGAGTTCGGCTGCCAGTTGGGGGTCCTCATTCAAATCGGCGATGACTTGACCGGGCTTGGGCCGGCAGCCGGAGAGCGAAGTGACCTGGCGGCCGGCCGGCGATGGACGTTGCCCGTCGCCTATGCCATGTCGGTTATGCCGGGCTCGGACCGGAAGCAGTTGCAGGAATTGCTTCGGGCCGCGCCGGGCAATGCGGATGCCGAAGCTCAGGCCCGCCGCCGGATCATCGAAAGCGGCGCCGTGCTATACTTAACCATCGAGGCTGAACGTTGCAGCCGGCGAGCCGAGGCTGCCCTGAAAGCGGCCGCTCCACCCTCGCCGGCGCGGGAGGAACTGCTCGCCCTGCTTCAACAGGTTCTGCCTCGGGTGAACGGTGAAGGCTCATCGGCTTCAGCGCCTGAAAGCGTCTGCCCCTTTCATCCTGGCGGCGGCTTCCTTGTGCCTGATAGGCTGGGCGGCCTGGCACCTGGGCCAGCGCCCTGAGTTGGGGGCTTCTTGGTCGTTCCAGACGGGTGTTGTCAGGGAAGTCGTCCCCGGAACGCCGGCCTCCAGCCGGCTGCAGCCCGGCGACCGCATTCTTTCGATAGACGGCATCCCTGTCCGAGGTGCGCGGCCGCTTGCCCACAAACACGCCGGCGAATCGGTGAACCTGATCATCGAGCGAGAAGGGCAACGTCGTTCGGTCGCCATCACCCTGATCGCCCCCTCCCTGAACGACTATATCTACAGATACCTCCCTCTCTTCGTGGCGCTGGCGTTCTGGGGATTTGGCACCGTGGTGCTGGCCTTTTCCCCGCAGGGCAGGGAGGGGCTTCTTCTCTTTCTCTTTTGCCAGATAGGCAGCGCAGCGCTGGCTTCCGGCGTTGTTTCGGGCTACGGCCCCCTCTGGACTGCCTGGCTGTTTGCACTTCTCCTCTGGTGGCTTGGCCCACTTGCCGTTCATTTCCATCTCCACTTCCCATTTTCGGCGCCGCCTCCTGACTCGCGCCGCCTCGCAATTCTCTTGTACACACTAGCTGCTGTGGGCAACCTCCTTGACCTCGTAATCCCCTTGACCTGGCAAGCCGGTCGAGAAGCGCTTGGCATGGCAAGCCGGTTCTGGCTGGCGGGCAGTATGCTCATCGTCGTGCTCCTGCTGGCACAGGCCTACCGCCGGGCGGCCTCTCCGGAGATGCGACAAAAAGTTGGTGGGGTGGTTCTCGGAGGTGTCGTCAGCCTTCTGCCCTTGCTGGCTTTTTCTCTCCTGCCGGATGCTCTGCTGCGCCAGCCCCTGTTACCTTACGAGTTTTCCTTTCTTTTCCTTCTAACGATCCCGCTTGCTTACGGCTATGCCATCCTGCGCCATCGGCTCATGCAGGTAGATCGCTTCGTAAGCCGCGGCGCGGCTTCTGCCCTGGTCCTCACCCTGCTCGGCGGCCTGTACCTGGCCGTGAACGCCGCGCTGGCGCACCTGCTTCCTTCTGATTTGCGGCAGTCGCCTCTGGTCAATCTGGCGCTCGTGCTGCTTCTCGCGGCTGCCTTCGCCCCCCTTCACCGCCGCCTCCAAATCGTCGTCAATTACCTCTTCTACGGCGGCTGGTACGACTACCGCACGGCCGTGCAGCAGGTGAGCCAGAGACTGGACCAGGCCGGGGATAGTTCTGCGCTGGCCCAGGCGCTCAGCGGAGCGATTCAAACGGCCATGCAACTGGAATGCGCCTGCCTGTTGCTGCCGGATCGGAAAGGGGGCGCGATGACCGCGAGCTTCGCGTGCCACTCCTGCCTCGTGCCTCAGGCCGGCCCCCTGCACGTGGACCTGCACGGCCCGCTTGGCCGGTATTTTCAGGACAGGTCAGAAGTCGTTGAAGCAGACGTTCTGCGCAAGGCCCTGGAACATGAGCGCCTGTCGGACGCCGAAGCGCAGCTCCTGAACTGCAAGCGCGCCAGGTTGTGGGTTCCAATGCCCGGCCGGGATCAGCCTCCCGGTTTGCTCCTCCTGGGCGCTAAACGCGGCGGTGAGCCGTTCGACCGCGATGACCGGACTATGCTGGAGGTGATCGCCCGCCAGGCGAGCCTGGCCTGGCAGAACACACAGCTCATTGCCGAGTTGCAGCAGCAGCTTCGGGAGGGCGAAAGACTTCACCGCGAAATCGTGCGCGCGCGCGAGGCCGAGCGGGCACACGTAGCCCGCGAATTACATGATCGCACCATCCAGATGCTCATCGGCCTGAACCATCAACTCTCCGAGCTGCGCCGCCGGGACGGAGCGGACCTCGATGGAGCGCCGGCCCGGCTGCAGGAGGAAGTGCGCGGCATCCTGGGCGACGTGCGGCGCATCATCGGAGGCCTGCGGTCGCCGGTGCTGGATAGCCTGGGGCTGGTCCCCGCGGTGCGCTCGTACCTGCGCGAGTTGACGAGCCAGCATGCCCTGCAAGTCAGGCTGCAGGTGGACGGTGACGAGGAGCAGGATCTGCCGGAAGAGGTCGCGCTGTGCCTGTACCGGGTCTTGCAGGAAGCGCTGACCAACGTTCAGAAGCACGCTGCGGCCCGGCAAGTGGTTGTCGCGGTGAAGCTCCGGCCGGATGAGGTGACCTTGTCGGTGGAGGATGACGGGCGAGGCTTCGTTTTGCCGCCGCGCCTGGGGCTGCTCATGGATGATGGGCACTTCGGCCTGTTCGGTTTGCGGGAACGGCTGGAGATGGTGCAGGGAACTCTGAAGGTCACCTCGACTCCGGGCCGGGGTACGCGATTGGAGGCGCGCGTTCCCCTCACCGGAATCTCCCTCTGATGAATTGCCCCCCTCCGGGCGCGCGGCAAGCCTGCGCTCCGCCAGTGTTATAGAATATGTTCCATGAGCGACCAGCCCGCCCAGGATTTGCGCTGCGCCAACTGTGGCCAGCAACTCGACCCCCGCGACAAGTTCTGCCGCGAGTGCGGCTTGCCCACCCTGCGCCACCTCGCGGAACGAAAGCCCGTTCACCTCGAGCTGCCCGATACCGTCGAGCTGAAACGCGCGCTCGAGGCAACGCCGGAGCCGAAGCCCTTCCTGCGCGTCGAGCCGGCGCCGGGTGAGACCGACGACCCCTACCTCCCCACAACCTCGCCGCCGGAGACCACCGGCGACATACTGCACGGCACCAGCCCAACCCAAATGACGCGCCTGGCCGGCTCGACGCTGATCATGATCGGTCTGATTATGGTGCTGGTCATCGCCGGCGTCGTTTTGCTGATCTTGGCCATCAGCAGATGAGTCCACTGCAAAAAGGATGTTTCACCGCTGAGATCGCCGAGCACGCGGAAGAAGAACTCTACGCTCTCTGCGATGCGTTTTTTCAGCGCACTCCCAAATGGGGCTCGTCTTCGTTGCCCGGCTCGACAGCATTGTCTTTTCCCGCAAGCAGCGCACCCCTGAACTCGCTGAGCTGGAAGCGAAGTTCTATGCGGATGCCGACCCCGAGCGGGTCTGGAACCGGCCGTTTTCGAACTCCATTCGTTCCGGTCGCGGATAAGCCAAAGCAAACGCCGGCGGCGCCCACAGCTGCGTCGCGGCTCGGCGTTGTGCATACGCACAGGAAGAAGAACGGAAAGGGCAGCCAGCTGGCTGCCCTTTTGTTTTGGTATCCGTTTGAGGAGCGTGGCTCAGAACAGGCCCCAATCTGCGCCGGCGCCCTCTTCCATCATCGAGGGATCCCACAGCTCCATGCCCATCTCAATCTTCGTTGGGGTTTCGGTCACCTGTGTGACCTTGTTTCGTGCCTGCTCGAGCAGGGCCGGGCCATAGGGACAGAACGGCGTGGTGAGAATCATCTTCATCCACGTGCTGCCATCTTCCTGAAAGGCTAGATCGCGGACTAAGCCCAACTCGATAATGTTGAGGCCAAGCTCCGGGTCAATGACCTCACGCAGGGCCTCTTTGATCGCAGCAGCCTTTTCCGGCGCGTCGGTCTCGGCCTGCCAGACTACTTTGCTATTTGCGTTGGTCTGTGCCATCGTTGTTTTCCTCAGGATTCTCTTGACTTCGTGCCGACTGCGGCCTCGAAGCTTTGCGGCCGGATGATGAACACGCACCGCTCGGCACCGTCCAGCACGCAGTCGGTTTTCTCCACTTCGGCGGAGAGCATCTGTCGCATCATTGTCTGGTCAATGGTGCAAATCTCTGGGTGCTGCTGGCCGAGGCGGACATAGGGGCAGTTGTACTCTGTGAGCCGGATCGTTTCGCCCACCCGCTTCCACTCTGCGCCGAAGCCCTCTTCGCCCAGGGCGTTTACCAGGGCATCCAGTTTCTCTTCGAGCGATTTGCCCGCCGTGCGCTGCACATGTTCGCTGGCCATCTCCTCTGCCAGCCGGATCAGCAGCGCCTCAACAGCCTCCGCAGGCAGGGTGGATTTGAGCTGAGCTAACAGTCGTTCGCTGAACTGTACGTAGCGTGCAGGGAAGCGCTCGGCGGCCGCCTCGGTGAGCGAATACTCCAGGTGAGGCCGGCCCACCCCACGGCGCACCTCCGCCGCACGGACAAGCCCCTCGGCCTGTAACGCGGCCAGATGGTGCCGCACCGAAACCGGTGAGATCGCCAGTTCCTCCGCCAGCTGAGCGACGGAGGCATGGCCGTGGGCGCGGATGAGGCGCAAAATCCTGTCGCGGGTACTGCTCATCGCAAACTCCCTGCAGATTTTATCGGGTTCGACAGCTTTCGTCAATAAAAGAGATATTTATCAAAAATATTGACGGATGCCTCGGCCTGTTGCTATAATCTCGTCGCGACCCAGGCATTCCGCACAGGAGCGAACATGACTTCAGCACTAGAGATCCGTAATCTGCATGTAGCCGTCGAGGACAAACCGATCATCAAGGGCTTGAACCTCATCATCAAGCAAGGCGAGATTCACGCGCTCATGGGCCCGAACGGCACGGGCAAATCCACGTTGGCCTACACCCTGATGGGCCATCCGAGTTACACCGTCACCGCCGGGCAGGTCATCTTCAAAGGCGTTGATTTACTGGAACTGGAGCCAGACGAGCGTGCACGGTTGGGCCTGTTCCTGGCTTTCCAATATCCCGTCGCCATCCCCGGTGTCTCGGTGGC
Organism: Anaerolineales bacterium; assembly: GCA_033577755.1. Lineage (GTDB taxonomy): Bacteria > Chloroflexota > Anaerolineae > Anaerolineales > UBA6663 > JANWXR01. The sequence continues at coordinate 16,835 of JAVQXV010000010.1, forward strand.
CAACTTCCTGCGCACGGCCATCAATGCCCGCCGCCGCGCCGCCAACCCCGAAGACAAAGGCATCTCCATCCCCGAGTTCCGCAAGTTGTTGCGCAGCAAGATGGACCTGCTCCAGATGCCGCACGATTTTGCAGGTCGTTACCTGAACGACGGCTTTTCGGGCGGCGAGAAGAAGCGCGCGGAGATTCTGCAACTGGCGGTGCTCGAACCGGAGATCGCTATCCTGGACGAGACCGACTCCGGCCTGGACATTGATGCGCTGCGCATCGTGGCCGCCGGCGTGAATACGCTGGCCGGCCCGAACCTCGGCGTGCTGGTCATCACCCACTACCAGCGCATCCTCAACTACATCAAGCCGCACTACGTGCACATTATGCTCGACGGGCGCATCGTCGAGAGCGGCGGCGCCGACCTGGCCCTGCACCTTGAGGAACATGGCTACGATTGGGTGCGGGAGAAGCATGGTGAGCTGGCCGATGGCTGATGGCCGATAGCTAGATAGCTGATGGCTGATAGCTAGATGGCTGATAGCCGATAGCGAATAGTATGGAGGTTGACATGCCGGAGCTTGAACGAATTGATATCAACGAGCAGTACAGGGAAAAGTACGGCTTTCATGACCCAGAGCGATATGTTTTCAAGACGCGCAAGGGCCTGGATCGCGAGATCGTCGCGCAGATTTCGGAGATGAAGGGCGAGCCGGACTGGATGCGTGAATTCCGGCTGCGCGCTCTTGAGATCTTCCTCAAGAAGCCGATGCCGCAGTGGGGCGGCGACCTCAGCCAGATTGACTTCGACGACATCTACTACTACCTCAAACCCACCGACGAACGCGCCCGCTCGTGGGACGATGTGCCCGCCGACGTGAAGCGCACCTTCGATCGGCTGGGCATCCCTGAGGCTGAGCAGAAGTTCCTGGCCGGCGTCGGCGCGCAGTATGACTCGGAGGTCGTCTACCACAGCGTGCAGAAGCATCTGGAGGAACAGGGCGTCATTTTCCTCTCCACCGATGACGGCCTAAAGCAGCACCCCGAGATCTTCCGCGAATACTTCGGCAAGGTCGTCCCACCGACCGACAACAAGTTTGCTGCACTCAACAGCGCCGTCTGGTCGGGCGGCTCGTTCATCTACGTACCGAAGGGTGTGAAGGTGGAGATGCCGCTGCAGGCTTACTTCCGCATCAACGCCAGGAACGTCGGCCAGTTCGAGCGCACGCTCATCATCGTAGATGAGGGCGCCTATGTCCACTATGTTGAGGGCTGCACCGCGCCGATCTATTCCAGCGAGTCGCTGCACGCGGCAGTAGTTGAGATCATCGTCAAGAAGGGCGCGCGCTGCCGCTACACTACCATCCAGAACTGGGCGCCGAACGTGTACAACCTGGTGACCAAGCGCGCTGTGGCTTACGAGGGCGCGACGATGGAATGGGTGGACGGCAACCTCGGCTCTAAGCTGACGATGAAATACCCGGCGGTCTATCTGATGGAGCCGGGCGCGCACGGCGAGATTCTCTCCATCGCCTTCGCCGGCCCGGGGCAACATCAGGACGCCGGCGGTAAGATCATCCATGGTGCGCCGTACACTTCCAGCAAGATCACGTCCAAGTCTATCAGCAAGGGCGGCGGGCGCACCAGCTATCGTGGCCTGCTCAAGGTGTACAAGGGCGCGCACGGCTCGAAATCGAATGTGGTGTGCGACGCGCTGCTGATTGATGACAAAAGCCGCTCCGACACTTACCCGTACATTGAGATTGACGAGGACGACGTGACCATCGGTCACGAGGCCTCGGTGAGCAAGGTTGGTGAGGACCAGCTCTTTTACCTGATGAGCCGTGGCCTGAGCGAAGAGGAAGCCGCTACCATGGTAGTCTCCGGCTTTATCGAGCCGCTGGTCAAGGAACTGCCGATGGAATATGCGGTGGAGATGAACCGTCTGATCCAGCTCCAGATGGAAGGCAGCGTCGGCTGATGACTCAAGGCTAAAGACTTAGTGATCGGTCTTGAGTCTTCAGCCATAAGTCCTGAGTTTTTAGTCTTCAGTCAATTACGTCATCAATCACATGTCTATCGTCGAAGCTACCAAGACCGTTTCGGCCAACGGTGTACCCAAGTACCCGCGCACGGTGATCGTCACGGGCCGCAAAAAGGATGAACCGGCCGTGGCCGAGCTGGCCATCAGCAAGGCCGACGTGCAAGCGCTCTCCAAATTCAAGAAAGACCCCGAGTGGTATGCACGACGCCGGCTGGCAGCGCTCAAGCGTTACACGTCCATGCCGATGCCAACCCTGCAGGATGAGGCTTGGCGTCGCACCGACATCCGCTCCTTCAGATGGGGCGACGTAGTCCTCCCACATGTCGCCAACGGAACGGCGAAGGCCGGGCGGGTTCCCGCCTCTTTGCTCAAGCCGCTGGCCGGCAAGACGCAGGGCGGACAACTGGTCATCGTCGGCGGGAAGACGGCGGAACACACCCTTGACGCCGCGCTCAAGAAGCAGAAGGTGATCTTCACCGACTTCTTCACCGCCGCTCGCAAATATCCGGAACTGGTTAAGAAGCATCTGGGCAAGGTCGTCCCGATCACCGAGGGCAAGTTCGCCGCGCTGGCCGAGACGCTGGCCGATTACGGCCTATTCCTATATGTGCCCAAGGGCGCGCAGCTGGAGCTGCCGCTGCACTCAGTAGCCTGGCTCACCGGCCCCTCGCACTTTGGCCGCGTGCTGATTGTGGTGGACGATGGCGCCTCGGCCACCGTGGTGCACGAGACCTCTTCACCTGAAGGCGCACAGCCTGCCCTGCATGCGGCCACGGTCGAGGTCAAGGTTGGCCGGGATGCGCACCTCACCTTCGTCGAGCTACAATCGCTCGGGCGGCACTTCTGGAACTTCACCCATGAGCGCGTCCGCGTCGGCGCAAACTCGAAGGTGGATTGGATTTTCGTGGCGCAAGGCTCGCGCTTGACCAAGAACTTCTCGGAGATTGACCTGGACGGCGAGGGCGCGGTCGGCAAGATGTCCGGCTACTACTTCACCGATGGCGATCAGCACCTGGATCACGATACACAGCAGAACCACAACGCGCCGCACACCACCAGCGACCTGCTGTTCAAAGGCGCGTTGAAGGACCGCAGCCGCTCGGTCTGGCAGGGCATGATTTACGTCGCGCCCGGCGCGCAGAAAACCGACGGCTATCAGGCCAATCGCAATCTGGTGCTCAGCCCGCACGCCCGCGCCGATTCCATCCCCGGCCTGGAGATCATGGCCGACGACGTACGTTGCACCCACGGCGCGACCGTCGGTAAGCTGGAAGAGGAGCACATCTTCTACCTGATGACGCGTGGGCTGACGCGGCGCGAGGCCGAACGGCTGGTGGTGGATGGTTTCTTCGACCCGATTTTGCAACGCATCCCCTTCGAGGGCGTGCGCGAACGGCTGAAGCGTTCGATTGAAGCGAAGATGGGCTGATGGTGTGCTACAATGCCGCGCGTTAAACTTAAGCCCGGCGAAAGAGTTGAGATGCGGTGTTTTCACCGGCGTGGCAACGAGATCGTGCAGGATTGGCTGCCCGGCGTCGTTGTGAGCGCCGACGAGCGGATGCTGGCCGTCCGCTTCGAGACGGACGTGTTTTCGAACAACGGTTGGCTCGTCCCGGATCGGACGCTGTGGTGCACGCACGGTTCGCCCAACCTTCGCCGGGTGACCGACGAACGCGTTTCATGATCAGATACAGGCCGGGTTGCAGGTGTATTTGCGCGGAGGAGCTGAAGTAGGCTCAGGCTCTTCTGCGCATTTGTGCTGCCTACCTGTATCCGCCCCGGCACGGCTGCCGTAGCGCAGCTATGCCCCATCTAAGATCCAGCGTCCTACCAAAAGGTTATGACCATGAGTGCATCCTATGCTCATCCAGAGTATCTTGTGGATACCCAATGGGTAGCCGACCATCTCAACGATCCCAAAGTTCGCATTGTCGAGTCCGACGAAGATATCCTGTTGTACGACCAGGGCCACATCCCCGGCGCGGTGATGATTGACTGGCAGCAGGACCTGAATGACCGCATCCGCCGTGACTATCTGAGCAAGGAGGACTTTGAGCGGCTGCTTAGTTCCAAGGGGATCGCCAACGACACGACCGTGGTGTTCTATGGCGACAAGAACAACTGGTGGGCCTGCTATGCCTTCTGGGTCTTCCAGCTCTTCGGCCACACCAACGCCCGCATCATGAACGGCGGACGAAAGAAGTGGATTGACGAGGGCCGCCCGCTAAGCAAAGAGACGCCCAGCTATCCACCGACGAACTACAAAGCCCAGGAGCGTGCCGATTACAAAATCCGTGCCTTCCGTGACCAGGTGATGGCGCATGTGCTGGCCCGAGGGCCTCTGGTGGATGTGCGCTCGCCCAAAGAGTTCACCGGTGAGTTGATTCACATGGAGGCCTATCCGCAGGAGGGCGCGCTGCGTGGTGGCCACATCCCCGGCGCGAAGAACATCCCTTGGGCTAGGGCCGTCAACGACGACGGCACCTTCAAATCGGTCGAGGAGCTGAAGCAAATCTATGAAGTGGAGAACGGCCTTTCGCCTGACCAGAACATCATCGCCTACTGCCGCATCGGCGAGCGCTCATCGCACACCTGGTTCGTGCTGACATACCTGCTCGGTTACCCAAACGTCCGCAACTACGACGGCTCATGGACGGAGTGGGGCAACCTGGTGGGAGCACCGATTGAGAAATAAGCAGAGATTAGGGATTGGAGATTAGCTCCAGTCTCCAATCTCTAATCTCTAATCTCTAATCTCTAATCTCTAACTCTAATCTCCTTCTATGCCCACCCGCCAAGAGTCGATTGACTTCATCCTCGACCACTTCGAGAACCCGCGGCGCCGCGGCAGACTCGAGAACGCCGACCTGGTGTTAGAGGGCGGCAACCCGGGTTGCGGAGATGTAGTGACCCTGTATCTCAAGCTGGACGCGGAGACACGCATCGTGGACATAGGCTTCGAGGGTGAAGGCTGCACCATCAGCCAGGCCGCCGCTTCGCTGCTCACCGAGCATGTGCTCGGCAGGACGCTGCGCGAGGTTGCCGAGATGTCACCCGACCCGCTGGTTGATGAACTGGGCCGCGACGTGGTCTCCACGCGCCTGAAGTGCGCCACGCTGGCGCTCAACACGCTCAAAAACGCCGAGAAGCAGTACCGGAACGGTCAGGCTAGAGCCGAGGTGCAAGCAACCTGAAGCAAAAGAAGGGAAACCAAGGATACTGTCTCCTAGTTTTCCCTGTTTCTCTCTCCTCCTTCCGTTTACCCATGCCCTCCCTCGCCGACTGTCGCGCCGACTTTCCCATCCTCAACCGTGAGGTGCGGCCTGGCGTGCCGCTGGTCTATCTCGATTCGACGGCGACCTCGCAGAAGCCACGGGCTGTAATCGAAGCGATGGACGCCTACTACCGGCGGTCGAACGCCAACGTCCATCGCGGCATCCACACGCTGGCCGAAGAGGCCACGGCGCTATATGAGGAGGCGCGCGACCGCGTGCAGCGGTTTATCAACGCCGCTTCGCGCCGGGAGATTATCTTCACGCGCAACGCCACCGAAGCAATCAACCTGGTGGCGCAATCCTGGGGCCGGGCCAACATTCACAAAGGTGATGTGATTGTGCTGACCGAGATGGAGCACCACAGCAACCTGGTGCCGTGGCAAATCTTAGCGGCAGAGCGAGGCGCACGGCTCGAATTCATCCCCGTCACCGATGACGGTTTGCTCGACTTGTCTCGGCTCGATGACCTGCTGCGGCTGGAGCCTAAGCTGGTCGCGCTCACACACATGAGCAACGTGCTCGGCACCATCAACCCGGTGGCCGAGATCGCGGCCAGGGCCAAGGCCGCCGGCGCAACGGTGCTGGTGGATGGCGCGCAGTCTGTGCCGCATTTCGCGGTAGATGTTCGCGCGCTGGGCGTGGACTTCCTCGCCTTCTCCAGCCACAAGATGTGCGGCCCGACCGGCCTGGGTGTGCTGTGGGGCCGGCAGGCGCTGCTCGAGGCCATGCCGCCGTTCCTGGGCGGCGGCGATATGATCCGCCGCGTGTACCTGCGCGAGTTCAAAGTCAACGAGCTGCCGTATAAGTTCGAGGCCGGCACCCCCGCCATCGCCGAGGCCGTAGGGCTTGGAGCTGCTGTCAAGTATCTCGAAACCATTGGCATGGATGCCATCGCCGCACACGAACGCGAAATCACGGCCTATGCCCTCGAACGGCTGGAGGAGGTGCCGGGCGTCCGGGTCTACGGCCCACCGGCGGAGAAGAAGGGCGGCGTCGCCGCGTTCACACTGGAGGGCGTCCACCCTCACGACATCGCCCAGGTGCTCGACCGTGACGGCATTGCCGTGCGCGCCGGCCACCACTGCGCCATGCCCTTGCACGACCGCTTCAACCTGCCCGCCACCGCCCGCGCCAGCTTTTACCTGTACAATACAAGCACCGAAGTGGACAAGCTGGTCGAAGGGCTGTACAAAGTAAAGCGGCTGTTTGGCTGAGATGGACGACTTTTATCGCGAGCTGATCCTTGACCATTACAAGCACCCGCGTAATCGCGGCACGCTGGAGCCGAACGATTTCTCGTATGAAGACTCCAACCCATTGTGCGGCGATCAGATTCGCATTGACGTGCGGCTGGATGAGGAGAAACGCGTTAAGGAAGTCGCCTTCACCGGGCGCGGCTGCGCCATCTCCCAGGCCTCGGCCTCGCTGTTGACCGAGGCCATCCTCGGCAAATCGCTGGACGAGGTGAAGGCGCTCACCCGCGACGACGTGCTCGACCTGCTCGGCATCGAGCTGACGCCGGTGCGGCTGAAGTGCGCGCTACTCGCGCTGAAAGTGCTCAAGGCAGGAGCCTATGGCCTGCACGGGGAGAAGTACGCGGACGAAGACTGACTCTCGCTAAACCGCTAAGCGCGCGGAGAACGCGGAGGCAGAAAACATTCCGCGAACTCGGCGTTCTTGACAGCAAATTTCAGTGGAGCGTTGATGACCCTTTACGACAGAGTTGATCCTTCCACCGCCGAATACGTCGCCGTGGCGACGGTGGACGAGTTACCGAACGGCGCACGCAAGATCGTGGAGGTGGACGGCAAGCCGATCGCCATCTTCAATATCGCCGGGACGCTGTACGCGATTGCGGACGTGTGCTCGCACGACGACGGCCCGGTGGCCGAGGGCGACTTGTACGGCTACGAGATCGAGTGCCCGCGCCACGGCGCGCGCTTCGACGTGCGTACCGGCAAGGTGCTCTCCTTCCCCGCCATCGTGGACATCCCCGCCTATCCCGTCAAAATCGAAAACGGCGAAGTGCTGGTCGGCTTACCTCCGGCGGAGTAGCTGGCGCCGCCGCGAGCAGAGAACAATCCGACTCCTTAATCGCCGCGCCCGGTCAGCGCCGAGCGGCACTCGTGTGTTGCTTCAGCCAGTCCAACAATTCGCGTAAGCTGCCCGTTGCCAGAGCGATACAGGTATCGGCCGCGCCGTAGTAGAGTCGCAACGTATCGCCGTCAGGGGCGATGGTATAGCCGCACGGAAAGACAACGTTGGCCACATCGCCCTCTCGTTCGTAAGGCTCTTCCGGCCCAAAAATCCAGTCGTTGCTGCGCCTCAGGCACAGCTCAGGGGTGTGCAAATCAAAGAGCGCCAGGCCAAGACGATAAAGCGCGCCGGACGCGGTCTGCCGCACGCCGTGATAAATCACCAGCCAGCCTTCAGGCGTCTCAATAGGCGGGGGTGAGAGGCCGATTTTGTTGGCATCCCACCAGCCGCCGCGCCGGGCCTCGAGCATCAGCTTGTGGCTGCCCCAATGGCGCAGATCGGGTGAATAGGAGATCCACATGTGCGCGCCGAGGTAGGTGACCGGGCGATGGATCAGTGCCCAGAAATTGCCGATCCGGTGGGGCAGCAGGGCGGCGTCCTTGTCCTCGGGCGGCATCACCATCCCCAGGCGCTCGAAGCTCCGGAAATCCTCGGTGAGCGCCAGCGACACCCCCGGCCCGCCGCGCGAGTAAGCGGTGTAGGCGATGGCATATTTGCCCAGTTCGGGAATGTATGTGATACGTGGGTCTTCGATCCCCCATATCTCTTCTGGAAAATTCTCGGGGTCGGGCAGCAGGGTAGGCCGTGGATCAATCTGCCAGCCATCCACCCCGTTGGCGGAGCGGGCCGCGCACAAATGAGAAAGCCCACGCCGGTCTTCGACCCGGCACAGTAGCAGAGTGGTGCCATCGGGCAGCAGAGTCGCCCCGGCGTTGAAGACGCTGTTGACCGGGTATGGCCAATCCGCGGCCGTCAGGATGGGGTTGCGCCTATGCCGGCGTAACAATTCGGGATGCTGATTGCTCATGCGTGTTCAACTCCGGAGAAGGGAGAGTGTTTTCGGTCAGTCTCAGTTCGAGCAGAGCGTGCAAAAAGGCGAGCGTAGACTCGGCACCCTGGTTCTCGTTGGCGCGGTCGGGATGCAGACCGTCGCGACACCCGCCGGTCGTGGGATCGTACAAGGGCAGGTTCAGGTCATTGCGTCCCAAGAACCACTCGAAGGCGCGCTCGGCCTCCTTGCGCCAGCGTGGGTCGCCCGTCACACGCTGCGCTTCTAGACAGGCCGAGACCATAGCCTGCGCTTCCACCGGCTGCTGATCGAAACGGGCGCGCTCGCCATCGCGCCGATAAAAGCCGTTTGAGCCGATGGGGACGAAATGACCTCCGCGCCCATCAGAACGTTGCAGGGCAACGAGCCAGTCGAGCGATTCCAGCCCCGCTACGCTCATCGCTTCGCAGGGGATTGCCTGCCCACAGGTGATGAGGGCGTGCGGCAAGACGGCGTTGCAGTACGATAGCCGATCCTCGAACCAGCGCCAATCATCCGAGCGCTGGCGCGTGTACAACGCGAGCAATCGCTCGGCCAGCTCTTTGCGCACCTGACCGGCCATGCGATCGCCCCCGAAGCGGCGGAGGTATTCGTGGATGCCCAGCAGGGCGAAGGCCCAGGCGCGCGGGCTGGTTGTGTCGAGGATCGCGGGCAGCGCCCACTCGAACAATCGGCTGGCCGTGCTTTGGAAAGCCGGCGTGCTCGAGCGCCCCAGCACAACGCCCAGCGCCCATAGCGCGCGGCCATGACTGTCATCAGAGCCGTGTTCTTCTAGCCAGCAGCGCCGATAGTCCATGAAGTTGCGGAAACGCCTCGTTTCGACATTGAATGCGTGCCAGATGAACGCCAGATAACGAGAAGCCAACTCGGTTGCCTCGGCATGGCCCAGCTCTTCCAGCAGAACGCTCACCAGCAGCGCGCGCGCGTTGTCGTCGGTGGTGTAGCCCTCTGAATAGTTCGGCACGGTGAAGATCGCATGTTGCAGGATTCCGGTCTGATCGGTCATCCGGCGCAGATGGTCGAGCTTCAGGATGGGGAGTTCGCCCGGACGTGGATGGAGCGCCCGTATTGTGAAGCCGCGATGATCGGTGCGCCGCCGTTCGGCGCGGGCGCGCTCAAAGCTCTCCCGGTACCGGCGCGCAACTTCCGACCAGATCATGTTGCGCCCGAACAGATAAGCCCGCTTGCGCATGGCATGACGCCGGGCATCGTTGTCCAGCAGGGCGATGACCTGCTCAGCCAGTGCCTCCGGATCGCGGAACGGCACCAGCACGCCGCGCTCATCGGCCAGCATCTCTTCGGCGTACCAGTACGGCGTAGAGACAACGGCCTTGCCGGCGCCCAGCGTGTAGGCCAGCGTGCCGGAGACGATCTGAGCCGGGTTGAGATAGGGAGTGATGTAAATATCGGCTGCGCCGATGAAGCGGACAAGCTCCTCGAGGCTGACGAAGCGGTTGTAGAAGATGACGTGTTCGGCGACGCCCTTCTCCTGGGCCAGGCGCTGGAGCATCAGCCGGTAGGTCTCGCCTTCGCGCCGCTTGATATGGGGGTGAGTCGCGCCGAGGACGATGTACACCACGTCGGGATGTCGGCGCAAAATGGCGGGCAGCGCGGCGATGACGTATTCAATGCCTTTGTTCGCCGAGAGCAGCCCGAAAGTGAGCAGCACAGTCTGGCCCTCGACGCCAAAATGGTCTTTGTAGAAGGCCGGGTCCACGAACGGCACATCCGGGATGCCGTGCGGGATGAGGTCAATTTTCTCCGCCGGCGTCCGATAGATTTCCTGCAGGAATTCTGAAGCGCGCTCGCTCATCACCACCAGCCGGTCGGATAGGGCGACGATCTCTTCTAGCACCCGGCGCTGATCGGGGTCAGGTTCGCGCAGGATGGTGTGAAGGGTGGTGACGATGGGCATGCGTAGCTCGCGCAACAGGCTCAAGATGTGGCTGCCCGCCCGCCCACCGAAGATGCCGTATTCATGCTGCAGGCAGACTACGTCAACGTTGTTGATATTTAGAAAGTCGGCAGCACAACGATACGAATCGATATCTTTTTCCGCCAGCTCAAAGCGCACGCGCGGCGGATATGCATATCCCCCAGGGATGTCGTTGACCGGCAACGCCAGGCAGGTCGCGTTGCCGTATTCGGCAGCGAACGCTTCACACAGGTCGGTCGTGAACGTAGCGATACCGCACTGGCGCGGCAGATAGTTGCCGATAAACGCCACGCGGTTGAGCGCCGGAAGGCTTAATCGGTTTTCCATCGTACACTCTCCTTACTTCGAAGAACAAAACGTTGCCGACGGACGAATGTCGTCGGTCGTGCCCGGTTCGGCGCCGCTCGGAATCGGTCAGCCGAACGTCATGGCCTCGCGTTCGTCACCGGCCGGATGCGATCGGCCGGCGCCGGTTTGAGCAGTCAACGGATCAGATGCGATGAGGTGCGGCGCGGGAAGAAAGGCAGAGTGTGCGCCGCCGCAAAATAATCCGGCGTAACGCAAGGCCGGCAGAGCCTGACGTGGCTCAGGAGTTGAAGACGACGGCTATGTGTTCCCCTATCTTTGTCCCAGACCGTCAATTGAAATTTTAATCGAAAATATGTGACCTGGGGAGACAAGTGTGCGGAAAGGAGGCGACGGGGGGACTGTTGGCCGATTTGTTTCCTTGCTATTACCTGCCGCGTCTCATGAGAACGCAGGACGTCCGCATTGACTCCTCGTCGTCACTGTTGCTCGGCCCGGCTCAGAGCCTCTCAATAACTCCGTTTTCCTCGATTGCGACTCGGTCACCGGTGCAGAGAGCAGCAAAGTCTTCCGGCGCCAGCATTACAATCGGGATCGGCCGGCGATAAAGCTCATCGGCGACGATAGAGGCTAGGGCGAAGAATGAGTCCACACCGGTGGTGAGGATGGCCACCGGCGCGGTCCCGGCGCGCACGGCCTCCAGCAGCACGGCGGTCGTCGTGGACGATCCGCGCGTAAACGGTATAGCCAGGACCCGACCTGCAGCGATTTGGCCGGAGAGCGGATGGCGGCGGTCAATGATCTCGCCGCTGCGGTGATCGTAGCCGCCCCAGAATGAGAGCGGCTCCGAACTTGTCAGCACCTCCCCCTGTGCGCGACCGGGAATAATCGGCTTGCCTTGAATCATCACTCACCTCAGCCATAACCGGGAAGGAGGGAGCGCAGCGGCCTCAAGCAAGGCGACTTGCGCGCCGCACAGCGTCACTCCCACAAACTTTCGTCCCTCACCACTCTGCCCTCCACTGCCGAGCGCACACAATCGGCCAGCGAGCCGAAGACAACGCGCGCATTGAGCAATCCCGGCGAATAATAAGCGTACTTGGCCGAATTGGTCATCAGCGTCCTGATCTCCGGCGGCAGCATCGGCGATGCGAGGATGCACGTGTCCACCGTGACCTGGCCGCCGAAATCTCGCAGCGGTTGCAGGCAGCCGGCTTTGTCTGCCAATAGCGTCATCGCGCGGCTTGACGTGACGAGAAACTTAACGCGCGGATGCTTGCGCCGGCCCTGCAACAGCGGCGCCAGCTGCCGAAACTCGGCCAGCGAGAAGTGCGGGCTGCCGAGGACGACCAGGTCTAGTTCATCCCCAACGGCAGTAGTGAGTTCACACCGTGCGGCGCGCAAATCGTCCAATCTCACATCTCGAATCTCCTTCGGCTCGCGTCCCTGGAACGCTGCTTCCAGCGTCGGCGCTTCGGGGGTGATCCCGACCAGGTGAAACAGCGCCACCGTGCCGGATGAGGCTGCCGCGGCGCCTAACGCTTTGAGTTGGTCTTCGGTCGGGTGGACGGCAAGCCCGCTCACCACCGGAATCCGGTCTTGCGCGATCTTGCCCATAAGATGCCCGAGCACGGGGTAGAACGTGTCATCGCGCTGAATCTCCACCGGCACGTCCAACAGTCGCAGGAGAATGTCGCCCGCCCGATTCTCGGTGAGGTGGAGACCGACGGCCGGCACGCGCCCGGTTATCGCACAGCAGATGTCAAAGAGATCGGGATAACGTTCGGTGCGCGCGCCGATGACTGAATTGGCGAAGACGATGGCGTTCGACTCGCCCCAGGCAATCTGCTGGCCAAATACCGGCTTCATCTCGGTTTGGTATGGAGCGCACGTCCAGGTGGGCACGGCACCCATGCTTTGATAAGCCACCATCTGCCGATACGCTTTCTCCGCCCAGTCTTTGGGAACGGCCCACTCCTGCCAGTGATGCTCGTCTAGGCCGCTGACGTTGAGCGTGGTGGGCACAGCGACCTTCGCGCCAAGGCTCGCCAGCCGCTCGGCAAACTCCAGGCCGGCTTCACCGATGTAGATGGTGCTGTCAATGTGTGCGCCGCTAATATCCAGCAACTCTTTCGCACCGAGCACGTTGGCCATTCGCACGACGATGGACATCGCCATTTGGACGGCGGGGCCGAGTTCGCCGGAAAGCATGGCACGGTCGCGGGGGGTGAGGGAGAGATTGGCGATCATGGTCTAGAGCGTCGAGGTAATGTCTCCCGGAATTGTACTATGAGAGACGCGAACGTGCGTGTCCACGCAAAGATTGTTGGCAGCTTTTGAAAATTGAGAAGCATCCACAGACGTTACAAACGTTTCAATGCATAAGTGCACTGAAAAACTCATCGCAGAGATATTGTGATGGGTGTCAAGCCGGAACTTGTATTCGCCGGCCGAAGTTAGGGTCAAAGGCGACGCCGGACTTGAGCACCCCGCAGAGTTCTTCCTTGAGTTATTTCTCCGTGTGCTCTGTGATCTCAGCGGTGAAACATCTTTTTTGCGGTGGACTCATGCATGCATAAAGCCGAAGTCCTTCCGAGGCGCCGATTACGAGTTTCGGTAAAATCAAGCGGGTGAAGGAAAAGATGAAAGCAATGTTGCTGAGCCGGCTGAACAGCCTGGATGCAAACCCGGAACCGCTGGCGCTAAAGGAGATACCAACGCCGATGCCGCGTGAGGGCGAAATCCTGCTCCGCGTTACGGCCTGCGGCGTATGCCGCACGGAGTTGGATGAAATCGAGGGACGCACGCCGCCGCCGCGTCTGCCGGTTGTGCTGGGGCATCAGGTCGTTGGGTACGTCGAGGCGCTCGGTTCGGGCGCGGCCGCTTTTCCAATTGGGCAGCGCGTGGGCGTGGCCTGGATTTTTTCGGCCTGCGGCGAGTGCCGCTTCTGCCGGGCCGGCGATGAGAACCTCTGCCCGACTTTCATCGCTACCGGCCGGGATGTGAACGGCGGATACGCCGAATACATGACCGTCCCGGAAGCGTTCGCCTTTGCCATCCCCGAGTCGCTTTCGGATACTGAGGCCGCTCCGCTGCTGTGCGCCGGAGCCATCGGCTATCGCTCGCTGCGACTGGCCAATCTCGGTGAGGGCCGGAACCTGGGCCTGACCGGCTTCGGGGCGTCGGGGCATTTGGTGCTGCAACTGGCCCGGCAGCGTTATGCGGGGCTGAACGTGTTTGTCTTTGCGCGCAGTGCAGCGCAACGAGCCTTGGCGCAGGAACTCGGCGCGGCCTGGGTCGGCGACACGGACGATGCGCCGCCGGAGCCGCTCGATGCCATCATTGACACCACACCGGCCTGGAGGCCGGTGCTCGGCGCCCTGCGAAACCTGAGGCCCGGCGGCCGTCTGGTCATCAACGCCATTCGCAAAGAGGCAGGCGACCACGACCAGCTCTCACGACTGGACTACGCCGAACATCTCTGGCTGGAGAAGGAAATCAAGAGCGTCGCCAACGTCACCCGTCGGGATGTGCGCGAGTTTCTGGAGTTGGCGGCGGGCCTTCCCATCCGGCCACGGGCTCAAGAGTTCCCACTGGCCGATGCCAACCGGGCGCTGCGGGAGCTAAAAGCGGGAAGGCTGCGAGGCGCAGCAGTCCTAAGGCTGGATTGACGGAATACCTAATTATCGCCCTTAGCGCTGCCCCCACTCCCGTATGCGCCGGATGACCTCCGGTAGCGCGGCTTCAACCGGGGGCGAGAGCGCTTGGCCGAATTCGAACGACTCGCCTGCGACGGAGAAGAGCACAGCCTGCGGCACATGGCCGAACAACTTCTCCGAGAGCGCCAGCAGCATGCCGGGGGTGATGTGATGGGTGAATGAGGCTGGGGCGGAGGTGTCCGGCCGGAGGGTCTGCTCGTGGATGGTTCCGGGCGGGCCGTGCGCAGCGGCATCCAGGAAGACCACACGCGCCGCGCGGCTGATCGGCTCGGCCAGCTCAGGCGTCAGCTGCTGGCAGGTAAGCGTCTCGACTTCGGGCCACTCGGCGGCGAGGCGCTCAGCAGCGCGCCAGCCCAGTCCGTCATCGCCTCGCAGCGGATTGCCGTAGCCGATGATGAGGATGCGGGGAGAGATGTCCACAGATTTCTGAAACTGAAAAAACACATCGCAGAGCGCAGAGTTCTTCTTTCTCCATTCTCCACGCGCTCTGTGCGCCCTCAGCGATTACGCCAGAAGATCAACACCACGCTCACCAGCAGCCCAGACCCCGAAAGCACCGCGCCCCACATCAGCGACTGCGGTTCGTAGCGGAACTCGACCGTGTGTGCGCCGGAGGGGACGGTGACGGCCAGCAGCGCCTCGTGCGCGGCGCGTGCCGCCGCCGGCTGCCCATCCACCCAGGCGCGCCAGCCCGGCGCATACGCTTCGCTGACCACGAGCAGCTGCGTTGCGCCGGCAGGTAGCTCGACGCGCAGGGCGATGTCGCCCGGCTTGTCGTGTAGCACGGTTACATTGTTTGCGCTTTCGATGGGCAACGCCTCGCCCGTGCCCACATTGAACGAGAGCCAGGCGCGCTGCGGCTCAATCGGCAGACGGTGCGTGCGTGTCGGGTTGCCCTTCTCGTCCACGCCCTCGCTTTGCGCAACGACTTCGGATTCGATGCGCTGTCCGTTCGCATCGAAGAGTTCTGCGCGCCAGGTCACCACGTACTTTACACCGAGCAGCCGCCAGCGTTCCGGCTCCGGGCGTTGGAGCAGGCGGTCGTAGGCGGCCAGGCGATAGGGCGTCACGCCGTCCACTTCGCGAAAGCCGTAGCCGCAGCCGGCGTGCCCCGCCAGCCGACCATCGTCCTGCACGCGGAAGAATCCACGTTCGGCGAGCACGGGCATCACCACCGGGTCGGGCGGGTAGGGGAGGTACGGCGCGCGCACGTTGAGCGGGCGGTTCGCGGCGAACAGGTCAATGACGGCGACGGCGATAAACAACGCCGGCGCAGCCCGCCGCAGTTGCGGCACACGCGCCCGCACCAGCCAGGCCGTCAGCGCCAGGCCCGCCATCAGCGCCCACTGCCCAAAGCGCTCCGGCAGGCCCGCCCATTGCGGAGTCACTTCCGTGTACACGCCGAAGGTGACCACGGCGAGGGTCAGCAGCGCGATGACGAACACGCCTCCGGTCGCCCACGCGATTCGACTGAGTGCACGGCGGTCATTGCGGGTCAGCGCGCGCAGAGCGTCATCCGCGCCGAACGCGGCTAACACTGACAGCCCTACGCTGACGATCAGCGCCAATCGCTCCGCGCCGCGAAAGAGCGCCAGCCCCGGAATCGTCCAGTACGCGGCGTCATACGCCACCGCCTGTGTGCCGAAGGCGACGACCAGCGCGGCCAGCGCCAGTCCGGCCCAGAAGCGTCGCTCCGCGTCCGCGACGCGCAGGGCAAAGAGCGCCAGCCCCAGCGGCAACAGGCCGACGTACAGTGGGTTCCAGTAGCTGACGAAGCCGGGTATGAAGAATGAGAGCACGTCCTGAAACGGGAAGCCATGCCCCGCCTGCTCGAACGTGAGCGAGGCGCGCGTGGAATGGCCGATGAACTCGACGGTGGGCAGGAGCTGCGCGGCGGTGAGGGAGGTGGTGAGGAGGATGAGGGCGATGAGGAGAAAGATGTATTGCGTATTGCGTATTGCGTGTTGCGTGTTGCGTGTTGCGCGAAAGATGAAGTAGGCGATGGTGACGAGGGCGACGAAGACGAAGGTCTGCGGGTGGCCGGCGAGGAAGGCGCACGTGAGGCTGAGCGCGGTGAAGGCCAGGTCACGAGGTTGGCGCGACTCGGCCAGGCGGCCCGCGCTAAGCAGCGCCGGCGGCAGCCACAGGTTGGTCGCCAGCACCGCGTTTTGCAGTGGCGGGTAGCCGGTGAGGTAGCCGCCGTAGGTGAAGGTGACCGCGCCCAGCACGCTCGCCGCCGGGCGCAATCGGCCTGAGCGCAGGAAGAGATAAAAGAAAAGTGACGTGAAGAGATAGTGAAGCGCCGTCTCCGCGACGAGCGCTTCGAGCGGGAAGTGACCGTAGCCCATCAGGCGCAGCACGACGAAGGTCACCCACTTGGGCGGATAGAAGGTCTGCGCCTGCGGGTCGGCGTGCAGCGGGTAGCCCGACCACAGGCAATCGGCCCAGAGCGCCAGCCGGCCCTCCAGCGCCGCGCGGTAGCTCAAATCGCGGAACACGCCGAAGGTCTCGGAGAAGTCGCCCGGTTCGTACGTCAGGCGGTCGGCGGGGTTGGGCGCGGCGAAGCGCCAGAAGAACAGCGCCCAAATCGCGATTAGGGCGAGGTACGGTAAAAATCGTGACAAGGTGAAGGGGCGACGGGGTGACAAAGCAATCCGAAATCCCAAATCCAAAATCTAAAATCCCCAATCCAATGGTAGCGCATCTTCTGGCAGGCGCTGTCCGGCCTCGGTCGCCGGCAGGCGCGCACCGGTATCCCAGCGATACCAGCCGAGGCGCACGCTTGCGGTCTCCGGTGGCAGGGAAAGCGGCACGTCCATCGGCACCGTCTCGCCCGCGTCCCAGAGCGAAGTGGGATACTGCCCGCCGAGCGGCTCCGTATCGGCCTGAGCAATCAGGTTGCCGGCGGAGTCGAGCGCGTGCACGAAGAGCGTGTAGTTGAAGTCGGGCGGGCGGATGGCTTGCCACAGCAGCCGGACTCCGCCGGATGTGAGGGTGTAACCGCGCAGGCGCAGCATCCCGCCGAACTCGGCGCGGCTGGGCCTGGCCGGTTCGAAGGGCGGGGCGCTCAGCGGCGCTTTGAGCCGGGTCACGAACGCCGCATCTTCTCCGCCGATGAGCGGGATGCGCCGCTGATGCACGATGTCGAAGACGCCGGTGAACAGGCGATACTCGCCCGGCGGCAGGTCCGCCGGCATCTCGAACATGTAGCTCAGCGGAACCCACTCGCTGGCGCGCCAGGCGTTGGGGCGATACGTCCCACGCAGCGGCCAATCGTGCACGCCCGCGACCATTTGGTTGTGGCGGTCGAGCACCTGCGTGAACAGTTGCAGGTCTTGCGTGATGGGACGCTCGGCGCGCCAGTACAGGGTGACCACGAGCGGCGCGCCGGGCGTTAGCGTTGCTGCGCTGACGTGATGAGCCGCCAGCGTCAGCCCGTTCTCGAATCTCAATTCACTTGGTGTCCACTCATTGCGGACGGGACGCCAGCTCGCGCGCGCGACCTGCGCCGCGGGCGCGCCGTTGCGGGCGAACAAGGTCGTGACCGGCTGGAGCGGCCCGAGGTTTCCGGGCAGGGGCGGAAGGAAGTAGGCTACGCCGTCGCGCAGCAGCACCCATGCATCCGGGACGGGGCGCGACGGCACGCCGTCGGTGGTCGGGCGCAGCGGGTCAACGGGCGTGATGACGGTGACGGCTTCACCCTGAGCGAGCGGCGCTTCTACCGCGCCGGAGCGTTCGCGGTAGTGCGCGGTGAGTCGGAAGGCCAGCGGCGCGCGCTGATACTCGTCCGCCGGGATCAAGATTGGTTCGGCGGTGTGGGACAGGATGTACTCGGCCTCGGCCTGCTCCACCAGGCTGCTCATCCACTCGCGTCCCGGCTCGGACAGCCGGCGCGGCAGCACCACCAGCGCGTGATGCAGTTGATTCTCAAGCCCGGCCCCAAGCACGAGGGCGAACACGAACGCGCTCGCGACCATGCTCTGTACGCGGCGCGGTCTGCGTTCAACGACCAGCGCCGCGCCGTAGCCGGCCAGGATGGCCCACAGCGGCATCGCTCCGATCAGCCGCGTGGCCGAGGGCCAGGTCCCCTCCACGGTGATCAAGTCCGGCAGCATCAACGCGCCGGTGAGGGTTAGGGTGAAAAGCGCAGCGGGTGTGCGCGCACGCAACGCCGCAATCACACCGAGCAACGCGGCTGCGGACAGCAACGCGGGCAGCAGGCCGCGCCCGGAGGGGTTGTAGCCGCTCTCCCAGCGCCAGCCGAGCGCCAGCCACTGTTGCCAGAGCTTGACGCCGAAGAGAGACAGCGCGTCCGGCTCGCCGAAGATGAAGCGCCCGGCCTCCTGCCCGGTGCGCGCGAACAGGGTGTAGGGCGCAGTCGCGAACAACCACCACTGGGGCAGGGCGATGGCGCCGAAGGTCAGCAGAGTGAGCAACAGGCCGCGCCGGTGACGGCGCAGCGCCGGGCCGCGCCACAGGGCGACGAGCGCGGCCAACGCGAGGGCCGGCGGCAGCGCGCGCGCGACGATGTACCCGTACTGGCTGACGCCCAGCGCAACGCCGGCCAGCGCGAAATCCGCACAGCGACCCGAACGCAGGCCGCGCCACAGCGTCGCGCCGGAGAGCAGGGCGAAGAACGGCAGCAGGATATGCTCGGTGCCGCCGTGCACGAAGACGTTCCACACAGGGATAAGCGGCAGGCTCAGGCCGGCCAGCATCCCCGCGCGCCGCGCCGTTGTCGCATCTTCGTTGTCGAATACCGTGACCGTGAAAAGGTAAGCCAAACCGGCGCATAGCACGCCGACCACGATTGTGGTTCCGTGGAGCGCAGCCACCGTCGGGCCGGCCGGCACGAAGGCAAGGGCGTGCAGCCAGATGATAAGAGGGTTGGGCGCGAAGAGG
This sequence comes from Anaerolineales bacterium, assembly GCA_033577755.1. Lineage (GTDB taxonomy): Bacteria > Chloroflexota > Anaerolineae > Anaerolineales > UBA6663 > JANWXR01. The sequence goes on from JAVQXV010000010.1 coordinate 36,089, forward strand.
TGGTAGATGTAGAACGGCCAGGCATCGCGCTTCAGAAAGTCCCAGGTGTGCAATCCGAGCCGCGCCGCATCCCCGCTCAGTTCGTCCGGCTGAAGAACGGCGAGCGTCAGGTGCGCCAGCAGGGCAAAGGCCAGAACAAGGGCAATTTCTGATTTCTGATTTTGGATTGTGAATTGCTGGCGAAGCATGCGCGACCGGGTGACATTCGATTGCTTCACCTTGTCAACCCGTCAAGGCTCATTCAGCAGCTCGCTCAGGATGCGCTCCGCCGCCTGGGCGTTGGCCTTGCCCTGGCTCTTCCTCATCACCTGGCCGACGAACCATTTGAGCAGCGTGGGCTTCTTGCGGTAGGCCGCGACCTGCTCCGGGTTCTCGGCGATGACGGCCCGGGCGAAGGCGCGGATGGCCTCGTCGCCGGAGATCTGCGCCAGCCCCTCGGCCTCCACCAGCGCCCTGGGCGATTGGCCACCCTCGAGGATGCGGGGCAGCAGGCTGACGCCCGTGGCGCGGTTGATGGTCTTGTCTTCAACGAGCTGGATGAGTTCGGCCAGCCGCTCCGGCGTCAGCGTGCGCGCCAGCTCGCCGACCGTCAGCCCGCGCTCGTTGAGCAGGCGCAGGATGTCGTTCATCAGCCAGTTGGCGACGAGCTTGGGCGGGTTTTTGATGGACGGCCGGCCGTCGGCCGCCGACTGCTGAGCGAGGCTCTGGACGGTCTGCTCGAAGTAGTCCGAGAGTGCGCGCTCGTCGGTGAGCACGCCGGCGTCGTACTCCGGAAGGCCGTAGTCGCGGATGAAGCGCGCGCGCCGCTCGAGGGGCAGTTCGGGCAGTCGGCGGAGGATCTCGGCCTGTTGCTCCGGCGTGAGCTGGGCGGAGAGCAGGTCCGGCTCGCGGAAATAGCGGTAGTCGGCCTCGGTCTCCTTCGAGCGCATCTTGCGCAGGGTCTGCGTCTCGTCGTCCCAGTCGAGCGTCCAGGCGACGACGCGTCGGCCCGCGCGCATCTCGCCGATTTGCCGTTCGACCTCGGCCTGGATGGCGTGGCGCAGCGCTTCGATGCTGTTGATGTTCTTGATCTCGGTCTTAGGGTTGAGGTGGGCCGCGCCGGCCTCGCGGATGGAGACGTTGGCGTCGCAGCGCAGGTGGCCGCGCTCCATGTTGGCCTCGGACACGTCGAGCCAGCGCAGCAGCTGGCGCAGGCGGAGGAGGAACTGGGCTGCTTCGTCGGCGGAGCGCAGGTCAGGGCCGGTGACCATCTCGACCAGCGGCACGCCGCAGCGGTTCATGTCAATCAGCCGCACACCCCGCGCAGCGTCGTTCTTGGTCTTGCCCGCGTCCTCCTCGATGTGGAGTTTGCGGATGGTCACGCGCTTGAGTGTGCCGTCCGGCAGGGGTACGTCGAAGTAGCCGTCGTGGCCGAGGGCGGCGTCGTACTGTGTGATTTGGTAGCCCTTGGGCAGGTCGGGATAGAAATAGTTCTTGCGGTCGAAGAACGACTCGGCGCGGAGCTTGCAGTTCAGAGCGGCGGCCAGCAGCGCGGCCTTTTCCACCACGGCGCGGTTGAGCACCGGTAGCACACCGGGCAGGCCGCAGCACACCGGGCAGATGTTGGTGTTGGGCGGCGCGCCCCATGAGTCCGCCTTGCAGGCGCAGAAGATTTTGGTCTGCGTGTTGAGCTGGATATGGATTTCCAGGCCGATGACGGGTTCGTAAGTTGGCATGACTGCGCGGCATTATAGCCGGAACGACCCGGGCGGGCAGCCGCGTATAATGGCGCGGCTTATGCTTTCCCTTCTCAAAGAAGCCGGGCAGCGCAGCCGGGATTTGGCGTTGGCCGCCTGCCTCTTTGCGCTGCTCGCCGCCGTGTACACGTTCACCTATCAGGGGACGATCCGCTCTGGCGACGAGACGCTCTTCATTGCCGCTGCGCAGAGCCTGAGCCGTCTGGGCGAGTTCCACATTGGCGCCGTCTTCGGCGACCGGGGCGACAGGCCGTATGATATCGAACCGGTGCAGGCCGTCGTCGGCGCGCTGCTGGATGCGCTGGCGCGGCTGGCAAATGTCGGTAGCGTGCATACCCTGTTCCTGCTCAACGTGTACGCCACAGCGTTCACGGCCGTCGGCGTGTACGGCCTGACGCGGCAGCAGGGCTTCGCGGCGGAGGTAGCGCTTGGCGCTGCACTGCTTTACGGCCTGGGGACGCTCGCCTGGCCGCATACCACCTATTACTTTCGCGATCCGCTGGCAGTGATGTGGGTGGTCTTGGGAGTCTGGAGTTACGAGGCGGTCTTTGCGCGGAGCACGCGGCGTGGGCAACTGCTGCAATGGCTGCTGACGCTGAGCCTGCTGGCGCTGGCCGTGGCGACGAAGCAGACGACCGCCTTCGTGGCGGTGGCCGTGCCGATCACGGCGGCGGCGCGGGCGTCCGTCAACGCCGCTGAACGGCGCGCAGCGCTGATCGGCCTGGGCCTGATCGCGCTGGCCGGGGCGCTCTCGCTGCTGCTTCCCGCCGAGGGTGCGCTCGGACGGTTCTCTGCTTGGCGCTACCTTGGGCTGGCCGCCGGTGTGGCCGGCCGGCCGCTTAGCACCTATTTCGGCGAGGCGGTGCTGGGGATGACGTTCAGCCCGGGCAAGGGCCTTTTCATTGAGTCGCCCGCGCTGCTGCTCGCCTTTATGGCCGCCCCGCTCACTGCACGAGCCGACTGGCCGCGCCTGCTTCTGCCGTGGCTGGCGTTGATTCTGCTTGTCATCGCGACGCCGCTCTATCGCGACTACATCTGGTGGGGCGGGCTAGGGTGGGGCGTGCGCCACATCCTGCCGATTGCGCCCTTGTTGGCGGCGGCCTGTGCGCCGGCGCTGCAAGCCGTGCGCCAGTCTCGCTCGAATTGGCAGCGCAGTTTGGTCGCCGGCTTGCTTGCGCTCAGCGTGCTGATTCAGGTCGGCGCAGTCACCGGCTCGCTCTCGGCATATTATGGCCGGTTGGCCGTTCTGGGCGTGCCCGGCGCGGTCTGGACTTTGGCGATCTGGGATTTCCGCTACAGCGAAGTTCTGGGCTACTGGCAGACGCTGCTGAACGGCGAGCGCTGGGCGTGGGCGTGGCTGCGGCTATTGGAGGTGCGCGCCGGTTGGATGATTGCGGCGTTCGTGGCAGTGTTGGTTGCCGTCTGGGCCGTTGCCCTGATGCTGCTGCGCCGCCTGTTGCGCCGGCCTTCGGCGCGTTTGCAAATTGCGGCGTTGCTGCTGGCCGCGTTCACCCTCAGCCTGCTGCCCTATGGCTGGCTGCGGCTCCTCTATCCCGATCCGGACTTTGTCGCCTGGCGTGATGACTTCCGCCGGGCGGTGGAGCAGGTGAGCGGCCAAGCGCAGCCCGGCGACGTGGTGTTGGTGCGCGGTTATCTCTTCCCGCTTTGGAAGTATGCGCTGAACTACGCGACGTGGCGCGCGCCCTGGTATGCCTTCAGCCCGGAATTGCCCGGAATGGAGGAAAGCGCCGCCATCCGCGCGGCGCAGGCGCCGGAGCGTGCGCTGAAGGCCGAGACGCGAACTTTGCTTGAAGGGCGCGTGCTGAACAACGCCCGTCGGCTGTGGCTGATCAACGACCTGGGGGCGCCGGCGGG
>JAVQXV010000210.1:0-5255 GCA_033577755.1 Anaerolineales bacterium
CCTTCCGCCTCGGCACAACCTCCTACATCCTCCCCGCCGACATCCTGCCCAACGTTCACTATCTCAAGGACAAAGTGAAGGACATCGAACTGGTGCTGTTCGAGATGGAAGACGGCCTGAACAATCTGCCCGGCCCTGCGATGATTGACGAACTCAATACGCTGGCCGCCACGCACGGCCTGAGCTACACCGTGCACCTGCCGCTCGACCTGCGCCTCGGCGCGGGCGGCGACGAAGGTCACATCTCATTGGTCAAAGCCCGCCGGGTCATCGAGCGCACGCGCGCGCTCGAGCCATGGGCCTATGTCCTCCATCTGGACGGCAAAGACCTAATCTCTCCTCTCCCACAGAGAGAGGGGTCGGGGGTGAGGGCCATCTCCCCTCTCCCACAGGAAGAGGGGTCGGGGGTGAGGGCCAAGTGGCAAGCCAACGCCGTGCGCGCCCTCGAGCTGGCGGCGGAATGGGCCGGCGACCCCGCCCTGCTGGCCGTCGAGAACCTGGAGCATTACCCGCCGGATTTCATCTTGCCCGTGCTGGAACGCGCGCCGGTGAGTCGCTGCGTGGACATCGGCCACCTCTGGCTCGACGGCCACGACCCGCTGCCGCACCTGCAAGCCGCCCTGCCCCGCACGCGTGTCATCCACCTGCACGGAGTGGCAGACCGCGATCACAAGTCGTTGGCGCACTTGTCGCCGGACACGCTTGACCCGATTATTGCACTGTTGCTGCGCGAAAACTACGCCGGCGTGCTCACGCTCGAAGTGTTCGGCGAAGATGACTTTCACTCCTCACTGGCCGCTCTGCAGAGCAGTCTGCACCGCGTCTGCCTTACCGAACAGCGTGAAGCGCGGTAAAAATCTCGGCGTTCAATCTCCGTGCTCTGCGCGCCTTCGCGGTTCATCATTTGCGCCATGTCCAAACCGTCCGCAAAGCAGGAAGTGCTCTAAGCTACCTTAGCGGCTAATCTTTGCGCCCTTCGCGTTCTTGCCGGTGTGTTTTTTTAGTGCACTCACTCATCTGTGGATTCTTTTCAATCTACTGACTGTTACGGCCTGAGCGGTTACGAGAGAACACTCAGCTGAGCCGCGATACTCTTGGCGTTCGCCTGCGCGAGCCTCTATAATCGCACGCATGGCGTTATCGCTTGCGCTGGTCTTTCATTTCAATCAACACACCTCAGAATTCGTAGAGATTGCCGATCGCACCTGCTATCGCGGCCTGCTTAACGTGCTGCGCGCCTTTCCGCAGCTCAGGATCAACCTGCACCTTTCCGGCACACTGCTGCGCGCCCTCAACTGGATTGACCCGGAAACGCTGAACATCGTGCGCGCCGGCCTGGCCGACGGCCAGTTCGAACTGCTGGGCAGCACCTACGCGCAGAACGTGCCCTACGTCTGTCACGACTGGGACAACGCGCAGCAAATCGCCGTGCACCGCGCCGTGCTCAAAGAGTTGTTCGGCGTCGAGCCGACAGTGTTCTGGAACTCGGAGCGCTGCTGGCGACAATCGCTGGTCAAAGTCATCGCCGAGGGTGGCTACCGCGTCACCCTTGTCGAAGACCACATCCTGCACGGCGCAGGCGTCATGCAGCCCGTGCCCGTCTCCACAAGTTTCGAGGGGCACTCGCTCACCGTCGTTTACGACGACCCGATTCTCCGGGAGCGCTTCAACTACGCCGCCTGGTTTGGTCGCCGCGCGCAGCTCTTCGATTATCTCGACTCGTTCGCCGAGCGTAAGGGCGCGAAGCACTTCCTGCTGGCCTACGCTGAGGACGCCGAAGCGATTGGCCTGTGGCCGTGGGAAGCCGGCTATCTGCCGCAGGCCAGCTGGGCGCACCTCGAAAGGCTCCTGGCCGAGATGGCCGAACGCGGTTACACGCTGACCCACCTCTCTACCGTGCAGCCCAGGCAAACGGTAGAGACCCTGCCCGACGGCGCCGCTCGCTGGATGAATCGCTCCCTGCTCATCCCCGATGCGCCTTATCACGAGGACGGCTATCGCGACTGGTTCGATTTCATCGAACGCTCACCAAAGGTGAGCTACTTTCGCAAGCTCTATGCCCTCGTGCGCTCCAATTTGATGCAAGTGGAGACCGCGCGTGGGCGCAGCTTCGTCGCCGCACCGGAGACTGCCGCCGATGCCTTCTACCGTCAGGCCATCGAGACCTATTGCAGCCACCAGTACGAGTTCGGCTGCATCGGCGTGGGCGGGCGCGGTTACTGGGGCTGGGAGAACGTCCGGCTCACTTTTCTCTACTCGCGGCTGGCCGAGCTGGCCGAGAACCCGCAGGCCCGCCGCTGGATTGAAGACCTGAACGGCGACGGCGCCGATGAGCAAATCCTCTGCGATGGCCGCCAGCTGGCCGTCTTCACCGCGTACGGTGGGCGCTTGCTCGGCTGGTTCGACCTGCACCACGGGCGGCAATGGGTGGGCAACCCGCTGGCCGTGCCGTCGGCGGCGTACACCGGAAGCACGTCCGAGCATCCCAAAATCGTGGCCGTCAATCGCCGCTGGATGCCGGAGACCTTCGACGCCGACCTCAAGGCGTGGAAGGAGCAGAAACAAAAGGAGGCCGCCCCCACTCGGCTGGGCCGCTATCTGACGCCGGAGCTGTTCGCCCACGAGCCGGACGAGTTGACGGTGTACACCATCCCGAACTCACCCGACGGCCTGCACTGGCCGGCGCGCACCCACACCGGCGCGCTTAACGACTGGTTGGCCCTCGATGGCGGTGACGAGCAGCCCGCCGACCGTTTCCTCGACTATCGCTTCGAAGGCGAAGACACCATCGGTTACCTGAACGCCCTACTGCCGGGTCTGAAAATCGAGAAGCACATCGGCCTGTTCACCGGCGGAATCCGCGCGCAGTACACGGTGCAGAACCTTTCAGGCCGGCGGCGACGCCTGGGCTGGCAGCTGACGAACGAGCTAAGCCCCGATTACGCTGCCGTGCTCGTCGGCGGACGCGCCGTGCTCGATGTCCGCGCCGAGGCCGATGCGCCCCGCGTCATCAACACCCGCACCGGCGCCGAGGTCCGCCTGAAGATTTCGCACCCGGTCGCCGAGGTCACCCATCGCTTCAACTTCCTGAGCATAGACCTGGGCCTGCGCTTCGACCTCGACCTGCCCGCCCACGACGCAGAGACCTTCATCGTCGAACTAACAAGCACGTAAGATAATGAAATAGGGGAACACGAATAGCTCTACTAACAAGCCCACCTGAAACGTGAAGATCCCAAGAACGTCAAGGAAAACGGAAGCGAGTCCTATACGCTCTTTGCAGCTTCGCGGTGAGACTGACTTTTGTCACTACCGGCGGCGCGGGCGCATCGGTTATGGTGCGGCGCATGCCCACTTTCCCCCAACCATACTCGCAATTGACGGCGGGGCGCAGCAGCCCGGATAATGGGCGGCGAAGGAGATCATCATGCTATCGCTGGATCGGCTGGCCTGTATTGACAACTTCGGTCATTCCATCAAGACGGTTTCGTATCTGTATCGGCCCTCCACCGTCGAGCAGATTGCCGAGCTGTTTCGTTTAGCCGAACGGCACGGGCTGACGATTGCGCTGCGCGGCGCAGGCAAAACCTACGGCGACGGCGCGCTCAACGCCGGCCAGATCGTGCTGGACATGCGGCGCATGAACCGCATCCTCGACTGGAACCCGGAGACGGGCGTGATCCGGGTGGAGCCGGGCGTCACCCTGCAACAGCTCTGGCAGTACACGCTGGAGGACGGCTGGTGGCCGCCGGTGGTCTCCGGCACGCAGTTCCCAACGCTGGGCGGCGCGCTGGGGATGAACATTCACGGCAAGAACAACTGGAAGAAGGGCACGCTCGGCGAGCACGTGCTGGAGTTCGAGGCGTTGCTGCCCACGGGCGAGACGGTGACCTGCTCGCCCACGCGCAACGCCGACCTGTTCTACTCCCTCATCGGCAGCGCCGGCCTGCTGGGCGTGTTCACCTCCATCACGCTGCAATTGAAGAAGCTGTACTCCGGCAACGTGCGCGTCAGCGCCTGGGCCACGCCCAATCTGCGCGAGATGCTCTCCGACCTTGACCAGTTCAAGGCCGACTATGATTACATCGTCGGCTGGGTGGACGGCCTGCACCGCAACGGGCGCGGCCAGATTCACGCCGCCGACTACCTCCGCGAGGGCGAAGACCCGCACCCGGCGCGAACGCTGCGGGTGGAATATCAGACCTTGCCGGACACGTTCTTCGGCGTCGTGCCCAAATCCATGATGTGGCTGGGGATGCGGTTCTTCATGAACAACCCCGGCGCCTGGCTGATCAACACGGCCAAATACCTGCACGCGCGCACGCTTGAGCACAACAAGCAGTACCTCCAGTCGCTGGTCGCCTTCAACTTCCTGCTGGATTACGTGCCGAACTGGGAACGCTCCTACGGCCCCGGAGGAATGATTCAATACCAGAGCTTCCTGCCGCTCGAGACGGCTGCCGAGACCTACCTGGAGATGCTGCGCTTGTGCCAGCGGCGCGGCCTGCCCACCTATCTGGGGGTGACCAAGCGCCATCGCCCGGACAAGTTCCTGCTCACCCACGCCGTCAACGGCTACTCTTTTGCGATGGACTTCAAGGTGACGCGCGGCAACCGCGCCCGGCTGCAACAGCTCGCCGACGAGATGAACCGGCTGGTGCTACAGGCCGGCGGGCGCTTTTACTTCGCCAAAGATAGCACCCTCACGCCCGAGGTGGCCGCGCGCTACCTGGGTGAGGAGACGCTGCGCCGGTTGCGCGCGCTGAAGGAGCGCTGCGATCCGCATGGCCTGTTGCAGACCGACCTGTACCGCCGTCTGATTCGGCCCAACTTCGAGCGCCTGGCCCCAATCGTGTGCGCCGGCCCGGCGCTGGCCGCGAACGTCGTGACCTAACCCCTTTGAGGGGCACAGAGGACGCATGCGAAAACGCGCTGACGGCTTGACGCAACCCCTTGAAGATATGCCAATTGGCGGGTGCATGCAAGGGCTGTCAGGGTGCAGTATGCACGCAAAAAAGGTGGTCAGGGAACGTGCCGCCCTTCGACTGTCGCTTCGCTTCGCTCAGCGTCCGCTCAGGGTGCGGCTGACATGTTTTGCGTGCACACCAGGGTGTGGCTGATATGTTTTTGCATGCACACCACTCGACTGCGCGCTGGCCGGATCGCGCAGACTCCGCTAGACTGTCGGCCATGTCTTCCTTGCCCCGTCTCACAGCGCACGTCGTCTATCTGATCGCGTTCCCGTTCAAGCCCGC
>JAVQXV010000211.1:0-5222 GCA_033577755.1 Anaerolineales bacterium
AATACGATATCTGCCCGTTTTGCGAAGCGCGCGCCCTGGAGCTGAGCGCCCGCTCTGTTCCCGGCGGCTTGGTCGTGCATGGCAGGTGTGTAACGTGCGGCTACATGTGCGACAGCGACTACGACAACGCCGAAGTGACCGACGACTTTCACTTCGAGTATGACCTGCCGATTGAGACGGGCGCATTTGATTAAGCTTCCGGCGCAACGCGCCTGAATCCGCAAACCACCCGTCAGCTGCGACTCACGTTCGTAGAGTGCGTCGCAGCTTTTTGTATCAGGAGTGTGCACGCCAAACATGTCAGCCGCACCCTGAGCGGACGCTGAGCGAAGTCGAAGCGGCAGTCGAAGGGGCGGCACGTTCCCTGACAACCTTTGCGTGCACACTATCAGGAAGCGGCAAGCTGCGCCTGTTTCTCCGCCCGCACCAGCGCCAGAATTTCCTCGGCGCTCTCGCGCGTCTTCTCCCCCGCGCCGCCCAGCATCTGCGCCAGTTCCGAAGCGCGCTCGGCCTCGCTCAGCACACGAACGAGCGTCACCGTCCGTCCATCCGCGACCCGTTTCTCAACTTTGAAGTGCTGGTCGCCGAAGCCGGCCAGTTGCGGCAGATGGGTGATGCACAGCACCTGATGCGAGGCAGCCAACCCCCACAGCTTGCGTCCCACAATCGCGCCCACCCGCCCGCCGATGCCCTGGTCAATCTCGTCGAAGATGAGGGTCGGCGTGCGGTCGGCGCGGGCCAGCACGCTCTTGAGCGCCAGCATCAGCCGCGCGGTCTCGCCTCCCGAAGCGATTTTCACCAGCGGCTTTAGCCCTTCGCCGACGTTGGGCGCAACCAAGAACTCAATGCGGTCAAGGCCGGTAAGGTCGAAGGCCACGCGCCGCCCCTCTACGAACGCGCCCTCTTCATCATCCTGCCACCGGATGTCCACGCCAAAGCGCGCACGTTCCATCTTCAGGTCGTTCAACTCGGCTTCGAGGCTGTGGGCCAGCGCCTCGGCGGCAGCCCGGCGCGCCGTGCTCAACGCCGCGCCGAGCCGGCCCAGCCGCTGTAACAGCTCGGCTTCCTTCTTCTCCAGCTCGGCGATGCGTTCGGAGGAGTGGGCCAACGCCTCGCGCTCGGCCAGCGCCTTCTCGCCGTAGGCCAGCACCGCTTCGAGCGTGTCGCCGTACTTGCGCTTCAGGCGGCTGAGGACTTCAAGCCGCTCTTCCACCTGATCGAGCCGCTTTGGATTGAACTCGATGCCCTCGCGATAATCGTCCAACTCTGCCGCCAGGTCACGGAGCTGTTCGCTCAGCGACTGGGCGAGGTCGCGCTGCGCTTCGAGGGAGGGGTCTATTTTGGCGAGAGCGTTCAGCGCTTTGGCGGCGCGGGCCAGCAGGTCGGCGGCGGAAACGGCGTCCTCCTCGCCGCCGGAGAGCGCGCGGATGGCGTCATCGGCCAGCGCGGCCAGCTTCTCGGCGTTCGCCAGCCGCGTGCGTTCCTGCAATAACGCTTCCTCCTCGCCGGGCTTGAGGCGCGCGCCGGTGATCTCATTGATCTGGAAGTTGAGCATGTCCAGCCGCTGCTCACGCTGGCGTTCGTTCTGACGCAGTTGATGCAACTCGGCGCGCAGGGCGCTCAGCTCGCGTGCGCTCTGGGCAAAGGCCTCGCGCTCGGCGTCCAGTCCGGCGTAGCGGTCAAGCAGAAAGACGTGCTCGCGCGTGCGCAACAGCGAGAGATGCTCGCTCTGACCGTGCACGTCCACCAGCAACTGGCCGATCTCGCGCAGTAGGGCGAGGTTGACCAGCCGCCCGTTGACGCGCGCCGTGCTGCGGCCTTCGCGGCGAATCTCACGGGCCAGCGTCAGTTCGTCGCCGTCGCCATCCAGCAGCTCTTCGCGCGCCAGCACAGCCTCCACTGCTGTGCGCACTTCGCCTGTCAGGCGGAAGACGGCCTCGATCCGCGCTACATCCGCGCCGGCGCGCACCTGTGTCCCCTCCGTCTTGCCGCCCAACACCGCACTGACCGCATCAATGATGATAGACTTGCCCGCACCGGTCTCGCCGGTGAAGACGATGAAGCCGGGCGCGAACTCCAGCTGTAGCCGGTCAATGATGGCGAAGTCGGAGATGGAGAGGGAGACGAGCATAGCGACACACTCCCTCGTTTTCCTGATTTGCTGTGTCTTCAGGAAAAGAGGGAAAGCCGGGAAACAGTGCAAACTACACCGAGATGCCGCGCAGGCGGGCGTAGACGGTGCTCGCGCCCAACACGCAGAAGACCAGCGGCCAGAGCACGGCCCACAGCGCGTTGAGCAACAGGCCGCCGGCGGCGCCGGTCAGCAGAAGGAACATCACGGTCAACAACGGCATCAGCACAAGCGGCACACAACCGAGCACAAAGGCGCCGGTGGCAACAAGCGTGAGGTACCTGCCCCGGCGACGGCGCACGGCAGCGCGCACAATTTCGGCGATGACGCCGCCGGCGAAGGGCGCGAGCAGGACGACGAAGAACTGGGCAAAAACCGCAAAGAAGCCGGCCAGGCCGGCCAGCAGCGCAGCCAGGACGCCGGCAATCACGTAGTCGTACCAAAGCGCGGTCTCAAAGACCTGCTGCTGGATGCGCAGGCATTCTTTGCAGCGATAGCCGACCGGTGTGCGGACGACACATTTGGCGCAGACGGGCTTGCCACACTTATTGCAGCGCAGCTGTGTCGGCGTTTGCGGATGATTGGCGCAATATAGCGTCTCAGCAGTCAGTTCGGTCATTTGGATTTGTGGGCGGATGGGTTGTGGTTCATGCGGGCCATCAGGCTGGCATAGAAGTAAGTCGGCGGGCGCACCCGCACGAAGCGGGCGACGTTCTCGCTCATGGTCACGCGCACGGTATCGCCGTCGCGCAGCGCTTCGCGCACCTGACCGTCCACATTGAGGAGGGCATCGTGGTCGGCATCAGTGTAGGGCACCACGTCAACGGTCGCGCCCTGCGAGAGCACGATGGCGCGGTCCATGCTCAGGTGCGGGGCGATGGCGACCAACAGGATATTTTTCAATTCGGGCGGCAGGATGGGGCCACCGGCGGCCAGCGCATAGGCCGTCGAACCTGTGGGCGTGGCGATGATCAGGCCGTCGGCGACGTAGGTGGTCAGCTCGTAACCGTCAATCAGCGTCTTGAGCCGCGCCGGCGGGGCCAGCGCCCCGCGCCCGACTACGGCCTCGTTCAGGCCGATGTTGGCGCTGCATAGCTCGCCGTCGCGCCAGTGTTCCACGCGCAGCATCATGCGCTCTTCCAGCCAGTAGTCGCCGGCCAGCACGCGGTTCAACACTTCGCGCCATTCGCCCGGCTGCACTTCGGCCAGAAAACCAAGCCGCCCGAGGTTGACGCCTAGCACCGGCACGCCGTGCGGCGCGGAGAGGCGACCCGCCCGCAGCATCGAGCCGTCGCCGCCCAGCACCACCAGCATATCCTGCTCGCGCACCTGCTCGCGCGCCGCGCCGCCATCCACCGCCGCCACCTGCACGCTGATGCCCGGCCGGCGCGTGCAGAACTCGGCCATCGCCTCGGCCTCCGGCAAGGCGCCCTCGGCTTTGGGATGATAGAGGATGAGTAGTTTGCGCGGCGCGGTGGACATAGCGATGGAATTATATCGGAGGGGATGAGCGAGGGTGAGTAGAAAGTAGAGAGTAGAAAGTAGAGAGTGCTCAGGCGAGGCGTTCGGCGCAGACTTCGCGAAAGCCGCAGGCGGCGCAGCGGGCGGCCACATCATGAGAACGTGCAACATCATCGGCGTCCGCGTCGGCGCGCATGTCTTCCAGCAATGCTTCAAGTTCCTGCTCCAGGTCGGGGGTGAAGGCGACCTTGAGCAGTTTGTCGCTGTAACGGATGAGGCCGTAGCGCGGGCGCCGCCGATAGACGTCGGCCACAAGGGCACAGTAGGCGGCCAGCTGATAGACGTGGGCGGGATGGGCGCCGACGGCAGGCGCTCGGCCCGATTTCACTTCCACCGGGATGATGTCCGCGCCATCGCGTACGAGGTAATCGGGCTTGCCGGCAAGTTGCAGGCGCGCGGAGAACAGCGGCTTCTCCACGCGCCCCCAGGCGCCGGTATCGCTGTACACCACCTCGCCCGCCGGGAGGCCGGATGAGCGGCGCAGGTGCCCGGCAAGCCACCAGAAGAGGACGGCCAGGGCAAGGAGAACGACGAACCAGGCCATCAGCGTAAGGACACGAAGAGCACGACAAGCGCGGCCAACCACAGAACCAGCGCCAGCGCGCGCAAGGCCAGCGCCGCACCGATAACGCGCCCATGCCGGCGGTGAGCGGCTGTGCCTTCTTCCAGTTCACGCACGTTGGCCGACTCATATCCCTGCACCGCGCGCAGCCACCAGGCCCGATGGCAATAAACGTACTCGCCAATTTCAGAAGCTCGAATCACACGCATTGCAGAACGAGGGTAGAAAGTGCGTATTGCGTATTGCGTATTCAGTCTTCAATCTTCAATCTCTATTCTCCAGTCTCCAGTCTCCAATCTCTACCCTTCTCCCGCCTTCCTTCTTCCTTCAAACTCCTTCAGCGCCTCCTGCAATTTCTGCTGCCTTAGGCCGAGGGTCAAGTCGCCGCGGGTACGTTCGGTGACGCCGCGCACCACGTCGGTGGTACGGCGCAGGCCGCCGGTGATGGCGTCCGGGTAGTCCATCGTCACCAGCACCAGGTAGATGTCGTCCATCGCTTCGAGCAGGCGCTCGGCCTCGTCGAACCGGTCATGGCGCATCAGGTCGAGGCAGCGCCGGCGCAGTTCACCCGCCGTCTCACCCAGGGCGTTGAGGTAGGCGGCGTATTCCACGCCCAGTGCTTCCGGCTCGGGCAGCGGCTCGCCGCTGAGCAGGGCATAGACGCAGTTGGCTTCGGCAAACTCCTTGAGGGCGTCCTGTGTGTACCCGGCGTGGTACAGGTCGGGGTACGGCGCAAGGTCGGTGCGGATGGCATCTACGATTTGGCGCGCGGCGGCGATCTGCGCGCGGGCCTCGGCGTGGTCGTCGCGGTGGGCGGCGCGGATGGCAAGGGAGCAGTGGCGGATAAGCGTGCGCGAACGCTCTACGGCCTTATCGCGGGCAGCATTCTTGGCAGTGAAGTTCTCGCGGATGCGGTCGGCGATGGAGTCGAGGATTTGCATTGGTCTTCAACGGATTGAACGGATGGGCAACGGATGGAACGGATGAGCAGCGGATGAAACGGATCCT
>JAVQXV010000212.1:0-5212 GCA_033577755.1 Anaerolineales bacterium
AGACAGGGTGGACAAAGCGACCGCTGAGCTGGCGGCGCGCGGTTTGACCGTTTAGCGTGCGCGGGAGTGCCCATGGCACAGCCGCATGTCGTCACCATCATCCTCAATACGAATCGCCGCGAAGGCATGCTCGTGGCCGCAATGGATCGTCTGTGGCGAAACCCGGCGGAGGCCGAGCAGATGGGCACGCGCGGCCGGCAGCGGATGGTGGCCGAGTTTTCACTCGACCAATGGCTGGAGCGCTGGGCCGGTCTGATACAGACGCTTTGGAGTGCGCTGTGCGGATCGGTATTGACGTCCGCTATCTCTCACATAGCCTGGTAGGCGGCGTCCACACCTACGTGCGGCATCTGGTTCCCGCGTTGCTGGAGCAGGCCGCAGGGCACACGGTCTTTCTCTATGCGGACGCCAAGCGGCCGTTTGAGCTGGATGCGTTGCCGGAAGGTGTGACGCTGCGCACCCTGCCCTATCGCAACGGCGTCTCCAGCGTGTTGAACGACCTCTGGAGATTGCGTGCCTGGATGGCGCGCGACCGGCTGGACGTAGCCCATTTCCCGGCGAACTACGGCTTCGGCCCACCCGGGGCGCGCACGGTGATCACGCTGCACGATGAAATCAACGTCATGCCCTGGTGGGAGATCGTCCGCGGCCATCCTAAAAACCTGCGCACGCTGGCGATGATGACATACCTGCACGCCTGCTCCACGCTTGCCGTGCGCCGCGCTCACCTGCTCATCACCGTCTCCGAATACGCGCGCCGGCAGATCGCGCGCTACAGCGGTTTCCCCGCCGACCGCATCGTCCCCGTCCACCATGCGCCCACGCCCGACCTGCGGCGCGTGACAGACCCCGTCGTGCTGGCCGAGGTTCGCGCCCGGCTCGGCGTGCCGGAGCGATTCGTGCTGGCGGATGGGATCAAGAATCCCGGCGTCCTCATCCGCGCCTGGCGTCGCCTGCCGAAGGCGCTGCGCGCCGAACGCCAGATCGTCTTCTTCTCGCGTCGCCCGGATCCGCCGGCTGTGATCCAGGAGGCCGTGGCAGCCGGTCATGCCCGCCTGCTCATTCGGCCGGAGCGGGCCGACCTGATCGCCCTATACAGCCAGGCCGAGGCCTTCGTCTTTCCTTCCTGGATAGAAGGCTTCGGCATCCCGATCCTGGAAGCGATGACGTGCGGTGCGCCGGTCATCGCCTCCGATCGCGGCGCCATCCCGGAAGTCGCCGGCGGGGCTGCCCTGATTGTAGATGCCGAGGACGACGCTGCGCTGGCAACCTGTCTGATTCGTGTCCTGAGCGAACCCGCCGAACGCGAACGGCTGCGCGCCCTCGGCTTTGCGCGCGCGGCGCAGTTCTCCTGGTCACGGACGGCGCGCCTCGTCCTGGAAAGTTATCAGCAGGTATCGCGTGCACGCAAAACCTGTCAGCCGCACCCTGAGCGGAAGCGGAGCGAAGCGAAGCGGCAGTCGAAGGGGCGGCACGTTCCCTGACAACCTTTGCGTGCACACGCAGGTATCTGCCCGCCCAAACTGAAGCGGCGCGAACGTGCTTCTGGAGTTCACGAATGAGCACGAATGGTCGCGAATGGAACACGAAATCAATACGAATGAACGCGAATAGCAGCGCAGCGAATGGACACGTATCCACACGAATGAGCACGAATGGTCGCGAATGAACACGTATCAACACGAATGAACACGAATGGCAGCGAATGGACACGAATAAACAAAAGCCATTCGTGAGAATTCGTGTCCATTCGTGGATAAACAACAGCCTCTCTGACCACTGACATCGGTTTCAACGGGTATGCTTCCACGCGTTGCCGTGATTGTGCTGGCCTATAACGGCGTTGACTTGACGCTCAACTGCCTGGCCTCGCTGCGCCGGTCGGATTACGCCAATGCCGAGGTGATGGTGGTGGACAACGCCTCGACTGATAACACGGTGGAAGCCGTGCGGGCTACTTTCCCCAAAGTGTGCCTGATCGAGGCCGGGGACAACCTGGGCTATGCCGGGGGCAACAACGTCGGCCTGCGCGCGGCGCTGGCGCGCGGTGCGGATTTGATGTTCCTGGTCAACAACGACACGACGCTCGAACGCGACTGCATCTCCCGGCTGGTTCAAGTTGTGATGCAGCGCCCGCGCCTCGGGGCCATCGGCCCGATGGTGTACACGTGGGACGAAGGTCACCTGATCAGCTCGGCGGGCGGCGTGATAGACTGGGCACATGCGGACGCCTGGAACGCCGGCGCAGGGGAGGAAGACCGCGGCCGGTATCCCGCCCGAACGGTGGACTATGTCAACGGCTGCGGGCTTATGGTCACCCGCGCGGCGGTCGAGGCGGCAGGATTGCTGGACACTCGCTACTTCATGTACTGGGAAGAGACCGACTGGTGTCGGCGCATCGCCCGCGCCGGCTTCGAGCTTTGGTTCGAGCCGGCCGCCCGAATGCGCCACAAGGCGCCCATCCATCATCAGGAGCTGGGGCCGACCACACTGTACTACGTCGCTCGCAATCGCCTGCTGTTCTTTGCGCGGCACGCCCCGGTGCGGCTGAAGTTCCTGGCGCTCGCGCGCGCACTGAACGGCCTGCTCCAGGGCATGCGGCGGCACCGGGCTGCCGGCCGCCACGAATACGTTGCCGCCATCCGGTGGGCGATCTGGCACGCCGTGCGCCAACAGTGGGGCCGCGCCGACCCGGCGTTATGGCTGATTTCTGACCGCACACGGGCAACGGTCGGTTCGGCCCCAAGCCCGTCGTAGCCGAGGCGTGAACGTCACATGCAACTTCCCGGCACGTTCTCATCCTTTGAAAAACCCTGGCATGAGGGATTGGGCCTGATCCGGCGCCGCTGGGTCACCTGGGCGATTGTGGCCGCCGTTCTGATCGTGGCTGCCGGCCTGGGCTTCCTGGCGCCGCGCGCCGAGGCGCGTCAGGTCTTCCTGGTCGCGGGCGCGCTGCTGGCTGCCGCGCCGCTGGTGTTTCTGGCGCTGGATTTCCTCACCCGGCGGCGCGAGTGGGCGCCGTTGCTGATCTTGTTCGCAGCCCTCTTCATCCCCTGGGACATCCCGGTGCGCGGCAGCAGCTTTGTGGCGAGCCTGATCCTTACAGTTGTCCTGGCCGGCCTGTGGCTGCTCAAAATGCTCACCGTGGAGCGGAAACTGTCACTGCTCCCGTCGGCCCTCAACCGGCCAGTGCTGGGCTTCAGCCTGGTGGTCGTCATCTCGTTGGTCTGGAGCAACATCTTCCGCGACGCGCTGGTGTATGTCTGGCCTTCGTTCCCGTTCGTTCAGGTCACCTCGGCGCTGGTGATGCTCATGCTGCCGGCGTTGAGTCTGATGGTTGTCAATTACTTCGACGATTTGAAGTGGCTCCGGCGGCTGGTCATCCTGATGCTGTTGGCCGGGCTGCTCGGCCTGGTGAGCGAATTTGTGTTGCCGGTGATCCCGGTTCAGACGCGCGGGACGTTCACCATGTGGGTGGTCAGCCTGAGCATCGGCCTGCTGTTTTGGGCGCAGCTCAACCCATGGCTCAGGGCGGCGCTGATCGTGATCGTGCTGGGCTGGTGCTACTGGAGCTTCGGCCTGCGCATCACCTGGCTGGCCAGCTGGCTGCCCACACTGGTCGCCATGCTCGTGCTGTTCTTTATGCGCTCCTATAAGCTGCTGCTGCTCCTGGTCGCTGTGGCGCTGATCTGGGCCTACTTCAATCAGGACTACCTCTTCAGCATCTTCGCCGCCGAACAGGAAGAAAGCGGCCTGACGCGGCTGGCGGCCTGGGGCCAGAACTGGCTGGTCACGCGCGAGCATCTCCTCTTCGGCACCGGCCCGGCCGGCTATGCAGTGTACTACATGACCTATTTCCCCAGGGATGCTATGGCTACCCACAGCAACTATATTGACATCGTGTCGCAGCTCGGCGTATTCGGCTTCGGCTTCTATCTTTGGATTTTGGGGGCAACGGCCTGGGCCGGCTTTCGGCTGTGCCGGCGGCTGAAGGGCCGCCGCGATTTCACCGAGGCGCTGGCGAACGCCGCCTTCGCCGGCGTGGTAGGGTGCATCGTCATCAACGCCTTCGGCGACTGGGTGATCCCATTCGCCTATACCCAGGGCGTCTCCGGCTACGATTACGCCGCTTACAATTGGCTGTTTATCGGTGCCATCTTCGCGCTGGATCGTCTGACGCGCGATGGCAGAGCAGTTACCGAACACCGGCCCGGCGCGCCGGCCGCCTGAAGCCATAACTCATTTGATCGTCCGGCGCTATGCGCATCCTCTTCCTCTCCCGCTGGTTCCCGTACCCGGCGGATAACGGCTCCCGCATCCGCATCCTGAACCTGATCCGCCGGCTGGCCACCCGCCATGAGATCGCTCTTCTATCTTTTACTTCGAGCGCGGTGAAGCCGGAGCACCTGGCGGCCCTGCGACCATGGTGTGCGCGTATTGAAACCGTGCCCTATCAGGCGTACCGGCCGGGGAGCTGGCGCGCCCTGGCGGGCTTTTTGGACGGGCGGCCGCGCTCCGTTGTGGATACGTTCAGCCATGAACTGGCCGTCCGCGCCGTGCAGCTGGCGCGCGACTGGTCACCCGATCTGGTGCTGGCCTCGCAAATTGATATGGCGCCTTACGCCCTCGATCTCGAATGCCGGGCCAGGGTGCTCGAAGAGCTGGAGTTGAACGCCCTGTACCACGCCTTCACGCGGGCGCGTGGGCTGAAGCGCCTGCGCGCCGGCCTCACCTGGTGGAAGCTGGCGCGTTACGTCCGTCGGATACTGGCCGCCTTCGATCTGTGCACCGTTGTTTCCGAATCTGAACGGCAGCGCGTGCTGGCAATCGCTCCTGCCGCCCGGCGGGTGGAGGTAGTGCCGAACGGCCTCGACCTGGCAGATTATCGGCAAGACTATGGCCCTCCCGAAGCGGAGACCCTGATCTACGCAGGCGCGCTGACGTATTCGGCCAACTTCGACGCGGTGAACTATTTCCTGCGCGAGATTTATCCGTGCATCCTGGCCCGCCGGCCTGCCGTCCGCTTCACCGTTACCGGTTCGCTGGAAGGTGTGCCGGTTCAGCGCCTGCCGCATCCTCCCGGTCTGCAGCTGACGGGATACTTGGACGATGTCCGCCCGGCGGTGGCGCGCAGCTGGGTCAGCGTGGTGCCTTTGCGCGAGGGCGGCGGGACGCGGCTCAAGATTCTCGAATCTCTGGCGCTGGGCACGCC
>JAVQXV010000213.1:0-5211 GCA_033577755.1 Anaerolineales bacterium
CGGCGTCGGGCCTTCGATGATGGTGATTTTTTCCGGGGTGGTGGAAGTGGTCATGGATTTGCTCAAAATGCCGCTTGCAATTATAACGCGAGGTGCGCGTCTGTAGGTGACGGTCGCGGGTTATCCCGCCACTCCACTCATTAGGCTCTCGTCGCCCGGTGACCGTCACCTGTAGCCTACTCATCACCCTTTCACGGATTTGACAAGAAGCCTATGCAACTCCGAATCCTTTCTTCCGCCGATGTACGTGCCGCCCTACCCATGCCGCGCGCCATCGAAGCAATGCGCCGCGCCTTCGGCCAGCTTTCGAGCGGCCAGGCCGTGATGCCCCTGCGCTCGCGCCTGAGCACCGACGAGGGCCTGACACTGTTCATGCCCGCCTATCTGCGCGCCAGCGGCGACTTTGCGGTAAAAGTCGTCTCCGTGTATGAAGGCAACCGCGAGCGCGACCTGCCTGCCGTGCTGGGCGTAGTGCTGGTGCTGGATGCGCACACCGGCGCGCCGCGCGCCCTGCTCGACGGCGCAACGCTAACCGAGCTGCGCACCGGTGCAGGCGGCGGACTGGCAACCGAGCTGCTGGCGCGAAAGGACGCGCGCATCGTTGGGCTCTTCGGCGCAAGCGTGCAGGCGCGGGCACAACTGGCCGCCGTGCTCGCCGTGCGCCGTATCTCCGAAGTGCGCGTGCTCAGCCGCAGCGAGAGCAGCGCTGCACGCTTCGCCGCCGAAGTCAGCGCATGGCCGGACGCGCCGCGCGTGACCATCGCCCGCTCACCGCGCGAAGTGGTCGCCGGCGCAGACATCATCATCACGGCGACCTCATCCGGCACGCCGGTGTTCGACGGGCGTGACCTGGCACCCGGCACGCACCTCACCGCCGTCGGCTCACATATGCCGACGATGCGCGAACTGGACGAAGTCGCCGTACAGCGCGCAAGCAAGATTGTGGTGGATTCGCGCGAGGCCGCTGGCGCGGAGGCCGGCGACTTGTTGCTTGCCGGCGCAACCATCTACGCTGAACTGGGCGAGATCGTCAACGGACAGAAGTCGGGTCGCGAGACGGCGGATGAGATCACCCTGTTCAAATCGGTGGGGATTGCGGCACAGGATGCCGCTGCGGCCGGCGCGGCGCTGGCCGAGGCTGAAGCGCGTGGTCTGGGGACTCTGGTGGAGATTTAACAACGATGACCAACCGTTGTCCCGCTATCGCGCCGGCATCAATCATGCTATAGTCCCGGCATATGCCGTCCGGCACCCGCAACAAATTGGCGGCCGCCCTGGCTGCTGTGCCCAAGCGGCTTAAGCAACTGGCAAACGGCATGCGCGCGCGCCGGCGCCGACCCACCGACAGGGAAGCCGCCGCGATTGCCCCTATCCGGCCTTCGTCCTCGCCGACGCCGAAGCGCCCGGCGTCGCCGCGCCTGATCCACCTGACGCTCACCCCGGCACAGATCGGCCTGATCGGCGGGCTGGCTCTGATGAACGTAGCACTGCTCGTCGCCGCCACCTTCCTGGTGACGCGCGCCACCTTCGTCGAGACGCGCACCGAGACGGTTATCATTACCTCCACTCCATTGCCACCCTCCATACTGGAGACTGAGATTGCGCGCCGCCTGCCGCAGATTGTAGTGGCCGCGACAGCCGTTCCCCCAACCGCGCCGACCGCCGGCCCTTTGCCCGACTCACCCCCCCTGAGCGGCACGGTCTTCTATGCCTATCGCGCCAACGGTCGCACAAATCTGTGGGCGCGCGACCTCGCCAAGGCGAAATCCATCCGACTGACCTTCGGCCCGTGGGATGACCGTGACCCGGCCATCAGCCCCGACGGCAAAAAACTGGCATTTGCCTCGCGCCGCGAGGGCAGCTGGAACCTGTACGTGCTGGAGCTGGAGACCGGCAACGTGCGCCGCGTGACCGACGGCTTGGACTACAAAGGCAATCCTGCCTGGAGTCCCGACAGCCAATGGCTGGTGTACGAGATTTACCGCAACAACAACCTCGACATCGCCCTGCTCAACCTCGCCAGCGGCGAGCGCTATGATCTGACCACTCACCCGGCCGCCGATTATGACCCGGCCTGGTCGCCGGGCGGGCGCGAAATCCTCTTCGTCTCCATGCGCTCCAATAACCCCGACCTGTGGGTACGCTCGCTGGATAAGCCCTTCGACGCCGACGCCGTTCAACTCACCGACACGCCTGACGTCTTCGAAGCCGGCCCGGCCTACAACCCTGAAGGCCGGCTCGTGCTGTACAGCAATGCCCTCTCGCCTCTGGGGCTGGTCTATGTACGCTCGGCTACTGACCCGGCGGATAAGCCGCGCGAGGTCGGCCAGGGCCAGCATCCGGTCTGGTCACCGGACGGCAGTTCCGTGCTTAGCATCTGGCCGCAGGAGAACGGCCAAGACTATCTGGCCATCGCGCCCGTTAACCAGACCGGCCTGGCGCAGATCCTCTTCAAACCGGAAGTCGGCCACCTGACGGCGCTGGCTTGGGCGCCCATCGAACTGCCGGCGGAACTGCCCGGCTCCATCGGCCTGGCCTCGCAGGCCACCGATGCGCCACTCTGGACGGAGACCATCACCCGCCCCGGCCCCGGCGACCCGCCGTACGCACTCGTCCCCCTCCAGGATGTGAACGCGCCCGACCCGCGCCTCTCTGACCGCGTGGACGAATCATTTATCGGCCTAAGGCGCGCACTGGCACAAGCCACCGGCTGGGACGTGCTTGCCACGCTCGACAATGCTCTTGTGTCACTGCGCTGGAACCCGCCGCCGCAGATGGAGGCCGATACCTGGCTCAAGGCAGGCCGCGCCTTCGACCTGACGCGCGCCTACGAGCAGGCCAACTGGGTGGAAATCACGCGCGAAGACTTCGGCCTGCGCACCTACTGGCGTGTGTGGGTGCGCGCCGCCCGGCAGGATGGCAGCCTGGGCGAGCCGTTGCGCACGCCGCCGTGGGACTTTGAAGCGCGCTTCTCCGGGCGGCCCCAACCCTACGATGCCGGCGGCGAGTACTTCAAGACCATGCCGCCCGGCTACTTCGTAGATTTCACCACGCTGGCCGAGGATTACGGCTGGACGCGCGTGCCGGCGCAATCCAACTGGCGCTCGTTCTACGAGGGCATCCTCTACTGGCGCTACGAGCATCGCGGTGGGCTGGACTGGCTCACCGCCATGCGCGAGGTGTACACCGCCGCCCAGGTCGCCACGCAAACCCCCGTGCCCTCGCCGACCAGCACCCCCACCATCACGCCGACGCCTACCATCACGCCGACACCGACCCGCACTTACACGCCGACCCGCCGGCCTACTCACACGCCGTTGCCCACCCGCACGCCAGTGCCTACGCGTACGCCGACGGCCACCGCCACGCCGCGACCCATTATCATCACCGTCGTCATCACGGCAACACCGGTGCTGCCAACGCCGACTCGCGAGACAGAGGTGACGCCATGAGGCCGGAGGGGATAATCGATAGGAGACAGGGAGCACGTATCGTGTCTGGCGTAGTACGTGTTGCGTATTGCGTATTGCGTATCATCAACGCCGCCCTGCGCATTATCCCTTTCTTCCTTCTCCCTTCTTTCTTCTCCCTTCTCCTTGCCGCCTGCACCGCTCCCGCGCCGACGTTAGTGCCCGAAGCACCGGTCGTGGAGCCTTCGCCCATGCCGCTGCTGGCGCAAGTCCAGGCCACGGCCAACGCTGCCGTCGCCCGGTACGTGGTTACGCCTGTCTCACCTTCGCCTACACCGGAGTTCATCGTGCCGACCCTGGTGCCGGATTTTCTCCAGCTGGTCGTCCCCACCCTCAATGCCGAAGACCCGCGGCGTCAGGTTTTCCCTACCCCGATCGTGCTGGCCACGCCGGAGGGCTGGCGCCCGCCGATGCAAAGCGTGCCGTTGGCCATCCGCCCGCAAGACCATTTCTGGTTTACGCGGCCCATTGCCTCGGACAACGTGAACTACCCACTCGGCACGTACCGCTACGGCACCGATTACTTTGGCCAAATGAACATCCACGCCGGCATTGATATTGACGCCCCGCGGGGTACGCCAATCCTCGCTGCCGGGTCAGGCCAGATCATCTGGGTCGGCTGGGGCCTGTTCAACTTCGACCCGCGCCGCACCGACGATCCTTACGGCATAGCCGTCGCCATCCGCCATGATTTCGGCTATAAAGGTCAGGCGTTATACACGCTCTACGCGCACATGGAGGCGGCCAACAGCTTCTTCCTCGGCCAGCGCGTGCGCACCGGCGACATCCTCGGCTGGGTGGGCAGCACCGGCAACTCCACCGGCCCGCACGTCCACTTCGAAGTACGCGTTGGCCAGAACGATTACTACCAGACGCGCAACCCGGAGTTGTGGATTGCGCCGTACACCGGCTGGGGCGTGCTGGCCGGCCAGGTGCTCGATAAAGCCGGGCGTTACGCCTACAGCGTGCCCATCGAGATTTACGACGCGAACAATCGCCTGCTCTACACGGTCTATACCTACGGCGACCGAGTGGCCCGCCCCGATGACGAATGGCGCGAGAACTTCGCCATCTCCGACCTGCCCGCCGGCCGTTACCGGTTGAAGGCCACGCTCGGGCTGATTCTGCCGGAGATTGAAGCGCCGCCCGCCCTGCCCACCACCGATCCCGGCGGCGTCGAAAGGGCAGCGGTCGTGTCGCCTCCCACGACCTTCCCGCCGCTGCCTCGCCCCATCCCAGGCGGCGAAATCAAAATCATGGAAGGCTTCGTGGATGTATTGCCCGGCCAGACGACATTCGTGATCCTGAAGGAAGACGTCGGCCTGATTACGGATGCGATGCCGGCGCAAACCGCCACGCCGCCCTATCCCACGCTCACGTTCACACCTTCCCCGACCGCGACCTCGACCTTCACTCCGACCGCGACGCGCACCCCGCGCCCGACCCTCACGCTGCCGCCCACGCGCACGCCCCTTCCGAGTACCACGCCGCGGCCCGCCCGTACGCCCTGAGTTCCAAAAAAGCCTAAGCTCTTAATTGGTTTCAAGGAGCTAACAGTAAAGCGAGTGAGGATAAGAGCAGAGCCTTTCCCCGCCGCCGAACGTTATGCACGAACTCAAAGAAGCCCAAGCACAGCGGTAACTTCTTCTGTTGTGAGATGCCACGATGGGGGCGCAGCCAGGAACACAACAACGACCAGAAGCCTTCCATGGTGTTGACGTGAACTTCATGGAACCCATCA
>JAVQXV010000214.1:0-5209 GCA_033577755.1 Anaerolineales bacterium
GATAGTGCGCGAAGTTGTACACCGGCGCCATCGCCAGCAGGCGCTCCAGCTCCTCGTTGGAGGCCACCTCGTAAATCCACGCGCCGCCGTGCCTGCCGACGATGTGGTAACGGGCCACCAGCTTGCCCATCTCCCGGAGCTTCGCGGCGTAGTCCGGCATGCGCATCACGGCCTGAATCATTTCGGGCCGCAGCCGCGCCAGTTCAAGCTCCCACAGAATCAGAAACTTCATGGTCAATCTCCTTGTGACTCAGCCGGCGCCCCGCCGGCGTCCGGCAGCAGGATGTGCCGTAGTAGGTGGCGCGTTTCGTCGTAGTTCAGGCCGCTGCCCGGCTGCCTGCGTTCGCGCGGCGGCAGCGCGTTGAAGTCCAGGCGCTCGGCCTGTTTAGAGACGCGGACTCGAAATGGCCCCATGCACATAAGGCGACTCCCGTTTGATTGAGCGTCCGGCGCATCCCGGACGCGGCGCATTGTAGCCGACTTTGGATTCTGGGCTGTCACGGACTGCGCTCTTCAGCCGCGAATGGACGCGAATTTTCGCGAATGCTTCGTGCTCATTCGCGCTCATTCGTGCCTATTCGTGGACTCTCAAAGCGGCGACGTCCGTGCTTCAACGCTTCGTCTTTGGGCTTGCGGGCCTCTAGGTGGCTTTGTGGAGGGAATTCTACACGCTTCGCCTTGCAAGTGACTGTCACCGGGCAATCAGCGCCCGATGGTTGGAGTTACCGGCTGCCCGGTGACAGTCACCTAAAGCTGCGCCCTTTCCGCTTTTCCCCACCTCCGCTATGATGCCGGTCGTCGGCATTCAGCAATCATCAGTCTTCAGTCTTCAGTCTTCAATCTCCAATCTTCAATCTCCACTCCCCAATCTGCAATCCAACATGCCCTTCTCCCCCGCCTCCCGAATGCAGCGCCTGCCCGTCTATTTTTTCCAGCGGCTTAATCAGCGCGTGGCCGAGCTGAAGGCGCAGGGCCGTGACGTCATCCGCCTGGACGCCGGCTCGCCCGACCTGCCGCCCGCGCCGCACATCATCGCTGCGCTGGAAGAGTCCGCCCGCAACCCGAACAACCACGGCTACCAGAACTACGCCGGCAACCCCGACTACCGCGCCGCCTGGGCTGCGTGGTATGGCCGCCGCTTCGGCGTGGAGCTTGACGCCGAGAGCGAAGTGCTTGGCCTGATCGGCTCGAAGGAGGGCATATTCAACCTGCATCTGGCCATGGTGAACGAGGGCGATGTGGTGCTCGTGCCCGACCCCGGCTACCCGCCTTACACCGCCGGCGCCCTGTTCGCCGGCGCGCAGGTGGTGCAGCTGCCGCTGTTGGCGCGCAACGGCTACCTGCCGGACTTCGCTGCGCTGCCCGAAGAGACGCTGTGCCGCGCGCGCCTGCTCTGGCTGAACTATCCCAACAACCCAACCGGCGCAGTCGCTTCGCTGGAGTTCTTCGCGGAGGTCGTGGCGCTGGCGCGGCGCTACGGCTTCCTCATCGCCCACGACGCGCCCTACACCGAGATCACCTACGACGGTTCCCGCGCGCCCAGCCTGCTGCAGGTTCCCGGCGCGCGCGAGGTGGCGGTGGAGTTCCACTCGCTCTCCAAGACCTACAACATGGGCGGCTGGCGTTTGGGCGTGGCGGTGGGCAACGCCGAAGTGCTGCGCGCACTGGCAACATTGAAGAGCAACGTGGACTCCGGCACGTTCAAGGCGGTGCAGGCTGCCGGCATCGCCGCCCTCACCGGCGACCAGAGCTGGACGCAGGCGCGCAACGAACATTACCGCCGCCGCCGCGACTTAGCAGTGGAGGCCCTGCGCGCAGCAGGCCTGCGCGTCGAGACGCCGCCCGCCGCCCTCTACCTCTGGGCGCAACTGCCGGACGGGGTGGATGACTACACCTACGTGAGTGAGCTATTGGAGCAGACCGGCGTCAGCCTGACCCCCGGCTCGGTCTTTGGGCCAAGCGGCGCAGGCTACGTGCGCGTCTCGCTGTGCCTGGCGGATGACAGGCTGGAAGAGGCGATGAGGAGGGTGAAGGGGTGGGGGAGTGGAAAGTAGAAAGTAGGGGGTGGAGATTGAAGACTGAGAACTGAAGACTGAAGACTGGAGATTGGAGATTGGAGATTGGAGAAGCCATCCGTTTTCATCCGCTCATCCGTTACTGCATCCGTTGGCAGACGGTCTGTCGCTTTGAATTTTTTTGTCCACGTTGGCCGGGCGGATGGGGAGAGGAAAGTGGAGAGTAGAGAGTGGAGAGTGGAGAGTGGAGAGTGGAGAGTGGGAAAGGTCACTCTGTGATTCGTTCTGCGGCTTGGCGGTGGCGCTCGGCGTAGTCTGCTAGACCCATCTTGTCGAATAACTGCGCTGCGCGCAGCAGGTAAGGCCTGGCACGTTCTGCCCGGCCAAGGCGCAAGAGTTCCCAGCCGAAATTAGCGATTTGAGCCGGCATGCTGTAGCGGTCGCCGATGCTCTGATATAGAGCAGTAGCTTGCTGTAGCAATTCATCAGCCTTTTGGGGTTCGTCAAGTAAGTACATCCTGCCTTGCGCGGCGAGCACGTTGGCTTCGCCAAGCCGGTCGCCGATGGCGCGGAAGAGGGCCAGTGCCTGCTCGTAGTACTGCTGCGCTTCCGCGTACTGCCCGCGCGCTTGTGCCACTTCACCGAGACCGGTCAGGTTCACGGCAATCTCAGCCTGCCGCCCCAACTGCTGATTTAGCGCCAGTGCCTGCTCGTAGTACTGCTGCGCTTCCGCGTACTGCCCGCGCGCTTGTGCCACTTCACCGAGACCGGTCAGGTTCACGGCAATCTCAGCCTGCCGCCCCAACTGCTGATTTAGCGCCAGTGCCTGCTCGTAGTACTGCTGCGCTTCCGCGTACTGCCCGCGCGCTTGTGCCACTTCACCGAGACCGGTCAGGTTCACGGCAATCTCAGCCTGCCGCCCCAACTGCTGATTTAGCGCCAGTGCTTGAGAGTAACTCTCCAGCGCGGCGTCGTGTTCAGCATGTAGTCGGGCGATCTCGCCTTGCCGATACAGGGCCTCGGCCTCCATCCGCCTGTCCCCTAGCTCCCGGCTCAAGGCGAGTTGGGCCTGAGCGTGGGTTTGCGCCTCGGCAAAGCGGTTGCTGCGATACAACAGGTAGGCGACTTTGCCGTGCAGGTCGGCCAGCAGCGCGGGCGCGGCTTCGGCGCCGGCTTTGTACTCTTCCAGCAGGCCGGTGTACAGGCGCGTTAGCCGTTCCAGGTCATCCACGCTGTCCACGCGCACCGGCTGGTCGGCGGCCTCGGCCCGTAGCCGGCGGATGGCGGGCTGAGTGGCTACGGTGAAGTCGAACACGCCGCTGCGCTGGCTCCAGGTGTTGGGCGCGTAGCGGGCGGCGTCGCGTGCGCCTTGCTCCGTCACCCAGAAGACCAGTGTGTGCGGGTAGGCGCTCAGGTGCTCGCGTTGCGTGTCGAGGTAGGCCCAGGCGGTGGCGGGGTCGTCCGGGCTGGTGCGTTCCAGGTCGTAGATGAAAATGACTGCCGGGCGCTGGTGGAGTTCCGGGGGCAGGCGCTCCAGGTAGCCGAGCGGGTTGCGCCGGCCGGGGTGCAGGGTGTACTCGAAGACGGGCAGGGGGGCCACCAATTCACGCAGGGCGGCCACCACCCCCTCGCGCGCCGGGACGGTGTTGTACAGGGCAAAGACGAACGCGCCGCGCGGCGTGTGGCGCAGCAGCACGGCCAATTGCGCGAATTCGGGTCGGGCCAGGTACTCCGGCAGGGTCAAGCCGATGGTGGTCGGCACCGTCAGAGGAACTTGCATAGCTCAATCGGCGTGGCCGGTGCGCTTCTTTACTTCCGGCAGGAGGATAGGATGCACATCGCACCAGCGGTCGCCGCCGTTGCTGTACTCCAGCAGCGCCGACATCTGCAGCAGCTCCTGATGAACGGGGTCGGCGCTGAGGGTCTTATCGCGGAAGCGCTCCCACAGCACGGGGTAGTGCTCGCTGCGCAACATGCGGATGAAGTCCCCCAGTTCCTCGCCGATGGCCCCGCGAGCATCCTCTGGCTGAATCTGTTCCGCGTTGCCGCGCGCCAGTGCCCGCGTCGCAGCATTGCGCATCATGCGGATGAGGAAGCGCGGCGCGCCGCCGCTGGCCTCGACCAGCAAGCGCAGCGCCTCCGCATCAATGCGCTCCGTTGCCAGCCGGTTGGTGACGATTTGTTCGAGACAGGCATGTCCCTCCGAATTTGGGCTGCCGTCGCGGTTCACACGCTTCAGGTTGGGCAGCGAATAACGTTCGCCAAAACCGTCTTTGATCTGGGTGTACGTCTCGGAGTACACCAGCTCGATGGGGAAGGTGTAGATCACCGAGACGTTGCGCAAGGCGGTCAGGGCGTATTGGTGGTCGCAAAAGATTTCGCGCGAGCGGGCCAGATCGGGCTTGTCGGTGCCCTCCACGGTGAGCAGGGGCATGCGCCGGGTCTGCACGGTCAGCAGGCCGGCGACCTCGTCCACCTGGCTCAGCAGCTCGCTCAGGTTTTCGTCCACGTACTTCTGCAGATTGGCCCGCGAGGTCGCGGAGAGCGAGTACTTGGCCTCCAGCTCGGCGACGCCGATGCTCAGCTTCGCCGCGATTTCGGTCGGCTGAACCTGCGGCAGTTTTACCAGCCCCGGGCCGTAGAGCCGCTCCTGCAGGAATTCGCCCAGCCTCTGAAGCAGTCCCTGTACCGCCTCCACCGGAGAGCGGGTGATGATGTCGAGCGAGACGGCTCGTTTGAACACCGCCAGCGCCATGCTCAGCACCACATCGTGATAGGTGAGGGTGGCAATCTGGCGCGAGACGTCCACAGGGATCACTTCATACCGGTTGCCGTAGGCCTCCTCCAGGCGCTCGGCCAGGCGATTAAGTTCGGTGGTTTTGCCGCTGCCGCGATGCCCGCTCAACAGCAGTTTGACCGTCTGGCCGGACTGGCGCAGGCTGAGCAGGAGCTGTTCCATTTGCCCGAGCGGGCTGCCGGGCCGCGCGACGTAGAACTCCCGTAACGCCTGGCCACTCAAAGGGGCGCGCGGATCGAAAACGGCGATGGCTTCTGAAAGTGTGGTTGCTTTGGGCATTGTAGCCGGATCCCAAAGCGTATTGTACCCCGCACTCTCAAGTGGCCAAACTCAACGTCTGCACGCAAAGGTTGTCAGGGAACATGCCGCCCCTTCGACTGCCGCTTCGACTTCGCTC
>JAVQXV010000215.1:0-5181 GCA_033577755.1 Anaerolineales bacterium
AGCTGAAGCAGTTCTTCCAGGCGCCGGTGTAAATCCACGATTTCCCAGCCGGTTGGCTGCTCCAGTTCGACAAGGATATCCACGTCGCTGATTGGAGTGGCATCGAGCCGCGCACGCGAGCCAAAAATGCCAATCCGCCCGACATGATAGCGCTCACGTAGCTCCTGCCTGTTCGCGCTCAGAATGGTCTTGATTTCCTGCAGCGTTTTCACCGTCTCACCCAATGGCCTAAGGGTCAAGGCTGAGTGTATGCCTAAAGAAGCGTGGCCGCAATCAGCCTTCTCCGCGAGGGTGCATTTCTATTTTTTGACCGGGCCGCTTCCTGAGCGGAGGCCCGCAGTTTTCTGCGGGCCGCAGTCGAAGGAGCGGCCAATAATCTGGAATGCACCCCTCCGCGAGGGAGGTTCATGGCCGTTACCGGAGCAAATCTTTCAGCGCGCTGCCGGCGTCCGGGTACTTGAACCGGAAGCCCTGGCCGGTCAGCTTCTTAGGGATCTGGCGCTGGCTGGTGAGCAGGAGCGCGTCGGCAATTTCGCCGAGGGCCAGCCGGAACGCGAACGCCGGGGCCGGCAGCCAGTGCGGGCGGCGGATGACGCGCCCGAGCGTCCGCCCGAACTCGTCGTTGGTGAGCGGCTGCGGCGCGCAGAGATTGTACGGCCCGGAGGCATAGTCACGCTCGATGAGGAAGCGGAGCGCGGCGACCTCGTCCTCAATATGAATCCAGGGGAACCACTGCTTGCCGCTGCCCAGCGGCCCGCCGGCGAAGAGGCGGTACGGGAAGGTCAGCAGCGGCAGCACGCCGCCGAACGGGCTGAGCACCACGCCGGTGCGCGCGATGGCGCGGCGCACGCCCAGCGCCTCCACCTCCGCCGTGGACGCCTCCCACTGCTTGCACACATCCGCCAAAAAGTCGTTGCCCGCCGGCGAGGTCTCGGTCAGCTCATTGTTGCCCTGATTGCCGTAGTAGCCCACCGCCGAGGACTGCACCAGCACCGACGGTTTGTTCCTCGCAGCGCGCACCGCTTCCACAATCGCTTTGCCGGCGTTCACCCGGCTCTCCAGGATCGCCCGCTTGCGCTCCGCAGTCCAGCGCCCCTTGAGCAGGATAGCGGGCAGGCTGTCGCCGCCGGCGATGCTCTCACCTGCCAGGTTGACAATGGCCTGCGACTCATTGACGTGCTCACCCCAGCCCTGCGCCGTGCACCCATCCCACTTCACTGCTCTGGCTTTGGAAGGCAGATTCTGGACGGTCTCGGGCTTGCGGCTGAGGATGATGACTTCATGTCCGTCCGAACACAAGCTGGCGGTCAGCTCACGACCGATCAGGCCGCTGCCGCCGGTGATAATGACTTTCATGCTGAACTCCTGTACTTCGTGAGCTACGGAATACGCATTACGTATTTCGTATTTCGTATTTCGTATTTCGTATTTCGTATCGCGTATTGCGTCACTTGACGATGACCGCGCCCAGGTCGAGCCGGTCACCGGCTATTGTATCGCCAACCGAGACGGGCAGGCGCTCCAAGTTCTGGATGTTGTACAAGCCGAGCATCAGCCGGTACTCGCCCGGCGGCAGGTCGGGCGGGAGGAGCAGGCCGTGGTTGTCGGCCACCCGCTGCCCCGGCGGCCAGATCGTCGTCAGCACCAGCCCGCCGCCCGGCTCGCTGTCGGTCTGCGCCGCCGGCGGCGCGTTCACGTCGGCGTACAGGTGGACGAAGACCTTGTAACGCTCGGCCAGCGTCGCATCGGTGCGCCAGAACAGCGTGAGCTGGAGGATGTCGCCGGGCCGCGCCTCCGTGGCCGAGAGCGCGTAGCCCTCCAGCGCGATGTGCTCGCCGAAGCGCGCGTCGAGGCGCGTCGCCGGCTCGGTTGCCGGGCGGGCCGCGGCATACATCGCCAGCCGCACCTGCCCGAACCACTGCTCGCCGGCCTTGAAGGTGTGCGCGTTCAGCCAGCTCTCGATGAACTTCTCCGGGTCGGCCTGCGTATCGCCCCAGTACAGGACGAAGATGCGGTCGTGCTGCGCGGCGATGGCCTCGAGCTGCGCCTGTGTGCGGGCTTTGTCCAGCGGGCGAGAGTCAGGCAGCGGGAACAATCGGGCCTCATCGCGGTAATAGTAAGCGAAGGCCTCCACCTGATTGGGCGCGTTCGTAATCACGGCATCACCCTCACGCTGCAACCGCAGGATGTGCTGTGCGATGCCGCGATAATCGTCGCGGAAGTAGGCGGGGTCGAAATACAGGTTGCGGAGGGAAAGAAAACAAAAGAAAAGGACGACGACGAGGGAAACCCAACCGAGCACGCGGCTTATAGCAGATGGCCGATGGCAGATAGCCGATGGCGGATGGCCGATGGCCGATGGCCGATGGCCGATGGCGGATGGCGGATAGCCGATGGCGGATGGCGGATGGCCGATAGCTGATGGCGGATAGCGGATGGCTGCTGCCAGGAGCAAGCACAGCGGCGGCGCGGCGACGAGCAGGAGCTTTGCAAAGGCTTCGGTCAACAGGCCGAGGGCGAGGGTGAGGGCGGCGGGGAGGAGGAGCCAGAGGGATGACTGAAGATTGAAGGCTGAGAGATTGAAGACTGAGGGGCGCAGGCCGAGCGCGAGCAGGACGGCAACGGCGATGATTCCGGGCAGCGCTTCGCCGACGGGCAGCGTGCGGCCAAAGGCCAGCGTGCGGGCAAGGTCGAGGAGCGAATCAAAGAACGGCGCGTATTCTCTGGCCGCCGGCCAGCCGGTGAGATGGCGGTAGGCGATGGGGAGCCAGGGGAGGAAGAGGAGGAGGGGAGGGAGGAAGAGTAGAAAGTAGATAGTAGAGAGGGAGCGGCGCTCGGGCGACATGAAGAGGCGCACTAGGGCAACAAGGAACTGAGCGAGGACGACGAACCCAAAGGCATAGTGCGTGTACAGCCCCAGAGTCGTCGCCAGCACATAGGCCGCAATCCATCTCCAATCTCCAATCCCCAATCTCGCACTCTGCACCCTGCAAAACAGCCAAAACGACGCCGCGCTCAGCAGCGCCAGCTGCGAGTACATGCGCGCTTCCTGCGAGTAATAAATGAGAAAGGGGTTGACTGCGCCGAGCAGCGCCGCGACGAGGCCGGCGCGCGGGCCGAACCACTCCCGGCCCAGCCGATACAGCACCGCCACGAGCAACACGCCCTGCAGCGCCGAGAGGCCGCGCAGCGCGAACTCGCTCTCACCCACCGCCTCACGCCAGAACTTCAGCAGGAGGTAGTAGCCGGGCGGGTGCACGTCCGCCGCCGCGTTGCGGAGGATGGTGGGCACATCCCGCGAGGCCAGCACCCGCGAGTTGCCCTCGTCGTTCCAGTAGCTCTGATGGTCAATGCGGTAGAAGCGCAGCGCGGCAGCCAACAACACAATCGCCACCGCAGAGAGCGCCGAGCGCGCAGAGAAAGCGAAGCACATCGTGCGCTTTTACAGCTGCCTCGCCCCCCGGCCCTGACTTTCCCGCTCCTGCTGTGAGAGGGAAGCGGGGGGTGAGGGTGAACGGCGGTCGCCGGCCCGCGGTCGCCGCAGCGCCGGCAGCGCCAGCAGCCCGCCCATCAGCAGCGCCAGCCCCGGCGCCAGCTCGGGCGCGCGGCGGATGATGAAGCCGTCCACTGCGACCCGGCCCTTGGCCACGACCTCCACTGTGTGGCGGCCGGCAGGCAGGTTGCGGGCGAGGGGGAGGTGGATGATTGAAGAATGAAGATTGAAGACTGAAGGCGGGCCGCCGTTCACGCGCACGGTGACCGTGCCGGGGCCGGAGGCCAGAAGCAGGGCCTCGTTGCCCTCGAAGGTGAAGCGCAGCGAGGCGTTCCCTTCGCTTTCCCTCGCTTTCCCAAATGTGTAGCGTTCACTACTTGCTACTTTCCACTCGCCACTCCACTCCACCGCCCAGTGGTCCTCCTGAAACCAGCCCGGATACATCACGCGCGCGGTGGCGATGTAGTCCTTCATCGTTTGATACACCGGCAGCAGGGTGAAATCCGGCTCCGCCATGCGGAAGTAATACCAGGCCTGATCCTTCTCGGCGTCCGAGGCGCGCTTGAAGAACCAGAAGAAGTTGGCGCCCACCCACGGCCACTCGGACTGCGCGCGGGCGTAAGCCAACGGTGCGTAGCGCGCCTGCTGTTCCTCGGTGACGCGGCCAAAGATGCTGGGGATGTGTTCCGGGGCGGCATTCCAGTTCACCTCCGCAATCCAGATGGCTTTGTGCGCGTCGCCGTTCTTCACCATCAGGTCGCGGATGAAGAGGTTGCGCGCGTAGTTGAATTGCAGCGGGCGCAGGCGCCGGTCGGTCGGCCCGCTGCCCAGGCCGTAGCCTTGCACGCTCATCACGTCGAAGCACTTAGCCGCGCCGGCGTGGTACATGCGTTGCAGATACACAAAGTCGTTCAGCTCGGCGGCGTTGTTGGACGCGCCGTTCACCAAGCCGAGCGGGTTAGTGGGCGCGAGCGGGGCGGCCACGACGACGATGTCGGGGTCAACGGCCTTCAGTCGCGCATACGCCGCGCACAGCAGTTGCGTGTACGCTTCGGGGTCGGCGGGCTGGTCGCCCCACTCCGGGAAGATGTTCGGCTCGTTCCAGATTTGATAGTAGCGCAGCCGGCCCCGGTAGCGCTCAGCGACGGCCTGCGCGAAGTCGGCGAAGTCGTTGGCGTCATCGGGCGGGCCGAACGCGCCGCGCGCGTCGCCATCGGCGCGGCTCCAGGCCGGCGGCGAGGACAGGCGCACCAGAATCTCCAGCCCGTACTTCTCCGCCAGCGAGACGATGTGGTCGTACTTCTCCCACGCCGAAATGCACGGCCCGTTGCGGCAGTCCTCAAATTTGCCCTTGCCGCTGATTTCGATGTCGGCCCAGGGGAACTCCTGCCGCAGCCAGTGGAAGCCGGCCTCGGCGATGAGCCGCACCTGCGCCTCACGTTTGCTCAGCTCCACCTCCTGCTGCAGAAAGGTGTTGATGCCGAACGGGTTGACGCCGTTGTGCTGGATGGGGACTTCGGGCCGCAGGTCGAGCGGCGGGCGCAGCGCGCCGACGACCAGATGCCACAGCGCGCGGGCCTGCGCCGGCGGCTGCTCCTCGCCCGTCACCGAGAACGCCCACGCGCCGAGCGCAGCGCGGTTGGCGAAGGCCAGCAACCCGCCGAGGGCGAGCAATCCGACGAAGCTCA
>JAVQXV010000216.1:0-5155 GCA_033577755.1 Anaerolineales bacterium
TGGCGCCGGTAGTATTCCTTGAACTCGCCGCTCTTGATGGGCCGCCACCACCATTCGTTCTTCACGAACCAGTCCACCGTTTCGGCCACAGCGTCCTCAAAGGTGTGGGTAGGCGCCCAGCCCAGGGCACGGATCTTAGCGCAGTCTAGCGCGTAGCGCCGGTCGTGGCCAGGCCGGTCGGTCACGCGCCGGATGAGGGACTCCGGCTTGCCGAGCAGCCGGAGGATCAGTCGGGTCACATCAATGTTGTGGCGTTCGTTGCCACCGCCAAGGTTATAGACTTCGCCGGAGCCGCCCTCATGCAGCACCAGGTCAATGCCGGCAGCGTGGTCCTTCACGTACAGCCAGTCGCGCACCTGCATCCCATCGCCGTAGAGCGGCAACGGTTCGTCGTCAATAGCGTTGGTGATGAAGAGCGGCATGATTTTTTCGGGATAATGATACGGGCCGAAGGTGTTGCTGCCGCGCGTCACTACGGTGTTCAGTCCATAGGTTTCGTGATAGGCACGCACCATCAGCTCGCCGCCCGCCTTGCTGGCCGAGTACGGGCTGTTCGGCTGCAGCGGGTCGCCTTCTTTGAAGTAGCCCACGGGGATCGAGCCATAGACTTCGTCGGTGGAGACTTGATGGAAGCGTTCCAGGCCGAACTGCCGCGCGACTTCGAGCAGAACGTAGACGCCGGTGAAGTTGGTGCGGTGCACACTGTCCGGGTCGAGGATGGAGCGGTCTACGTGCGTCTCGGCGGCGAAGTTGACGATAGTGTCAATCCGATGCTTGCGCACGGCCTGCTCTACGGCGGCGCGGTCGGCAATGTCGCCGCGCACGAAGGTCAGGCGCGGGTCTGTCAGCACATCCTGTAGGTTCTCCAGCCGACCTGCGTAAGTCAGCTTATCGAAGACGACGAGGCGGTAGTCGGGGTATTTTGCCAGCATGTGACGGACGAAGTTCGAGCCGATGAAGCCGGCACCGCCGGTGATGAGAAGGTTTTTCATTGCGTTGCCCTTGAGACGACCGCGCTTGGCGGTCAGACTAAGTCTATCTGCGAGTAATCGCCCAGATTCAGGTTGATGGACTTCGGTTTGCGATCGGACTGAGTGATGTAGGCGTTGCGCCCGATGAGCGAGTCCTGAATACGGGCGCCGACATTGATGATGCGACAGTGCTCTAGCACGATGGTGTGCTCGATCTCGCTGTTCTCGATGACGACGTTGTGATAGATGCTGGTAAACGGTCCAATGTACGAGTTCACAATTCGCGTGTTCTCGCCGATGATGGTTGGGCCGCGCACCGTGCTGTTGATGATTTGCGCACCCTTCTCCACCGTTACGCGCGAATCGATCTTCGAGGCCTCGTCTATCGCGCCCTCCACGCGCGGCACAAGCTCCTCGAGGACGTGGTCGTTGGCCGAGAGCATATCGGCCATCTTGCCGGTGTCAATCCACCAGCCTTCATGGATGTAAGGATGCACTGTATAGCCGTGCTCCACCAGCCATTGAATGGCGTCGGTGATTTCCAGCTCGCCCCGGGAGGAAGGCCGGATGGCGTGCACGGCCTCGCGGATGTGATGGTCGAACATATAAATGCCGACCAGCGCCAGGTCGGAGGGCGGGTTCTTGGGCTTCTCCACCAGGCGTTTGATCGAACCATCGCCGTTCAGCTCGGCCACGCCGAACTGCTGCGGGTTGGGCACGCGCTTGAGCACGATCTGGCTGTTCCAGTTGCTGTTGGCGAACTGTTGGATGAGCGGGCTGATTCCGCCCTGAATGACGTTATCACCTAGGAACATCACAAAGCGCTCGTCGCCGAGGAAGTGCAGCGACTCTTTCACCGCGTGCGCCAGCCCGGCCGGCGCGCTCTGTTCGATGTACGTAATCTTCACTCCCCAGCGCGACCCGTCGCCCACTGCTTCGCGAATCTCTGCTCCCGTGTCGCCGATGACGATGCCGATGTCGGTGATGCCCGCATCGCGGATAGCGCGGATGACGCGAAAGAGAACCGGCTCGTTGGCGACAGGGATTAACTGTTTGGCGCGCCGGTATGTGAGGGGCAGCAGGCGCGTGCCTTTGCCCCCGGAGAGGATAAGACCCTTCATACGTTCGTGCAGCTCCTGTGACGGAAGCGCGTCCCGGCACCCGGAACGGACGTCCCGTCAGTTGTATGTGGAAGGCGCCAGCCTGAGAATAGCCTCTCCTGGCTAGCCGGTTGGAAGTCAATAACGTCCCAGCCCATCTTCAGGCGTAGCGTTGATAAGCACCGCCCCTACAACGCGCACCCTGATTTTTTCCAGAAGTTCTTTGGCGCGCTGCGCATGGTCGCGCCGCGTCTGGCCTGTGCTTACCACCAGCAGCACGCCGTCCAGGTTGGCGGCCAGCAGCGCCGCATCCGAGACGGCGAGGAGCGGCGGGGCGTCGAAGAGAACGAAGTCGGCCTGAGCTTTGAGAGTGGAGATGAGTGCTTCGAGTCGGCGCGAGGTGAGCAAATCGGCGGGGATGGCGGCGGGCGAACCGGCGGGCAGGAGCTGCAGGCCGTCCACGCCGGTGGCGGCCAGGGCGAGGGGCGCGGCATCGTTGCCCGCCGTAATCCAATCGGTGAAGCCGGGCGCAGCGGGCAGGCCGAACAGCTCATGCAGTTGAGGCCGGCGCAGGTCGCAGTCCACCAGGATCGTTTTGCGCCCGCCCTGCGCCATTACCACGGCCAGGTTCGCCAGCGTCGTCGTTTTGCCATCCTCCGTCGCCGGCGAGGTGACCAGCAGCGTTTGTAGTGGCTGCTCCAGCCCGGCGAAAATGAGGTTGGTGCGCAGGGTGCGGAAGGCCTCCGCCGCCGCCGAGCGCGGGTCTTTGAGGGTGATGAGGGCTTCTTTCATGTGACGATTGAAGACTGAGATTGAAGATTGAAGGCTTACGATTGATAACCGGTCATAGTCTGCAGTCCTCAGTCATGTCTTCCTCATGCCGCCTTCCAGCATGGGCACGGCGCCCAGCACCGAGAGGCCGAGGGCGCGCTCAATGTCCTGCCGCGAGCGGAGGGTGTTGGCGGCCAGATATTCCAGCACGAACACGATGACGCCGCCCAGCAGCGCGCCAAGGATGCCGCCGGCCAGCGTGTTGATGGTGGTCTGCGGGCGATAGCGCGAGATGACCGGCTCATCCAGGATCAGAGCATCCACCTGGTCTTCGCGCCGCAGGCGGCTATTATCCGTGATGCGCCACTCGACGAACAGCTCGGCCCAGCGCTTAGCCGCCGCGCTGGCGGTGCGCATGTTTTGGCTGCGCACTTCCACCTGAATGATGAAGTTCTCATCTTCGGAGGTGATGGTGCGGTCAAGGTTTTCGGGGATCAGGTCCAGCTTGAGGCTGTCAATCACGCGCTGCGCGTTCTGGCGCGTGTCCATCCATTGCACGTAGGAGCGCAGCAGGTTCTTGGCGCTGGTGGTCAGGCCGAAGTCCGGGCGCGTGGGCTGGACGAGGATGCGCACCGTCGCCTCCCAAACTTCGGTCTGCAAACGGCTGAAGACGAACGCACTGGCCGCCGTCAGCGCCGCCGCGAGCAAGATAATCCAACCGCGCCGTCGCAGCAGGTCAAGCAAATACCAAATGGTCATCGGTTAAGCTCCGTGATTCTAACAGGTAAGTGGGAAAAAAACGCACTGCGGAGGGCATGTGCACGCAGAACACGTCAGCCGCATCCTGACCCTTCGATTGCGCTCGGCGTCTGTTCAGGGTGCCCGCCGTGCAGGGCTTCCTAATGTGGCTTTGCTTAGCGAAGCAGTATTTCTCCTTATACACAACAGCTACTTCAACGCGTTGTGGAAAAACCCAATAAGGCGCCGCTCATACTCTTCCGGCAGCATGAAGGCGCCCTCGACGTGGTCTACGCCTACAGGCATCCAGACTGTCAGGTCGGCGCCGGTCGCCTGCGCCAGCGCCATCAGGTCGCGCGTGTGGTGTGAGTCAATGCGCTTATCGGAGTCGCCGTGAACAATAAAGATGGGGCGGCCTGCCGCGCGGCGCACAGCGTCTGCCGGGCTGTGCGCGATTAGGTCGTCGCCGGCGATCAGGCGTGCCATCAATAAGCCTCCCGGCATGAGAAAGGTGGGATAGTTATTGCGGGCCAGTTCTTCGGCGATGACGGTCGGCAAGTCGGCGTAGGGCGAATCTACAAAGGCGGCGGCGGTGCGCGGCTCCTCGGCGAAGGCAATGAGTGTGGTAGCCGCGCCCAGGGACGTGCCGTATAGGCCAATGCGCTCCGGAGCGACTCCTTTCGTCTGCCGTAGCCAGTCCCACGCGCCGAGCAAATCCAGATACTCCTCGTTGCCGATGGCGGTACGGCCGTCCTCAATGGTGGAGAAGCCCTGATCACGCAGGTCGAACAGCAGGACATTGAAACCGTTGCGGTACAGCATGCCCGCGGCCAGCAGCATGTAATCCTCGTGCTTACATGCGTTTAGGCCGTGCGTCAGGATGACGGTGGGCGCCGTTGGGTCGGCCTCCACATACCAGCCGACCAGATTGATGCCCACCTGTCGGCTTGGAAAGTTCGCGGCCTCGTAGTTCGGCATGGCGTAAGGCGCAGTATTGAACGATTCGTAACTACTACGGTGGACGCGGAAGCTGGCCGGTGTGTTATCGGCATGTCTCGGGCAGCCGGCCTCCACCTGCGCGAGGGAGTTGTAGATGAGATAGCCAATTCCCAGATAGGCAATGATGCCGCCAAAGAACAGCGCAAATAGGGAAAAGTAGAAGGTCTTCTTCATGAGTGTCTATGTGCGTATGACCGGTAGTGATCAAGTAATAAGCGATAGATTGTAACGGACGACGAAACGCCCGGTCACGGTTTTGTACATTGGTGTGCACGCAAAGGTTGTCAGTGGCAGCCGCATCCTGAGCGGACGCCAAGCGAAGCCGAAGCGGCAGTCGTTCGGACGCCCGCCGCTTCCCTGAGCGCGCTCATCGGAGCGAAGCCGAAGGGTCAGGGTGTCTGACATGTTTTGCGTGCACTACATTGTATCGGACTTCGAAAATGAGAGCGTTTTTCTCACAAAGCGGGCACAGGACTGCCGCAGCTTGAACTGATTCAACCTTTTTCTGCAAAGATATGCCACAGATTGATTAGGGCAAAGGCGATATGATGAGCGCCTAAGAAGTGAGCATCCTTC
>JAVQXV010000217.1:0-5133 GCA_033577755.1 Anaerolineales bacterium
TGCTCAGAAATCATTCCGGAACCTCGTCCCCTAGACGATAAAGTGTTGGGAGCAGTTCCCTCTTGTCTTGCAGGCAATCGCGCAGGCGCGCGCGCGCGCGGGAGAGGCGCGACTTCACCGTGCCGAGCGCGATGTTGCGCACCGCGGCAATCTCGGCGTAGTCTAGTCCCTGCACGTCACACAGCACCACGACCATGCGCATCTCCTCCGGCAAACGGTCGAGGCAGTCCTGAATGTAGGCCGCCAGCTCACGGCGTTGGACGCGCTCTTCGGGCAGCTCATCAGACGAGGCCAGTACCGCTTCAGACTCCGACTCGGCGCCGTCCGGCGTGGTCAGCATGTCCTCGAGCGAGACAGACGGGCGACGCTTGCGGCGGCGTAGCTCGTCGTAGCAAGCGTTGGTGACGATGCGCAACAGCCAGCCGCGAAACGAGCCGCCGCGATATGAGTCGAGGTGCTTGTAGGCGGAGAAGAAGGCCTCCTGCGTGGCATCCGCAGCGGCCGGCTCCTCGCCCAACACGCGATAGGCGACGTTGTACGCCAGCGATTGGTATTCCAGCACCAGCCGGTTGAAGGCGTCCAGGTCGCCGCGCTGCGCGGCACGGATCAGGGCCGGCTCGTCCATCGGCGACAATGATACCAAAACGTCTTCGTACATCTCGAAATAGGGCATGGCCTCCACTCCTTTCAGGTCGGCACTGCCTTCAGGGTATGAGCCGAGGGTTACCGCCGTATAACTCGTCGGTCACCGGGCGGTAACAGCCGATTACGACTTGGTAAAGCAAGGGCCGGGGTATACTGAGAGCGATAGTTTCGACTCAACGCCGGTTCGGAAATAAGCCCTGCCAACTTTGATTTGCTACGGAGATGTTTTCTCTATGCTCTCGGCGCGCTCCGCAGTTGACAGTGTTATCCCAAATTCACCGTTCATGAAAGGCGAAGCCTATGTGTGGCCGCTTCACCCTGACCGTTGACCCCGCTGAGCTGCAAGAGCTGTTCGGCTTGAGTGAGCCGGCGCCCGCCGACTTGACGCCGCGCTACAACATCGCGCCGAGCCAGCCGGTGGCCATCGTCCCCAACCGAGAGCCGCGCAGGTTGGAACTATTCCGGTGGGGGCTGATTCCCTCCTGGGCCAAAGACCCAAAGATCGGCAACTCGCTCATCAACGCGCGCGCCGAGACCGCCGCCGAGAAGCCCGCCTTCCGCGCCGCCTTCAGGCGCCGCCGCTGCCTTATCCCGGCGGACGGTTTCTATGAGTGGAAGAAGACCGGCAAGACAAAGATACCCATGTACATTCAAATGAAAAGTGGCCGCCCGTTCGCCTTTGCCGGACTGTGGGATGTATGGTCGGCGCCCGATGGCTCCACCGTGCCGACCTGTACCATCCTCACCACTACGGCCAATGCGCTGATGCAGGACATTCATGACCGGATGCCCGTCATCCTGCCGCCTGAGGCGTTCGGCATCTGGCTCACGCCCGGTGAGCTGCCCGCCGCCGAAGTGCAGGCGTGGCTCAGGCCGTTTGCAGCAGAAGCGATGACGGCGCGGGCGGTCTCTACTCGGGTGAATGACCCACGTAACGAAGGGCCGGAGTTGTTGATGACCGATGATTGAGAGTGTCGGCAACGTCTCTGCGACATGTGCCGGCTGCGAAGCAATTCAAAGAGTCCTTAAAGAACAGAGGGATGAAAAGGATGTTGAATAACATAGAGAAGACGAACCCCGGCAATGGGCGATGCAGCATGGCATCTTTGTGTTGAAAACTCTCGTTGGCTTATAGGCCGGGTGTGCACGCAAAACATGTTGGCCGCACCCGGAGCGGACGCTGAGCGAAGCGAAGCAGCAGTCGAAGGGGTGGCACGTTCCCTGACAACCTTTGCGTGCATACCAGGCCGGAAACTTTGCTCCCATTTGCGAGTAAGTGGCCTATAATCGGACGTATGGTCTTCGATCAGGCAACGATTACGGTGCGCTCGGGCGATGGCGGTGACGGGGCGGTGCACTTCCGTCGTGAGAAGTACGTGCCGCACGGCGGGCCGGATGGTGGCGACGGCGGGCGCGGCGGCGATGTGATTCTCAAGGTGGACCCAAAGCTCAATACGCTTCTGCACTTTGCTACCAAACGCAAATTTGTGGCGAAGAACGGCGGGCGCGGAGGAAAGAACCACATGCGCGGTAAGAGCGCCGAGCCGCTCATTGTGCCGGTGGCGCCGGGCACGGTCGTCCGCAACGCCGAGACGGGCGAGGTGCTCGGTGACTTGGTGGAGCCGGGGCAGACGCTGGTGGTGGCGCGCGGCGGGCGCGGCGGGCGCGGCAATGCGCGCTTCGCCAGCTCGCGCAACCAGACGCCACACGTCGCCGAGCGCGGCGCGCCCGGTGAG
This sequence comes from Anaerolineales bacterium, assembly GCA_033577755.1. Lineage (GTDB taxonomy): Bacteria > Chloroflexota > Anaerolineae > Anaerolineales > UBA6663 > JANWXR01. Next base: position 2,382 of record JAVQXV010000217.1, read on the forward strand.
GAGTTAACGCTCACGCTGGAGCTTAAGCTGATTGCGGACGTGGGCATCGTCGGCGTGCCGAACGCGGGCAAGTCTACCCTGCTCGCCAGCGTCACGGCGGCCAAACCGAAGATCGCGCCGTACCCGTTCACCACGCTGCAGCCCAACCTGGGCGTGGCCCTGCTTGATGAGCGCAGCGGCGAGACGCTGGTGCTGGCCGACATCCCCGGCCTGATCGAGGGCGCGCATCGCGGCGTAGGCCTGGGCTTCGACTTCCTGCGTCACGTTCAGCGCACCCGTGTCCTCATCCACCTGCTCGACGGCCTGAGCGCCGACCCGCTGGCCGACTTCTCTCAAATCAACACCGAGCTGGCGCTCTTCGACGAGGCACTGGCCCGCAAGCCGCAGCTTGTGGCGTACAACAAGATGGATTTGCCGGACGTGGCCGCGCGCTGGCCGCAGGTGGAGGCGGAGCTGAAGCGGCGCGGCTACGAGTGTCTCGCCATCTCTGCCGTGGCCGGGACCGGCGTACGCGACCTGCTGTTCCGCGCCGCGCGCCTGCTGGCCGAGGCCCCGCCCGCGCCGGTCTTCGACGAGTTGCCCGTTTACCGCCCCGCCTTCGCCGACGACGAGTTCACCATCAGCCGCGACCCTGACGGCGCGTACCGCGTGAGCGGCAAGAAGATCGAGCGCGCCGCCCGCATGACGTACTGGGAATACGACGAGGCCGTGGTGCGCTTCCAGCGCATCCTGGAAGTGCTTGGCGTCCGGCGCGGATTGGAGGAGGCCGGCGTGCAGGAGGGCGATACCGTGCGCATCGGCGAGTACGAGCTGGAGTGGAGCGACTAAGGGATTGTGGATTTTGGATTGTCTTGCGGGGCAAGTCAGCTATCAGCCATCAGCAACAACTCATCGCGGATTGCCGGGAGGATGTTGCGATGACAACTAGACTCTTTGCCAGAACGCTTACAGTTCTGGTCATCCTGTTTGTGGGGGCGTTGTCGTTTGCCTGCCGGGCGCACATCCCACCAGCGCCGCCACCAACCCCATCACGTCCCATCACCACCATCCCGGCCGATGGTAAAGTCGAGCAACTGCTGGTTCGCGGGCGCTGGCTGGTGTGGGATTACTTCATCCCCCCGCCGGCAGATGGCCAACTAGGTTCCAGACAAGTAGGAGTCTATGATTTGTTCAAGGGGCGGCGCGTGGCCGCGCCTCCTGAAGCGTACACAGCCGTGTGGCTTCAGGGCGATGACCTGTACTACGACGCTGTTGAGAAAGCCTCCGGCGCCTACGGACTATATGTGACCAATCTCCTGACCGGAGACACGCAGAAGCTTCCCAGACCAATCCCTCAATTCCAGGCCAACTTCTTCAACGCAGAAAGTTCCTTCTGGCAAGAAATGTATCCAGAGCTGTGCCAAAGAATAACCGAGTGCGGTGAGAATCTTGTCAATCGGTGTGGTGAACGGATTATGCGGCAGAGTGTGAATGCCACGCAGCCGACGAGCCTCGGCGTCTTCGATAGAAACGTCACCATCGCCGCCGTGTCGAGTGACCTCCTCGTGCTGTCAGGAAAAATGGCCTCTTGCGACATCAAGGCTTCGTCAGGCCCCATCCGGGCAATTGATTTGCAAACCGGCCAGAGCTGGCTACTTAGCTACAGAACAGTCTCAGGCGGGCCGATGGTTTACCTGGTGGCGGTGTACGATCGGACGGTGGCTTATATGCTGGAGCCGGCCTGGGCGACGAGGGTGGTCGAAGTGCTGCCGGGACAGACTCCCCGGCTCCTCCTGGATACGCGCGGTATCCGGCCGGTCGGGCTGGCCGGCCCCGACGTTCTGCTGTTTGTGCCCAACGAGACAACCACCTCGGTGAGCCGAGGTCTAGTCGCTTACAACGTCCGAACCGGACAGCATCAGGTCTTGGACACGGAAACGACCGTTTTGCAGGCATCCGGCGATGGCCAGCACGTCGCCTGGGTCGTCGGCGACAACCAAATCAAGCTAGCCCACCTGACGCTGGCAGAAAGCGGGACGCCTCTGGCATTGCCGCCGGGCCGCCCCGACTGGCGATTGACCGAGTTCAAGCCGATGGAGTGGCCCACCCTGCCGCCCCTACTCACGTTTACGCCCTCTCCGTAGCGCGGCTTCCAGCCACCACCGAAGGTGTCTACGACGGGCACGAAGTTGCACGAAGGGCGCACAAGTTCATTCGTGTTCCGTAACCACTCAGCCATCCTGTTTTGTCCGCAGATTACGCAGATTTTCGCAGAGAAAATCTGTGGCCATCTGCGAAATCTGTAGATCCTTTCAACGGTTGGAAGCTCTCGCCTAAGCAGTTACGATCGTCGTCAATCCACCGATCTCCAATCGCTAATCTCTAACCAGCTACGGCACGTTCTCCCCTAACTCCCGCAGCGCCTGCTTTGCCGGCTCAAAAGTTGGGTTGGCCTTCACCGCCTGCTGCAGGCTGCGGATAGCGTGCGTGCGCTGGCTGACGGCCTTCTGCGCCAGGCCGCGCCAGTACCAGACTTCCTCCAGCCCGATGCTCGTCGTAGTCGCCAGCGTGGTGTCCGCCAGGTTAATCACGTCCTGGTAGCGCCCGGTCTGAAAATAGGCCTCGAACGGCTCGTGTCGGTACCAGAGCGTGCGGTAAGGTCGCTGGTCTTCGGCCAGGGTCGGGTAGATAGCGAAGGCCTGATCGAAGGCGAGGGCTGCGCCGGCGTAGTCCTGCAGGCCCAGCCGGCTGCTGCCCAGGTTGTACCAGGCGA
>JAVQXV010000218.1:0-5075 GCA_033577755.1 Anaerolineales bacterium
CAGCGCCGTGCCGAGATTCGCGAGCGCCGGCCGCGGACGGAGTGGCGGGGGTAGGCTTTGCTGCGCTCAGCGAAACCGAACCTGACTAGCAAGGTGGTCGGCCTGATGTCTCACTCCTGCTTGCTCACAATCTCGATAATCCTCGCCACAACTCTCTTTTCACAAACCCGCCCATGCCGCATCCTCCTCCGGCCTATTCCAATTTCGTCCGAGCACGGCTTCAGAAGCGAGCGCGAACTCGATGGTCTTAGCCGTCGTGTCGCGTAGAATTTCGCCAAGCTCACGTTCGGAAAGGTAAGAGACGAAATCGTAGACGACGACGAGTTTTTCAGCGGGCAATTTGCGAAGTCGCTCGGTGATCTCGGCAATCGTTACCGTTTGCATAGCCGTTTCTCCTCGAGGGTGCATTCCAGATTATTGGCCGCTCCTTCGACTGCGGCCCGCAGTTTTCTGCGGGCCTTCGCTCAGGATGCGGCCCCACCCCAAAAATGGAAATGCACCCCTCCTCGACTTCGATTGTACTCCAAAAGACAGAGTGATAAAGTGGATTGACGCTTCGTGTGCACGCGAAGGTTGTCAGGTAACGTGCCGCCCCTTCGACTGCCGCTTCGCTTCGCTCAGCGTCCGCTCAGGGTGCGGCTGACATGTTTTGCGTGCACACGACGCTTCCGCCGAAGGGGTCGGCGTTGTGATTCATAGGGATGAGCAGCAGATCCCTGGAAAAAGTGTTTGCAACAACCTGAATCTGGAAAACTACTTGATGTAGATAAAGTCTTCGCCGTCAATCACCCACAGGCTCGGCTCTCCATTCGCCGGGACCAGCCATAGGCTCCGGTTGTCGGTTCCCACATAGAACGCATAGCTTCCGGAGGGATGCGCATAGACGGGCTTTCGACCGAGGTCCGGCGCGGACACGACCGCCGTAGGCGTGGGAGAAGGGGCCGGCGTCGGCCAGGATGCCTGATCCCAAGGCTTCAATTGTCCGGTGAGTATGTTCAAGGCGAAACTCTCACTGGCCTCGGAACAGAAAACGCCGTCCATCAGGCAGGAGTTAGAGTAATCAAATTCCCGGTCTCCAAACAGGTAAGGTAAGCGCCGAATCTGGATCCAATCGCCATACCAGGTGCAATTCAGTTCCGGTGTTCCCTCTCCGCAAAGGTGATAGTCATAGGCCGGATCATTCAGCAGCACCCGCTCTGTGCCCTCCGGCGCCTGTACCCAGCGTACCTGGCGCGAGCTAGCAGATGGATAGCTCCTGCCCTCCGCCGTCTGGTCTTTCCACGCTACGTCACGGTGCTGATATAAAAAGCCGTTTCCGCTTGGATGCCAGATCGGTGAGTTGTTGATTCCCGTCGGCGCATGAAAGAAGACTCTCTCAGCCGTCCCGTCATACCCCGTCAGCGCATTGTTGATTCCCCCAATTGGAATGTACTCGACAACGACCGCCATCATGGAAGTGGGACTCCAGGCCATGCTTCCCATACCGCTCAGGCCGGTGGTCAATTCGCCTGTCTGCGGGTCATAGACCATCAGGCTGCCAGCCTCACAATGATGAGCGACTCCGACCAGCAACTTGCCGTTGGGCAAAAATGAACTTTGAGAGACGGACGTGTTGGTGAGCGTCCATGTTTGTTGCGTCAGCAAATTCATCACGGCCAGCCGGTAGGCGCAACCTTCGGAGCCCCACAGAAAGGTCACCCATTCTCGATGAGTTTGCGGCTGCCACAAAGGCACCCACTCCGGCGGAGCTTCCACCCGGCGAATCTGTTCGCTCTTCCAGTCGAAGGGCGTGGCGGAAAACACTCGCAGCTCCGGCGGGTCAACGTGATGAAAATACCAGACAACTTTTTCGTCGCGAACGAAAGGGTCTGCCAGCCGGCTGGCCCGCCGGCCATCCGTCGAAACGGCCCACAACTGCGGGCGACTCAATTCCGGGTTGCTCTTCTTCCCTGAAACGTTGAATGGATAATCCAGCCGGGTGCTAAACAGAATAACGTCATGCAGAGGCAGGGCAGCGTTAAGCTCGGATTGTGGATCAAGCACGGGCACCGTTGGCGTGGGGGTGGCAGAAGGCGCGGCAGTTGGGCCGGCGGTTATCGCCTGAGATGAATCGGGCACGGGAGTTCCCATCGCCGACAGAGGGGAGGCGGTTTGTTGCGCCGCAGGCGCTGGCGAAGGGGTAGCAGGCGGCCCGGCACAGCTGGCCATCCATACGCCCACGAGCATCAGCACGCACAAACGTTGAAGGCCGCTCACGATAATTTGTTGAGGCGTCCGGCGATGGGGCAGTTCTGAGGGGTGGATGCACTCTGCCTATGGAACATCCGGTTGCACCAGGCTTGCCGGGACGAGATCGTAGTACAGCACATCCGGGTCAATATCCGCTCCGTTGTCCCAGCCGATGGTTCCACCCACGACTTTGACGGAACGAAAAATGTCCGGGTCCCGGCGTATCGGCTCAAAGACCGGCCCATGCAGATACGGCTCCAAATCAACTTCTTTGCGGGTGCCATCCCGGAAAGTCAAACGGACGCGAAAAGGTTCCAGAGGTTCTACAGTCTGCACGCGGACCAAGGGGCCTAGTTGGGTCATGTCACCGGCGCCTTTCACTCTAAGGGTTTCACTTTCTGAAGGGTAAGGCTCTCACGATCACGTTCCCAGTTTTCTCGCAACTCGGCGCGATGAGCCGTCGCCTACTCTAGCACCAAGGCGTGGGCGCGCCGAGGTAATTCACCGCGCAAGGTCTCAAGCGTCTCGATCACATAGACCGCCTCATGCTCGCCATACTCTGCGTGGAAGTGAGCCGGCAGGTGATCGTTGTAGTACATGTAGATGGAAATGCCGAAGAACTGGCAGATACAAGGCATTCGGATTGGTCATCTCCCGCCCCTATTATAGTTAGGTTCAGACCCGCCTCGGTCCGTATCTCGTCGCCGCGCTGAGCTACCCACTTTCGCGTAAAATTCCGTGCAACATCATCCATACAGAGCTTCGCACCCTTGCCCCTTCACGTTGTACCACCCATGCACACTCGAACCCACTTCCCCCGCCCCATCCGCGAAATCGAAAACGTCTTCATCCCGCTGAAGGATGGCACGCGCCTGGCCGCCCGCATCTGGCTGCCGGTGGACGCAGAAGCCGACCCCGTGCCCGCCATCCTTGAGTATCTGCCCTATCGAAAGAACGATGGCACGGCGATACGCGACGCGAACCGGATGCCGTACTTCGCCGGACACGGCTACGCCGCCGTGCGCGTGGACATGCGCGGCTCCGGCGACTCGGACGGCATCCTGTATGACGAGTATCTTCCGCAGGAGCAGGACGACGCGCTGGAGGTGCTGGCCTGGCTGGCACAGCAGCCGTGGTGCACCGGCGCCTGCGGCATCATCGGCATCTCGTGGGGCGGCTTCAACGGCCTGCAAATCGCCGCGCGCCGCCCTCCGCAGCTCAAAGCCATCGTCACCATTTGCTCCACCGACGACCGCTACGCCGACGACGTGCATTACATGGGCGGCTGCGTGCTCGGCTCGGAGATGCTGCCCTGGGCCTCGACCATGCTCGCCCTCAACGCCCAGCCGCCTGACCCGCGCTTCGTCGGCGAGCGCTGGCGCGAGATGTGGCTGGAGCGGATGGAAAAGTCACCGCCGTTCGTTGAGGCCTGGCTCACCCATCAGCGCCGCGATGCGTACTGGAAGCACGGCTCGGTCTGCGAGAACTTCGCCGACATCGAGTGCGCGGTGTACGCCGTGGGCGGCTGGGCCGATGGCTACACCAACGCCGTGCCGCGTCTGCTGGCCGGCCTGCGCTGCCCGCGCAAGGGCCTCATCGGCCCGTGGGCGCATATCTACCCGCACCATGCCGTGCCGGAGCCGACTATCGGCTTTTTGCAAGAGTGTCTGCGCTGGTGGGACAAGTGGCTCAAAGGCATCGAGACCGGTGTGATGGACGAGCCGATGCTGCGCGTCTGGATGCAGGAGCCGGTACCGCCCGGCCCCTTCGTCGCCGAACGTCCCGGCCGCTGGGTGGCGGAAGAGGTGTGGCCCTCGCCGCGCATCCAGCCGAAGGTGCTGGGGCTGACGGAGATGGCAGCGAACGGCGGTCCGCGGACGTTCACCCTCAAAGGCGTCCAGACCAGCGGCCTGACACTCGGCGCATGGTGCCCGTATGGTCACGTTGGCGATTACGCCCTCGACCAACGCGGTGAGGACGGGATGTCGCTAACCTTCACCTCTACGCCGCTGGAGCAACCGCTCGAAATCCTCGGCTTCACCGATGTGGAACTGGATGTGGCCGTTGACCGGCCAAATGCGCTGCTCTCGGTGCGGCTGTGCGACGTTGCCCCGGATGGCGCCTCGCTGCTGGTGAGCTGGGGCCTGCTCAACCTCACCCACCGGAACAGTCACGAATTCCCGGAGCCGCTTGAGCCGGGCCGGCGCTACACCGTCACCGTGCGTCTGAACGCCATCGCCCATCACTTCCCTGCCGGTCATCGCCTGCGCGTGAGCGTCTCCCCGACGAACTGGCCGCACGCCTGGCCTTCGCCGCAACCGGTCACGTTGCAACTCTTCCCGGAGAACAGCCGGCTGACTCTGCCGGTGCGGCCCGCGCGTGCGGAAGACGCCGCGCTGCCTGCCTTTGCGCCGCCGGAGGGGTCTGCGCCGCTGCCGGTGGACTGGCTCCGCACTCCAACCGACCGCTATACCCTGACACACGATGTCATCACGCAGCGCCACACCCTCACCCGCTCGACGAAGGACGGCTGCTTCCGCATCCGCGCCGACGGCTTGGAGTACGAGTCGTGGGGCAACGACCACTTCAGCATCGTCGAGGGCCGGCCGCTCTCGGCGGAGGTGCGCTGTGAGCGGATGATCCGCATTGCGCGCGGGAGCGAGTGGCAGACGCGCGTGCAGACCGAGAGCGTGATGACCTCCACTGCCACACACTTCCACGTCACCAACCAGCTCGAGGCCTTCGAGGGCGAGGTGCGCGTCTTCGCCAAAAACTGGACTTTCAGCGTGCCGCGAGATTTGGTGTAGGCGAATTAGGAAGAAGGAAGGAGGGAGAAGGGAGAAGGG
>JAVQXV010000219.1:0-5055 GCA_033577755.1 Anaerolineales bacterium
CGGCCATTGTCGCGGATGAAGTTGAGGGCGCGCGCCTGCCGCTCGTTCATCACGTTTTGCCATTTTGGCGTGGCTTTGCGGTCGCGGGTGTTGAAGAGCGTCACGGTGAACGAATACGGCTGCGCCTTGAACTTGGGCGGCGGGTGGCCGGCGCTGACCATGTCCTCAATCATGCGGTCAATGCCTAGCCCCAGCTCCTCGATGTAGCCCCATTGGAACAGGCCGTTGACCAAACGCGGGTTGCGTGAGAAGTGCTCCTCGACGATGTTGTCAATGGTGATGAAGCCGGGCAGGCCGCCGGGCGAGATGACCTCCAGCCGATCGCTGTACATGCGGACTTCGACGCGTCGCCCCTTGAGCCGGTAGTCGCGGTGACAGACGGCGTTGACCAGTGCCTCGCGCACGGCAAAGGCCGGATATTCCGTGATTTCCTGCCGCTCCAGCCCCTTGACTACTGCGCCAACCGCCATCTCACTCCAGATCGTCTGCCAGGCGCTCTCGATGATGCGCGCCAGCGGGCCGTTGAACTCTTCGCGCCGGCCATAGCCCGCCAGCCCGCCCTCGCCGCCCGGCGTCGTCCCCGGGAACTTGACGAAGACTACGCCGGCATGCGGGATGAAGGCTTGCGGGTTTCTGCCGAACAGCAGCAGGCCGCTGTGCGTGGGCACGCCGTCGTGCGTGAGCGCACCGATTTCTTGAAGCAGCTCATCCGGCGCTACTTCGATAATGCGGCGCTGGCGCTGCTGGCGCTTCTCGATGTATTCGGCGATGATCTCGTCGTCTAAATCGCTGCGCCGCGCACCGGGGATGGCTTCGGCCTCGAAATCGCCGGCAGACTTGGTGGCGGCCAGCTGCCGAATTTCCTCGCCGCCCAGCGGTCGGTTCTCCGAGCCGACACGGATGAGCACGCGACCGTCCGCCAGCGAGTGCAGCTCCGGCGAGCGCGGCACGTTGATGGCAAAAGCCGTGCCGTGTTCGGTCTCGATCTGTTCCCAGCCTGTGGCGACCGGCGGGCGGCACAAACGCTCGGCTGCCCGCAGTGCGCTCTCCAGCTCTTCGGGATAGACGCCGTTGCGCAGGCGGCCCTTCTCATCCAGCCCAATAAGGATCAGGCCGCCATCGGTGTTGGCGAAGGCTACCAGGCATTCGGCCAGCGGCTCAGGTTCGGCGCTGGGGAGATAGGCCACCAGCGGGCCGGGTGGACGAAGGCTGTTCATGCCGATTCCAGAAGGCCGGAATAGTCGAGCACCTGGTCAGACCACTTTTTGGCCTGGAAGGAAAGCAAGGCCCGTTGCGCGTCATTGCGCTGAGCGTCCGGCCAGATGAGTCGCCATAATGCCACCATCACTTGGATATCCACCAGCTCCGCAGCAACTTCCGGCTCAGCCTCGGCGGCAGCCCATTCGATGAAGTGCTGGCTCTCTTCCAGCATCAGAGCTACGCTCTCTGTCCGACTGGGGTGACGCGCCGACGATGACACGCGCGCCAGGTTAGCCGCCAAAGCGCCCAGGCGCCGGGGAAGCGGGTCGGCCAGGTAACGGGCACGGGTCTCGGCAAGGTTTTTCATCAGGTCTCTCCCAAAATAGACCGCGTGATGAACTCAACTTTATCGCGCAACTCCGGGTTTTGCAGAATGATGCTCCGGTTGCCGAGCCGCGGCCGGATGTTTATCAAGGACTCAAATTCGATCGCCTGATCAGCCGGGTACCAGTTAGCGCCCCAAAGGTCGTCCTGAGCGCTGCCTGTCTCCAATAACACCGCTTCACAGTCGGCGTGCATTTTGCCGCCGCCAGCGAGACGCTTCTGTCGGACGTCTACCACGATCTTAATCATCACCGTATACTCGGCCAGCATTTCACGTATTTGTTCAGGGGTAGCCCTGTCTCGCAACACGTGGATAGGCATGCAAGCGTTACTCCGTCTTCCCGTTACTGCTCACCTCGGCCACCGCTTTTTCCTCCGTTTCCTTCAACTCCTTGTCGTTCTTCCCCTTCCCGTTCACTTTCTCGTCGCCGGGGAGCGCGATGTCCTTGGCCGCCAGGCGCGCCACCGAGGCCACGCTGTCGCCCTCGCGCAGGTGGATGAGGCGCGTGCCCATCGTGCTGCGGCCGCTCTGGCGCACCTCGGCCACCTTCAGGCGCAGCGTCTGGCCGTTGGCGGTGATCAGGGTGATGTCGTCGTCGGCGTGCACGGCGCGCGCCGAGACGATGCGGCCCGTAGTTTCCAGGTTCTTCTGCGAGATGGTCTGCACGCCGCCGGTGGCGCGACCCTTGGCCGGATATTCCTCGAACGGCGTGCGCTTGCCGTAGCCGCGCTCGGTGACGACGAGCAGTTCACAGCCAGGCTCAACCACTTCCATGCTCGCCACATAATCGCCCTCGTCCAGGCGGATGGCGGTGACGCCGGCGGCGTTGCGGCCCATTGCGCGCACCTCGGTCTCCGGGTAGCGCAGCGCCTGGCCACGCTCGGTCACGATCACAATCTCGTCGTTGCCACGGGTCAGCCGCACCCAGCCAAGCACGTCGCCCTCATCCAGGTTGATGGCAATGATGCCGGAGGGCCGCACCGCCGCGAACTCGCTCAGGGCGATGCGCTTGATGCGCCCATGGCGCGTGACCATGGTGCAGTAGTCGGCGTCGGCGAAGTCGCGCACCGGCACCGCCGCCGTGATGTTCTCGCCGGGCGAAAGGTTGATGATGTTGACCAGCGGCAGGCCACGGTCGGCGCGGTCGGCCTCCGGGACCTGGTAGGCCTTCTCCGAGTACACCTTGCCCTTGTCCGAGAAGAACAGCAGCGTGTCCAGCGTGCGCGCCAGGAAGATGTACTGCACGGCATCTTCCTCGCGCAGCTCCTGCCCCCGGCTGCCCATTCCGCCGCGCGACTGGGCGCGGTACTTCTCCTGCGGCGTGCGCTTGATGTAGCCGCGCTGGGTGATGGAGATGAGCACCGGCTTGTTCTCCACCAGGTCTTCCTCGGTCATCTCCTCGCTGGCCTCGGCGGCGATTTGCGTGCGGCGGTCATCGCCGTACTTCTCGGCCAGCTCGTTCAGGTCGTCCTTGATCAGGCCGAGGATCTTCTTGGGGTTGGCCAGCAGGTCTTCCAGATAGGCGATGTTCGCCTGAACTTCCTTGTACTCGTCCTCGATCTTCTGGCGTTCGAGGGCGGCCAGGCGGCGCAGCTGCATGTCGAGGATAGCCTGCGCCTGCAGGTCGCTCAGTTGGAAGCGCGTCATCAACCGCTCTTTGGCCACGTCAGCGTCCGGTGACTCGCGGATGGTGCGGATGACGTCGTCCAGATTGGCGAGGGCGATGAGCAGGCCGTCGAGGATGTGCGCGCGGCGGCGGGCCTTGTCCAGCTCGAACTCGGTGCGGCGGGTGAGGACTTCGCGCCGGTGCTCGATGTAGGCCTGCAGTGCCGGCTTGAGGCGCAGCAGGCGCGGCTCGGCGCGGCCCGTCTCGTCGCTCACCAGCGCCAGCATCTGTACGCCGAAGGTGGATTGCAGCGCGGTGTACTTGTAGAGCTGGTTGAGCACCTTACGCGCCTGCGCGCCGCGCTTCAGCTCGATGACGATGCTGATGCCGCGCCGGTCGCTCTCATCGCGCAGGTCGCTGATGGCGTCCAGCCGCTCCTCGCGCACCAGCTCGGCGATGCGCTCGATGAGGGCCGACTTGTTGACCAGGTAGGGCAGCTCGGTGATGACGATACGCTGGCGGTTGCCGCTCATCTCCTCGATGTGCGCCACGCCGCGCACCACGATGCGGCCCTTGCCCTCGCCGTAGGCCGAGAGGATCCCCTCGCGCCCGACGATGATGCCGCCGGTGGGGAAGTCCGGCCCCTTTACGAACTGCATCAGCTCCTCGACGCCGACCTCGTCAATCTCGTCGTAGCGGTCAATCAGGTAGTTGATGGCGGCGGCCAGCTCGCGCAGGTTGTGCGGCGGGATGTTGGTGGCCATGCCAACGGCGATGCCGCTGGCGCCGTTGAGCAGCAGGTTGGGCAGGCGCGCCGGCAGCACGCTCGGCTCCTGCAGGCTGCCGTCGAAGTTGTCCACGAAGTTGACGGTGTTCTTCTCGATGTCGGCCAGCAGCTCTTCGGCCAGGCGGCCCAGGCGCGCCTCGGTGTAGCGCATGGCCGCCGGTGGGTCGCCGTCCACCGAGCCGAAGTTGCCCTGCCCGTCCACCAGCGGGTAGCGCATGGAGAAGTCCTGCGCCATGCGCGCCATCGCGTCGTACACGGCGGCGTCGCCGTGCGGGTGATATTTGCCGAGCACCTCGCCGACGATGCGGGCCGATTTCTTGTAGGGCGCGTTCGGGCGCAGGCCCATATCGTGCATGGCGTAGAGGATGCGGCGCTGGACGGGTTTGAGGCCGTCGCGGGCGTCGGGCAGGGCGCGCGCCACGATTACGCTCATGGCGTAATCCAGGTAGGCGCTGCGCATCTGGTGGTCAATGCTGATTTTCTGGATTTGCCCCAGGTTCGGGTCAAGATTGGGTTGGTCCATAAACGGGATTTCTTCCGGGCGGCAGGCGCCGATCGGTACGGGCGCAAAAACCGCGAAGGGAAACTCCGGTGAGCCTGAAGGGTAAGCGCCGGCTCATGGCCTTAAGTTTACTCAACGCAGAGCAAACCTGCCACTCAACTCACTTCACGGTAAAAGTGTGCACGTAAAACATGTCAGCCGTACCCTGAGCGGACGCTGAGCGAAGTCGAAGCGGCAATCGAAGGGGCGGCCAGTTTCCTGACAACCTTTGCGTGCACACCGGTAAAAAGTTCTACTTTACAGACGTAAAAAAGCTCATATACTGGACTTTGGCAAATGGAACTTTTGGTGCCAGATATGGCGGCTTACTGCTTTGCCCGACCGCCATATCTTGTGTCCGAGCCGGGATTTGCCAGACTCCAGTCATATATACTCGTACACAGCATTCTGCTTCAACCCGATTGTATCTGGTTCCCCATCTGCGCGGCGCCGTCTGCCGAGAAGAGGCTGCCCGCAGGTTGGGCGATTGGAGAAGGAGGTATCCGATGAAATCACTTCGACCGAGCCTGCATCTC
>JAVQXV010000011.1:0-38416 GCA_033577755.1 Anaerolineales bacterium
CTCAGGAGACTTCATGCTCGGCGACCTCGACTCCCCCACCATCCTTGCCCGGGTGTTCACGCTGGTGCTGGCGTTCACCGTTCACGAACTGGCTCACGCGCTTACAGCGGACTGGCTCGGCGATCCTACGCCGCGCAACATGGGCCGCATCACCCTCAACCCGCTGGCGCACCTCGATCCCATCGGCTCACTGCTGCTCATCTTCGCCGGCTTCGGCTGGGCCAAGCCGGTGCTCACCAACCCATACAACTTCCGCAACGGGCCGCGCCTGGGCATGGCCGTAGTCGCCTTCGCCGGGCCGTTCTCGAACCTGCTCATGGCAGTGCTGGTCGCCATCCCCTTTCAGCTCGGTCTGCTTCAGCCCGCCGGGCGCTCAGACTCTATCGGCGGCATCCTGCCCGGGCCGAATTTTCTGCTGACCGAGTTCATCGTCATCAACATCTTCCTGATGCTCTTCAACCTGCTCCCCATCGGCCCGCTCGACGGCCTGAAGGTGCTGCGCGGCGTGGCCCCGCACGAGTGGGATGCGACCATTGACATTCTGGAACGTTGGGGGATGTTCATCCTGCTGGCGCTGGTGTTTCTTGGGCGACCCCTGCTCTCCCTCATCATCGTCGGCCCGGCCAGCGTCATCATCGGCCTGCTCCTCGGCCTATGAGCCAGCGTGCGCCCGTCAAAATCACGCTGATCGGCCTGGACCGCGTCAGCGGCTCGGTGGGCCTGGCCCTGCGCGAGCGCAAGGACCTGCGCCTGATTGGCTTCGACCGCGACAACGACACGGCGCGGCTGGCGCAGCAGCGCGGCCTGGTGGCGGAGGCGAAGTGGAACCTGATCGAGGCCGTGGACGGCGCCGACCTGGTGCTGCTGGGCGGGCCGCTGACTGACCAGCGCGAGTGGCTCAAAGCCTTCGCAACCGAACTCCGCGAACAGGCCGTGGTCGCCAGCCTCGGCCCGCTGCTCGCGCCGCCGCTGGCCTGGGCCAGGGAACTCCTGCCGCCTGACCGCTACTTTGTCGCCGCCCACCCGCTGCTCAACCCGGCGCTGCTCTACGACGGCGGCGTTGGCATCGAAGGCGCGCGCGCCGACCTGTTTGCGAACGGCCTGTGGGCGCTGGCCGCTGCGCCCGAGTGCGCGCCTGAAGCCCTCAAGCTGCTGAGCGACCTGGCTACCCTGCTCGGCGCACAGCCTTACTTTATGGATGCGGTTGAGCATGACGGGCTGATGGGTGCTGTAGACGCTCTGCCGGCGCTGGCCGCCCTGGCTCTGCTGCGCGCCGCCAACGCCTCCCCAGGCTGGCACGAGATGCGCAAGGCCGCCGACCGCGGCTTCGCCACGGCCACCTTTGCCCTCACCAACCTGGACTCTTCCACCCTCACCCTCAACCGTGAGGCCGTACTGCGCTACCTTGATGCGTTGCTGGCCGAGCTGCACAACTTGCGTGACCTGCTCGCCACTGACGACGTGCTCACCCTGAATCAGCTCATCGCCGAGGCCGCCGCCCAACGCGCGCAATGGGCCGGCGAGCGCGCCCGCGGCGAATGGGAAAAGCAGGAGCAGCCGGCCCTGAATGTGCCGACGTTCGGCGAGTCTTTGAGCCGAATGTTCGTGGGCGGGTTGTTCCGCAGGGAGAAGAAAGCTTAGTGGGGTGGTCGCGTGGTCAAATAGTCAAACGCCCTTATTGGCCACCTGCCCGGCAGAGGCCCCAGCCGACTACCCGACCACCTGACTACTTGACCACTCGACTACTTGACTACCCGACTACCCCCCAATTTCGCTCATCACCCGGTTCATCGGCACCAGGTTCTGCGCCAGGCCATGGCCCCATGGCTTGTGATAAACGGCTTTCTTGACCAGTGCCGCTAAGTCTTCGGCGGACGCGCCGCGCCGCAGCGGCGTGAGCAAATCCACCTCATACTCGCGCAGCAGGCACATCCGCAGCTTGCCGTCCGCCGTCAGCCGCGCGCGGGTACACGAGGCGCAGAACGGCACCGTCACCGAGCTGATAAAGCCCACGTCGCCGAGTGCCCGGCTCAGGCGGTACAGCCGCGCCTCGCCATCGAGCTGGCCGTCGTTCACCGGGTGCAGCGGGCCGAGCCTCGCCTCGATCCGTGCGCGCATCTCCTGCTCGGTGACGATCTGCGCCTGCTGAAAGCCCGCCACCTCGCCGAACGGCATCATCTCGATGAAACGCACCTGCCAGGGATGCTGAAGCGTGAGCGCGGCCAGGTCGGCCACGTCGTTCTCGTTGTAGCCGCGCACCACCACCGCGTTCAGCTTGAGCGGCGTCAGCCCGACGCGCTCGGCTTCGAGCAGGCCGTCCCACACGTCGTCCAGCGACCCCCAGCGGGTGATGCGCCGGAAGCGCGCCGGGTCGAGCGTGTCAATCGAGACGTTGACGCGCTGCAGGCCGGCCTCCTTCAGAGGAGCGGCCAGTTGCCGGAGCAGGACGCCGTTGGTTGTCATCGTCAGGGTGCGCACACCCGGCGTCTGCGCCATGCTGCGCACAATCTCGACGATGTTAGCGCGCACGGTCGGCTCGCCGCCCGTCAGCCGGAACTTGTGAAAGCCCAGCCCGGTGAAGACGCGCATCAGCAGCTTCAGCTCGTCGTCCTGCATCAGCTCGGCGCGCGGGCGGAAGGTCATGGCCTCCGGCATGCAATAGACGCAGCGCAGGTTGCAGCGGTCGGTCAGGCTGATGCGCAGGTAGTGGATGTCGCGTCCGAAGCGGTCGAGGGCCATAGCGTTATGAAATTTTATCAAGACGCCCCGGATTCTCAAAGGCCGAGACGCGCCGTCCAAAAACGTAGAGACGCGCCGCCGGTAGACACGCACCGCAGCGCGTCTCTACGTTTGTTTAGGCCATCACACCCGGCGGCGTAGCGCTCATCCCTCCCTGGTTCTTTCCGGTCATGTTCCACCAGAGGATGCCGCCGACCGCGCCCAAGGCTGCCATCAGCACGACCTCGAACAGACCGAAGCAGCAGCCGCCGAGCACCGAGCCGGCGTAGTACATCATCGGGTTGACATCGCCGGTTGAGCCTAGATCAAGGCCAAGCTGGCGCATCATCTCCATTGCGCCTTCCGACCCCATAAAAGCCGCCGAACCCAGTCCACCGAAGACGTGCCCCAGCAGCGCGCCCACGCCCGCAATCGCACCGGCGCCCGCGCCGCGCTGTATGGACAGGCTGTTGTTGAGCGGCTTGTCCCACATCCCGGCCAGGTATCCCGCGCCTGCACCTACGACCAGCGCTATACAGGGCACACACAATGGGAACAAGAAGGCCAGGATGCCGCCGATGAACAGCATCACTACTGCAAAGATCAGACCGGAACGAACCATGATGTTTTACTCCTTTCTGAGTGGAAACACGAAATAGGGTTGAGCCGACCTCAACTCCCGACTTCCAACAACACCTTGAGCACGCCGGGATGCCGGGCATGCGCCAGCGCCTCCACCGCCTCGCGCAACGGGTAACGCGCGTGAATCAGACCGGTCACCTCCACCTCGCCGCTCGCCAGCGCGCGCAGCGCCCGGTCGAACGGCCCGCAGCGCGAACCGATCACGGTGATCTCGTCCACCACGAGGCGGCTCATGTCTACGGTCAGGCTGCCGGCATAGGTGCTCTTCAACACCAGCGTGCCGCGCGGGCGCGTCAGGCGGCGCGCCAGCTCAAAGCCTGCCGGACTGCCGGTGCACTCCACCACCACATCGGCACGCTGCGCGGGCAGGGCGTTCAGCGTCGCCGTGCGTAGGCCGCGCCGCTCCAATAGCGCAAGCTTCTCTGCATGCTTGCCGATGGCCGTCAGCGCGCAACCGGTGAGCGCCAGCGCCTGCGCGCACAACAGACCAAGCTTGCCATCGCCGACTACATAGACGGTATCGCCCGGGCCGATGTGCACTTGCTCCAGAATTTCGAAGGCAGCGGCCAACGGCTCGGTGAAAACGGCCTGTTCATCGGAGACCGCATCCGGGACGGCGTGCAAGTTCTCGACGGGCAAGGTGAGGTACTCGGCAAAAGCGCCGGGGCGATTGACGATGCCGAGCACAGTGCGCCGGTCACAGTGGGTGCGGTCGCCGCGCCGGCAGGGCGGGCAGTCGCAGCCGGGCGGCACGGCGTTGATCTCGCCGCAGACGCGCTTCCCGTGCCACTCGCCCTCGGACTCAACGACGCCGACAAACTCATGCCCAAGGACGCCGGTGTAGGGGTAGTAGCCGCGTATGAGTTCGAGATCGGTGTTGCAGATGCCGGCCCGGAGCACGCGTATCAGAACTTCGCCCGGCGGCGGGGAGGGCACGGCGATCTCGCGTACGGCAACGGTTTGGTTTTCGAGCCACAGGGCGAGCATGGTTAGTAGAGTAGAGAGTAGAGAAGTAGAAAGTAGAGAATTCCTGACTTTCCACTTTCTACTTTCTATCCGACCGTCTCCTGCGTGATGCCGGCCATGAGCAGGCCCAGCTGTTCGCGCGTCGCCTGCGCGGCGTCGAGCGTGGCTAAAATCTGGCCCTTGTACATCACGGCGATCCGGTCGGAGAGCGCCATGATCTCGTCGAGCTCGGCGGAGACGAGCAGCACCGCGCAGCCGGCGTCGCGCTTGGCGACAATCTGTCGGTGGATGTATTCGATGGAGCCGACGTCCAGGCCGCGCGTGGGCTGGGAGGCGATGAGCAACCGGATGGGCCGCGACACTTCCCGCGCCACGACAACCTTCTGCTGATTGCCGCCCGAGAGCGCGCCGGCGCGTGTGGCAATGGACGGCGTGCGGACATCGAAGGCCTTGACCAACTTTTTGGCGTGCTCGGCCACTGCGGCGAAATTGAGCTGCAGGCCGTGGGCGTACGGCGGCTGAAAGTAGGTGTTGAGCACCATGTTATCGGCAACGGTATATTGCAGCACCATGCCATAACGGTGTCGGTCTTCCGGGATGTGGGCTATACCGGCCAATGTAAAGTCGCGTGGTGTGGCATGGTTGAGTTCGATATTGCCGATGATGATGCGGCCGGCAGTGGGCGTGCGCAGGCCGGTCAACACCTCCACCAGTTCCGTCTGGCCGTTGCCCTGCACGCCGGCGATGCCCAGAATTTCGCCCGCGCGCACCTCGAACGAGACGTTGTTGACGGCCTGATGCTTGCGGTCGTCCAACGCCGACAGGCCGATGACGCGCAGCACCGGCTCGCCCGGATGAGCCGCGCCTTTCGGAACCTGCAGGATGACGTCACGGCCCACCATCATCGCGGCCAGTGTGGCCTCTGTCGCCTCTGCCGGCGTGGTCTCGCCGACAACCCGGCCGTCACGCATCACCATGATGCGATGCGCGACCGAGAGCACTTCCTTGAGCTTATGCGAGATGAAGATGATGGAGACGCCGCGGGCTGCTAAATCGCGCATGACGCGGAACAGCTCTTCGCTCTCCTGTGGCGTGAGCACGGCGGTCGGCTCGTCGAGGATGAGAATATCGGCGTTGCGGTAAAGAGCTTTGACGATCTCGACGCGCTGCTGCATGCCGACCGGCAGCTCTTCAACAATGGCGTGCGGGTCTACTTCCAGGCCGTATTGCTGCGAAAGCTCGCGCACCCGCCGCTCCGCTTCGTCCTCATCGAGCACTTCACCGAACCGCGTCACCTCCTCACCCAGCATGATGTTCTCCGCCACCGTCATCACGGGGATGAGCTGAAAGTGTTGGTGCACCATGCCGATGCCACGGGCGATGGCATCGCGCGGGCCGGAGAACTTCACCGGCCGGCCCCTGACAAAGATTTCGCCCTCGTCCTGGTGATAGAGGCCGTACAGGATGTTCATCAACGTGCTCTTGCCCGCGCCGTTCTCGCCGAGCAACGCCAGGATTTCGCCCTTGTACAGTTTCAGATTGACGTGGTCGTTCGCCAGCACGCCGGGGAAGCGCTTGGTGATGTGGCGGGCTTCGAGGACAACTTCGTTGGCGCTCATCGGGTTATTGGGTCATTAGGTTATTGGGTCATTGGCGTAATGGCTCAACCGCTCAATGGCTCAATAAAGCAATGCCCCAATGACTTACTCCTTTGTATACGGTTGCCCCACTGCCGCCGGCGGACGCGCGCGACCCACGAAGCCGGCCAGGATGATGATGGTCAGGACGTAGGGCAACATGCCGATGAACTGATGCGGGATGACGCCGCCCAGCCCAAAGAACTGCAACTGAGTTTGAAGTGCATTGGTGAAGCCGAAGAGCAGGGCCGCGCCCCATGCGCCAAACGGCGTCCACTTGCCGAAGATCATGGCAGCCAGCGAGATGAAGCCGCGCCCGTTGGTCATCAGCCGCTCGAAGGAGCCGACCGCCTCCAGCGTCAGGAACGCGCCGGCCAGCCCCGCCATCGCACCACCGATCATCACGTTGATGTAGCGCATGGCGATCACGTTCACGCCCAACGTATCGGCAGCGCGTGGGTGTTCCCCCACCGCCCGCATCCGCAGGCCCCAGCGCGTACGAAAGAGCACAAAGTGCACGACAAAGATGAGGATGACGGCCAGATAGGTAATGGGTGGATTATCAAAGAACGCCTCGCCTATAATCGGGATTTGCTCTAGGATGGGTATAGCGATGGAGGGCAATTTGCCACGCGTGGTCAAGCCGGCGGTGTAGAAGTAGCCGGTCAGGCCAACGGCCAGGATATTGATGACGGTGCCGCTGATGATTTGATCCACCCTAAAGTGGATGCTGAGCCAGGCATGGAGCAGAGCCATGAGCACACCACTGAGCACGGCGACGAGCACGGCCAGGAGCAGGTTGCCGGTGAGAGCATTGGTCATGAAGCCGGTGAAGGCCGCAGTCAACATCATACCCTCAATGCCGATGTTGATGACACCCACCCGCTCGCAGAAGATGCCGCTTAATGAGCCGAGTGTAATGGGCGTGGACTGGCGCAGTGCGCTGCTGAGGACGGCAGTGATGATAGCAGGGTCCATAACAGATTAGACTTTTGTTGTGTCGTACGTATTACGTATTCCATATTGCGTAATTGCGTATTGTGCGTGTCTTGTGGTCGCCCTAACACAATACGGAATACGGAACACGCAATACGGAATACACAGAATACGCAACACGTCAGCGTTTTCCCCAGCCGGCGCTGAGGGTGGTTCTTTCTTCTTTCTCCGCGCGTACCCGATACAGGAAGCGAATGATTTCGGGCGCGGCCACGAAAATCAGCACCAGCGCTTGCACGATTTGAATAATCTCGGTCGGTACGCGCGCGGCCAGCTGCATGTCGGTGCTGCCGGCGTCCATCGTTCCAAAGAGCAACGCCGCCAGCATCACGCCCACCGGATGGCTCTTGCCGAGCAACGCCACTGCGATAGCATCGAACCCATAGCCAACGTTGAAGTTGGGGGCAAAGTAATAGGTGCGCCCGACCGTCTCTACTGCGCCGGCCAGCCCGGCCAGACCACCTGCAATTGCCATTGTGATGACGGTCGTGCGGGCGACGTTGACGCCGGCATATTTGCCTGCCGACGGGTTGAGGCCGACCATGCGCAGCTCAAAGCCGAAGGTGGAGCGCCACACCAACCACCAGATTATGATCACTGCAAGGATTGCCAGGATCACGCCGAAGTGAACGGGCTGGTCGCCCACTTCGAACAGAGTCGGCAGGCGCGCGCTCTCGGCTACAGGCGCCGTGCGCGGCACAATGTTGAGCGGGTTCGGGTCGCGCAATGGACCGGGCGGGATGCCCTGCTGCCGGCTGCCCTGCGAGACCAGCCAGCCGGTGAACACGATGGCGATGTAGTTCAACATGATGGTGGTGATGACCTCATGTGCGCCGGTGTACGCCTTGAGCACGCCGGAGATGGCTGCCCAGAGAGAGCCGGCGGTGAAACCGGCCAGTAGAGCCAACGTCACATGGACGATGCCGGGCAGGCCGAGACCTCCGAGGGCGATGCCGATCCAGGCCGAGGTCACCGCGCCGAAGAACAACTGACCCTCGCCACCGATGTTGAATAGCCCGCCCTTGAAGGCGAATGCAACCGACAACCCGGCAAAGGTGAGCGGCACCGCATTGAGGATGGAATGCGCAATCCCCTCCGGGCTGCCCAGCGCACCCTGCAACATGCCGCCGTAAGCGGCCACGGCGTTATAACCGTTGGCCAGCATGAAAAGCGAGCCGACCAGGATGGCCGTGAATACGGAGAGCAGGGGCAGAAGCAGGTTATCGCGTAACGTGTGCAGGGACGGATTCGAAAGGGACTTCATAAGAAAACGCGGTGGGAAAGAGCCGGTACCGGCCCTTCCCACCGCGCTCAACATTTAGATGCTTACGGGCTATAGCCGGTCTTCAACTCGCCGCTTTCCAGCTTCTTGGCGGTTTCCGTAATAAGCTTCTTCACATCCGCCGGAACTTGGCTGTCGAAGTCGTGGTATGGCGCCAGGCCGACGTCGCCTAGGTAATTCCCGCCGGGGAACTTGCCTTCCTTGGCCAGCTTGATAAGCTCGGCTACGCCGGGAGTGATCAGCTTCATGGCAGAGGTGATCAGGCAGGGGCGTGCCTCAGGCACCGTGAACCACTGGTCGGCGTCCACGCCGATGCAGTAAACGGAGCCGGGCTTGTTCTTGGCCGCGGTCGCCACCTCGATGAGCGCACCGTTGCCGGTCTTGCCGCCCGCGCCGAAGATGACGTCCGCACCCTGATCCATCGCCTGCTTGGCCGTGGTCGCGCCCCATTCAGGGTCGGTGAAGGCCACATCCAGACCGCCGGGGTGATAGGTGAGCAGCACCTTGATGTTGGGATTGACGGCCTGTGCACCGAACTTGTAGCCCTCGCCGAAGGCGACCACCGGCGGAACCAGGTCGGTGCCGAGCACGGCGGCAATCGTGCCGGTCTTGCTCATCTTGGCTGCCAGCATGCCGGCCAGGTACCCCGCCTGGTCTTCGGGGAAGATCAGGCCCGCGACGTTCGGGATGGTCTCGGCCTGGAACTGGTCTACGCCGATAAAGTACACGTTCGGGTACTTCTTGGCCGCCGCTATCGTCGCTTCGCCGAGTGCGAAGCCGACCGTGACGACAACGTTGTAGCCTTCACCGGCGAACTTATCAATGTTCGCCATGTAGTCCTTGGCGTCCTTGGTCTCGATGTACTCCGCCGTGCCGCCGACGGCTTTAGCGCCTTCCTGTGCGCCCTCCCAGGCAGATTGGTTGAAGGACTTGTCGTCCACTTCGCCCACATCGGTGACCAGGCCAATGCGGAACGGAGCAGCGGTGGGCTGCGGCGGCGTGGTCGGCTGCGGCGGCGCAGTCGGCTGCGGCGGCGCAGTCGGCTGTGGCGGCGCGGGGGTCGTCGCCGGTGCACAAGCTGCCACCAGCAGAGCTAAGGCCGCAAAACCAGAGAGCAACTTAGCAGTCAGTTTTCGCATCTGAGTTTCTCCTCCTCAAGAGAAAATAGTCGGCTTGGAAGTCGGGAGATAGATGGAGTGTATGCGAAGGTGGGGGCTTTCACCTCCTTTTAGGATAGGACACAAATTTCGTTTAGGCCGGTCACGGTGGGGCGATTATACCGGATTTGCCGGTTTGGGGATAACCGCCCTATCCTCAGTGTGCACGCAAAGGTTGTCAGGGAAGGTGCCGCCCCTTCGACTGCCGCTTCGCTTCGCTCAGCGTCCGCTCAGGGTGCGGCTGACAGGTTTTGCGTGCACACTATCCTCAAACCGGAGCGAGCCGGTAGCCTCACCCCTCAGCGGCGCACGATTAGGTACACACTTCCGCCTCGATGATCCAGCACATACAGCTCGCCGGCGGCATCTTCGCCAAAGGAGCTGATGGTGAAATCCGTGTCACCGAACGTCTCCCGCACCCAGGCGCCGGCGGCGTCACGCCGGAGCGACCAGATCAGCCCGCTGCAATAGTCGCCAAAGAAATAGACACCGTTTAGTTCGGGCAAGGCTGCGCCACGATAGACGTAGCCGCCCGTCACCGAACAGCCGTCGCCACGCCCGTACTCCGCAATCGGCGGCACCACCTCCGGCGGTGCATCGGCCGCGTCCTTAAATTCATGCGTTCCCTCGAAGTAGCGCCAGCCGTAATTCTCGCCGCCGGAGCTACCTGCCGGCTGGAAATTCACTTCCTCGTAGGCGTTTTGCCCCACATCGGCAATATACAGGTCGCCGGTCGCGCGGTCGAAGGAGAAACGCCAGGGGTTGCGCAATCCGTAAGCCCAGATCTCCGGTCGAGCATCGCCGCGCACTACGAAGGGATTGTCCGGTGGGATGCCGTAGGGTTCGCCGTTGTCCACATCCAGCCGCAGCATCTTGCCGAGCAAAGAGCGCAGGTTCTGGGCGCGGTTCTCCGGGTCGCCGGCGCTGCCGCCATCGCCCATACCGATGTAGAGGTAGCCGTCCGGCCCGAAGGCCAGGTCGCCGCCATTGTGGTTGCGATACGGCTGCTCAATGGTCAGGATGACCTTCTCGCCGGCGGGGTCGGCGCGGTTTGGGTCGCTCGTCACCGAGAAGCGCGCGATGACGGTTTCATCGTTAGCGCCGGTGTAGTTGACGAAGAAGAAACCGTTCTCGGTGTAGCGCGGATGAAACGCCAGGCCGAGTAGGCCCTGTTCGTTGGCGCCGTCGTTGACGCGATCGCGAATGTCCAGGAAGGGCACTGGCAGAAGCCGGCCGTTTTCAAAGATACGGATTGTCCCCGGCTGCTCGACGATGAACAAGCGCGCGTCGCCGGCATGCGTCAGGAATACCGGCTTAGTCAAGCCCCCGGTAATCCGGCGCAGGGCGTAGTCGTCGGGATTGAAGTTGAGCGGTGCAGCAGTGGGCGACGCAACAGCGGTTGCACCGGCCGTTGGTGAGGCGGGCGCAGCAGTTTCAGACGGTGGCACGGCAGCCGTCGGCGTAACGGAAGCCGGCAGAGGCGTGGCCGTTGCCTCCGGCGGCGCCGTCACGATCGGCAGCAGCGTAGCCTGTGGCTGATTCAAAACGCAGGCCGCCAGCGTTCCAGCAACCATCGCGTTCCACAAAGCGAAACGAAATACGAAATACGCAATACGTTTGCCCATCACACAATTCTCCTTCTCCACAACAGAAACAACATCAACCCGGCCTCAACCGAGAACGACAGGCTGTTGGCCAGCGCCAGCCCGGCGAAGCCGAGCAACGGCGTAAGCGCCAGGGCCAGCAGCACGTACAGGCCGAGGTTCACCAGCACCGTCGCCAGCGGCGTCCAGGCGTCGCGGTGCGCGTAGAATGCGCGCGCCGTCACTTCCTTCAACGAGTGGCCCACCAGCCCGACCATGAACAGTTGTCCGGCCACGGTCACCAGACCGGCGCCCTCATCGAACACAAGCGGCGTGACGAACGGCAGCGCTGCCGCAGCGACCAGCGTAATCGGCACGGTGAGGGCGGTCATCAGCAGCAGGGCGTGGCGCAGCAACCGGCGTAGCTCGTCGGCGCGGCCCGCAGCGGCCAGTTCGGAGAGGGTCGGCAGCAGGGCAATGCCGCCCGCTGTGCCGATGAGGGTCTGCGGAACTTGCATGAACAACCAGCCGTAGGCCAATGCCGTCACTGCGCCGGCCTCGAAACCGGAGGCGAAGTTGTCGTTGAGAATGAAGATAGCGCTGAAACCGGCGACCGTCAGCACGCGCGGCCCCATCAATCGCAGCACCTGTTGCACGCCGGGATGTCGTACCGAGAGCTGCGGCGTCCAGCGAAAGCCGTAACGCGCCAGTCCCGGCAGCTGAACCAGCAGATACAGCGCCGCGCCGAGCACCGTGCCATAGGCGAAGCCGTAGATGCCCAGGTTCAGCCCGACGCTGCTTAGCACCGTCAGCGCCGAGCCGATGACGGGCAGATGTCCCCAGGCTACCACCAGCCGATCTACCGGCCCCAGAAAGAGCAGGCCCAAAACCTGGCCTAGGTCGTACATCACCGGCGCAAGCGCGGGCAGGAAGAAATGCTGATTGGCCTGTAGACCGGCAGCAATCAGACCGCTGAAGGAGAAGAGCAATGTGGCCAGCAGGTTCAGTCGCATCAGGTCGGCCACCAGCGCCTGCTGTTCTGGCGAAAAATCCGGCACGACGACGCGCTGTACCAGCGGCAGGGCGAGCAGGGCGATGACCAGCGAGAGTGCGCCGGTGACGACCAGCGCCAAGTTGGCCACACGCGAGAACAGGTCCCACAGTGCCGGCCTTCCGTCGTGCTCCAGCGCGGCGCTGAGCATGGGGATGAAGGCGACCGCCAGCGCGCCGCCGGAGATGACGGTGTAGAGCGTATCGGGCAGATTGTTGGCGGCGTTGAAGGCATCTAGCTCCGGCCCTACGCCGTAAAGGCGCGCCGCTACGAACTGCTTGACCAGCCCGCCGACCTTCTCCAGTATGAAGAAGAAGCCGATAAGCAAGGTGGCGTTGAGGATGCGGCGGGGGGGCATGTAGAAAGTAGAGAGTAGAACGTAGAGGGTCGAGCGGGGCTAATGATACCTCTTCACCGGGCTGTGTCAGGGGTTCTTAGCCGACTCTTAACATGGCTTCGCCGAAAAAAGTCCGAGTGAAATCGTCAAAGCGATATTTATGATAGGGTGCCCCTTCAAGTTGGTGTCCTACAGACGCCGGTGCGAGTGTGTATCGCCACATGATGGGCAATAACAAGCCCAGGTCACAGGCAGGCCGGCAGAGATTGGAGATCAAATCAATCAACGAACGCAGATAGTCTTCGTATCAACCCGTGATAGTCGCCCTCCGGCAGAGATTGGAGATCAAATCAATCAACGAACGGTGAAGGCTGTATGAAAGTTGCGCAGAGAAGGCGGACACGGTAGGTGTGTTCTAGATTATTGGTCGGTCCTTCGACTGCGACCCGCAGAAAACTGCGGGCCTTCACTCAGGATGTGGCCCCGGCTAAAAAATGGAAATACATCTGACAAGGCTCCAAGATAAACTTCCGGTTGTATAATCCCGAGCGCGCGTATCCTTCCGAAGGTTTTCGCATCTAACGTAATGAGTGACCGGGACGCCGACCGCCGCTTGCTTGAACGCCTCCGCGCGGGAGACAAATCCGCCTGCGCCGAGTGTATCGAGCAGCACTCGCCCGCCGTTTATCGGCTGGCCCTGCGCCTGACCGGCGACGAGGCTGAGGCGGAGGACGTGGTGCAGGAGACTTTCCTGAATGCGTTCAGGGCGATCGAGTCGTTTGTAGGCCGCTCCAGCCTGAGTACCAGGCTCTATCGAATCGCTGCCAACGCGGCGCTCATGCGCGCTCGGCACGCCCAACCGCTGATGGTCTCGGTGGATGATCCCGACCAACTCGATGAGGACAAACCTTTGCCGCGTGCCTTGTTCGATTGGTGCTGCCTGCCGGAGCGGGATTTCGAGACCGCCGAGACGCGCGCCGAGCTGGAGCGCGCAATCCGCGAACTGCCGGAAAAACTGAAAGCGGTCTTCGTCCTGCGTGAACTCGAAGGGCTTTCGACCGAAGCGACCGCCGAAGCGCTTGACGTTTCGGTCGAGGTCGTCAAAACGCGCCTGCACCGCGCGCGGCTGTGGCTGCGCGAGCGCCTGTCGCCGTACTTCACCGAGCGCGCTCTGGCACGCGAAGAGGGATAACATGAATCGGGAAGAGTGCCAACATCTGCTGGACGGCTTGTCCGCCTACCTCGACGGCGAGGCCTCCGCCGAGCTGTGCGCCGAGATTGAGCGCCACCTGGCCGGGTGTGCCGACTGCCGCGTGATGGTGGATACGCTGCGCAAAACCGTCCTGCTCTACCGCGAACTCCCCCGGCCCGACTTCCCGGCAGAGGCGCGCCGGCGCCTGTACAAGGCCCTCCACCTCGAAGAGTTCTTCCCCCTGAAGCACTAACCTGCGCCGGCCCGGACGATAAACGAAGCGCACGGCGTCTGTCACCTTTTGCCCCCGCCGGCATCCAAGAGAAGTAGAAGGGCTGCCCGGTCCTGTTTCACTCCAGCGAGCTGGGAGGCCCGGACAAAAACATCTTGCCCAGCGTCTTCAGGTTCCTCATGACCGGGACGATGCTGGCAAGGTAAAGTAAGGAGTGACCCATGGCTTTACTGAACGCCGAAGTTCAACAGCAGGTACGCGAGATACTGGTCGGGATGAAGGCGCCGGTCAAACTGCTCATGTTCACCCAGGGCGGTAGCGGCACTCTCGAATGCGACTTCTGCGCCGAAACGCGCCAGCTCGTCGAAGAGATCGCCGCGCTGTCCGATAAGATTTCGCTCGAAGTGCGCGACTTTGTTGCCGACGCCGAACTGGCCGAGGCCTACCGCATTGACAAGATTCCCGCCCTGGCCGTTCTGGGCGGCGGGCCGGAGCCGAAAGACTACGGCATTCGCTTCTACGGCATCCCCTCGGGCTACGAATTCGGCACGCTCATCGAAGACATCCTGATGGTCAGCCGGGGGGAGCCTGGTCTGCAGGCCAAAACGCTGGACGAACTACAACGGCTGACCGAGCCGGTGCATATCCAGGTCTTCGTCACCCCCACCTGCCCCTACTGCCCACGCGCGGTGCTGCTGGCGCACAAACTGGCGCTGGCCAGCGACCTCATCACCGCCGACATGGTGGAGGCGACGGAGTTCCCGCATCTGGCGAACAGGTATCACGTCTACGGCGTGCCGCGCACCGTAATCAATGAAGTCATCCACATCGAAGGCGCTCTGCCCGAAAGCGCGCTCGTGCCCCGCTTGATGACGGTGCTCGACAAGCAGACGATGGAGCGCCT
Organism: Anaerolineales bacterium; assembly: GCA_033577755.1. Taxonomy (GTDB): domain Bacteria; phylum Chloroflexota; class Anaerolineae; order Anaerolineales; family UBA6663; genus JANWXR01. Next base: position 14,698 of record JAVQXV010000011.1, read on the forward strand.
GCAGGAAGAATGGCAGGCGGAGCACCACGCGCACGTGCATTGAGTCGAAACGCCGATCGGCAGCGGAAGGCGCACACGGCCCGAACCTGCCGCGCGCCGCGCCCCGGCCAGAAGTGTTCCCACTGCCGCCGGGGCCGGCTGGCCTACGACGGCCTGCTGCAATTGAGCTGCCCGCTCTGCGGCTATGTGGCCGAGGCCGGCGGCTTCACCTGATAAGCACGCACTCGCAGGCGTGCCCTGCACTACGGCTTCGTGTGCACGCAAGGGTTGTCAGAGAACGTGCCGCCCCTTCGCGAACCAGTTTCTGCCCGGCTTGCCGGTAACGTCGTCGAATGCGGCAGGGCCAATCCACAGGGGCGCCGGCGCTGATTGTTACCTTCCACCGGGCGTTGCATCTAAACTTGTGAAAACATAGCGTTTGGAGGCATAGAGCCGCATGACCGCTTCCGTCAAACCGCAACCCCGTGTCATCATATTCAGCACGCCCACCTGCGCCTTCTGCAATCAGGCCAAGGCCTATTTTCGCCAGAGGGGCATCCGGTTTCAGGATGTGGATGTCAGCCGCGACCCCGCTGCGGCGCGCGACATGGTGCGTCGCTCCGGGCAACAGGGCGTGCCCGTGATAGACATCGGCGGCAAAATCGTCGTCGGCTTCGATCGCCCCAAAATCAATCAACTGTTGGGACTCAAATAATCGAGGAGACAAGCATGAGCAAGAAAAACGGAACCCTCAAGGTGCAGCCGCTCGGTTCGCGTGTGCTGGTCAAACCACTGGAGCAGGAAAGCCGCACCGCTTCCGGCATCCTCCTGCCGGAGACCGCCAAAGAGAAACCGCAAACCGGCGTAGTAGTCGCCATCGGCGACGACGAGTCAATCAAGGTGAAAGTGAACGACAAAGTGCTCTTCGCCAAATACACCGGCACGGAGTTCAAGCATAACGGCACGGATTATCTGCTGATGGAGAGCAACGACATCCTGGCCCGGCTAACGGAGTGATGGGTGTATATGGAATTGGATCTGACTTTGCCTTCCACCGGCAACGGACATTCCACCGGGGCCGAAGAACTTGAATATGACTTGATCATCATCGGCGGCGGGCCGGCGGGCGCCACGGCGGCGCTGTACGCTGCGCGCGCCGACCTCCGGACGCTGGTCGTTGATAAGGGCGTGACCGCCGGGGCGTTGGGCCTTACCGCGAAGATCGCCAACTATCCCGGCGTGCCCGGCGAGATCAGCGGCGCCGAGCTGGTGGAGCGCATCCGCCAACAGGCTGCGTCTTTCGGCGCGCAGTTCGTGCAGGACAAAGTCCAGGCCGTTGAACTGGAAGGCGAGCGCAAAATCGTTTACACCAACACTGCCACCTACACCGCTCGCGCCGTCATCATCGCCACCGGCTCGATGGGCCGCGGGCAGCGCGTGCCCGGCGAAGACCGGCTGCTGGGCCGGGGCGTCTCCTACTGCGCCACATGCGATGCCGCCTTCTTCCGCGATCAGGAAGTGGCCGTTGTCGGCAGCGACGACGAAGCCGTTGAAGAAGCGTTGTTTCTGACGAAGTTCGCTCGCCGCATCCACCTGGTGTCGCCCACGCCGGAGCTGAAGGCCGTGCCCGAGCAGGCCGGCAAGATCGCCGCCCATCCGAAGGTCGAGCTGCACCTCGGCACATCGCTGCGCGAGGTGATCGGCCAGACAAAGGTCGAGGGTATTCGCGTCGCGCCGCGCGGTCGGCCGGAGCAGGTCCTGCCGGTGAGTGGGGTCTTCATCTATCTTCAGGGCAATCGGCCGATCACCGATTTCCTGCAGGGGCAGTTGCCGACCAGCGAGACGGGCTGCCTGATCGTAGACCATGAGTTTCGCACCGCCATCCCCGGTGTGTACGCCATCGGCGATGTGTTGTGCAACCACGTCAAGCAGGCGGTGGTGGCCGCCGCCGAAGGCGCTGTGGCGGCCATGGCCGTCGAGAAGGAACTGCACGGTCGCAAGCAGCTGGCCGTGGACTGGTCGAAGTGACAGGTCCTAACGTCTCCTGTTCCGAGTTGCGTGACTGGGTCGAAGCCAAAATCAGCGAAGTCAGCCGGTCCCTCGCCGGGCGCACCGGCTCTCAGGCCGTCTGCCAGATCCACAAGCAGGGCCGCGTCACGGGAGGCCTGAAGTACGACGAGGGGCAGCTGGTGGCGTTGAACGCCGTTCGGCGGCTGTTGGCGGGGATGGCCGGCCCCTGCTCCGCGGAGGAGATCGCGGCTGCGCTCGAAGCGGAGCGGGCGAAGTGGGAGAGTAATCTCGCCGGCCATCAGGCCCGGGAACGCCCGGCCCTTCCGTGGGTCGCCTACTACCAGGGCGGCCTTGATGCCGTCACCTCTGCGCTCAACGTCTTAACGCCAGCCCCAGAATCGCCGCCTCAGGCGATCCCATCGCTCACGGGATAATCAGCCGCTGGCCGGTGTAAATGGTGGTGCTCTTCAAGCCGTTGGCCTGCATGATGGCCCGGATGGTGGTTCCATAGCGGAGCGCGATACGGTACAGGTTCTCGCCGCGGGCAACGACGTGGACGACCGGCGTAGCCGTTACTGCAGCGGAGGCCGATGTCCCAGAACGCTGCGTCGCGGCGTTCAGCGACCCGGCGCGGGTCGAGACGGTTGCCACGGGCGTGGCCTGCGCGGCCGGCGTTGCGGTGGCCGGCCTGGCGGTGGCCGTCGTCGGCGACGTGCGTGTTGAGGTCGGTTTGGGCGTGGGCGAGCGGGCCGGCTCGGCAACCACCGCCAGCGGCGCGTTCACATCTATCTCCACAAACGCCGTCATGCCCCAGCTGAGCGGGGCGGCCGTCTCCTCCAGCCGGATACGCACCGCGTAGGTGACGTTGCCCTGATAGGACGAAGCACTGAGGGCCACCCGCTCCACCACGCCGTCGAACGTTTCGCCTGGCAACGCCGCCACCTTCACCCGCACGCGCTGACCGCGGCGCAGCCGGGCGGCATCCTCTTCCTGCAAATCCAGCGTCTCCACACGCCATTCACTCAAATCGGCGAGCACGACCACCGGCGCGCCCGGCCCCACGACTTCGCCGGCCTCCACCGCAATGGCCACAACCGTGCCGGCAAACGGCGCGCGCAGCGCAGCCTCGGCCAGCATCGTTTGCGCCGCCTCCAGCGCCGCCTGCGCCTGAGCAACCTGGGCGGCCAGCAAATCCTTCTGCTCCTGCGGGGCGCCCTCAGGCACAAGGGCCTGCTGCGCACGAGCGGCATCAAGCGCCGCCTGTGCCTGAGCGACGTTCGCCTCTAGGTCGGCGGTCTCCAGCTCGATGAGCACTTCGCCGGCCTTGACATTTTCGCCCTCCGCCAGACGGACGGCGCTCACTCGGCCTCCATAGCGAAAGGCCAGCGTGGCCTCGCGCGCCGGGACGATGCGGCCCTCGGCGGAGATGGGCGCCGGCTCGGCTTCATTGGGTGTGGGCGTGGGCGTCGGCGGAAGGGGCGCGGCGAACCGTTGATAGGCCAGTAGGCCGCCGGCTACAAGGATCACTAAGGCAACGGTACCAACCAGGATTCTTTTCAACAACATAGCCTCAAGCTCCCCGCTGCTCCGCCGAAAGACTGCGGAGCCTTTCGCCTTTGAGCAGCAATCGTTTTACATACCAGCGCTTGAGCCGCTGGATGGGATTCCGGTTTCCCCACCAGAGCATGCCGGTCTTGTACTGCATGGTGTACGGGTCGAACTGGGAGTAGTGGGGCGCGGCGCGAACGGGCCGGCGCTTCAGCAGGATGTTGACGATCTCTGCCGCGGCCATGCCGCTGGCGAGCTGGCAGGCCAGGCCGAGCGACGGGCCGTAGCCCTTCTTGAAGTCCACACTCTTGGGATCAATATAGGCCAGGTGGGTTCCGCCGGGCGCAACCCCGATGGAGAAGGCAATCAGCTTTTCCTCGAAGCTCATGTCATCTCGTATATCAAAATACTCGTCGAAACTCATGCCGGTGGGCGAAAAGACGAGCATGGCGCTGCTGAAGCCGAGCGGGCCGGCGGCGACCACGTGCAGTCCTCTGGCGCGCGCATGGCGGTAGAGCAGCCGGCGGGCGTCGGGCACGAAGTAATCCAGCGCATCCTGCACTACGTCGGCGCCCGCCAGGAATTCGTCCACGTTGTCCTCGGTGATGGCCTCCGTGAACACCGCAACTTCGGCTTCCGGGTTGATGGATGTGATGACCTCGGCCATCACTTCGGCCTTGTTGCGGCCCAGCGTGTGCACCGTCGCGCCGTATTGCCGGTTCATGTTGACCACATCGAATTCGTCGAAGTCGGCGATGCGAAAGCGGCCGATGCCGGTGCGCGCCAGGGTCGCCGCAGCCACGCCGCCCGCGCCCCCCATGCCGGGGATGGCGACGCAGGCCCGGCGCAGCCGTTCCTGCTCCGCGACGGTCAGCAGGCCGATGTTGCGTGAGAAGGCTTCAGTGTAGTAGTCGGTTGCCTGAGTTGTTGGTTTGCTCATCATTCCTCCTTTAGCGCGGAGACGATTTCGCGCCGGGCGGCGCGGATGGCCGGCCACAGGGCCGCCAGTTGAGAGATGACCAGCGCAATGATGAGACTGCTGACCAGCGCGCGGGTCGAGATCACATAGCTCAGCTCGTAGCCGGCCAGGTACTGCACCACACGGATGTACAGCCGCGCCAGCAAAAAGCCCAGCAGCAGGCCCAGCCCGCCGCCGGCCGCGCCCAGCGCCGCCGCCTCGGCCAGGATCAGACGCCGTACCTGCGCGCGGGTGAAGCCCAGGCTGCGCAGCAGCGCAATCTCGCGCTGGCGCTCCAGCACGCTGATGGCCATGGTGTTGATGATGCCCAGCGCCGAGACGGTGACGACGATGAAGGCCAGCGTATCGAACATGACGAAGGACTGGTCTACCACTGCCAGCGCGGCGCGCATCAGCTCGTCCACGGCTTCAATCATCAGGTTGAGCCGGTCGCCCAGCCGCGCCTCGATCCGCTGTTTGACTTCGGTGACCGACGCATCCGGCATCACCTGGATGATGAAGCGGTCTACGTCGTCCACGCCGAAGTAGCGGCGCAGGTCGCCCCAGCTGCCGAAGGCCATCAGTCCGTTGCCGGTGAAGTCGGTCACCACGCCGGCCACTTCAAAGTCCTGCGGGCCGCGCGGCGTCTCCAGCCGCAGCGAGTCGCCGAGGCGCAGACCGTAACGGCTGACCATGGTGGTGCTGATGAAGACCGCCCCGCCCTGCTCGAGGCGGGCAAACGCCGTCGCTGCCGAGCCGCCCACGGCAGACTCAAAAATAAACTCGCTGATCTGCTGCCGGGTCTCCGGTTCGATGGCCACGAACATGATCTCATCTTCGAACGCCATGCCGGTCGTCCATACCTCGACGAACCGTTCTGCCGTCAGGCGCTGCACGCCGTCAATCGCCGCCAGCCGCTGGCGATCCTGATGCTTCAGGCGCACCGGCGAGCGCACCAGCAGGTCGCCGCCGGTGGCGGCCTCGATCCAGCGGCTCAGGTCGCGCCGGAAGCTGTCGCCGAGTGAGGCGGTGGCGATGCTCATGCCGATGCCGAGCATGAGGATGGCGATGGTGAGCAGGCTGCGCCCCTGCGCGCGCTGGAGGTTGGCCACACCCAGCCGGCCCTCGCGCCCGTAGAGGCGGGCAATCACCGGCCGCAGCAGCCGTGTGAGGAGCGGTTCTACCAGCACGACGCTGAGGGCTGCGCCGAGCAGGAAGAGCAGCGCCGCCAGGCTGACGATGGGCCAGGCTACCGAGGGGCGCAGGGGAAGGTCGTTGAACGTTAGCCAGCCCAGCAGCATCAACCCCGGCCCAAAGCGCAAGCCGTAGTGCTGCCAGGTTCCCGCCTCCGTCTGGGCGCGTGCCCGCAGCGCCTGCAAAGGCGAGATGCCCGCGGCCTGCAGCGCCGGGCCGAGCGCCGAGACAAAAGTGACGCCTAACCCCAGCACCAGGCTGCGGGCAAAGCCGTCGAGCGGGACGGTCATGGGGACGGCAGTGCTGCCGGCAATCACGCTCAATGTGGCCGACATGCCCTGCGCCATGCCCAGCCCCAGGGCCAGGCCTGCTGCCGAACCGAACACGCTCAGCAGCCCGGCCTCGGTGAAGACCAGCGCCAGGATTTGGCGGCGCGTCAGGCCGATGGCGCGGAACAGGCCGATCTCGCGCGTGCGTTCGGCCACGTTCATGGCGAAGGTGTTGTAGATGAGGAACCCGCCGACGAACATCGCTACGAGGCTGAACAAGTCCAACCCGAAGCGATAGGACGCCATCCGTTTGGACAGTTCTTCCCCTCGCGCGCCGGGGTAGATCACACGGACGTTCTCCCCCAGCGCCGACGTGAGGCGCTCGCGCAGCGCGGCCAGCGCCGCCGCCGAGTCGGCGACCTCATCGGGGACGACGACGTCAATCCGGTCGAGCCGCCCGCCGCGCTCGCCCAGCTCCTGCGCCACCGCCAGCGGCACAAAGGCGACCGCGCCGCCGTTGATCAGCCCCGCGCCGGAGCGCTCGATCAGGCCGACCACGTTGAGCGTGGCTACTCCCCTGCCGCCCGGCAACAGGATGGGCAGCTTATCGCCCACCCGGTAGCCGTGCTCGCGCGCGTACGTCTCCACCAACACGACCGAGTAGCGAGACTCAGCCGGCTCAAGCAGTCGGCCCTCGGCCAGAGTCACATCCCGCACGCCCGGCTCCGCCGCCGGGTCTACGCCCATCACCAGGAGGAGATTCCCGGCGGCCACGCCGGCGGGGCTGATGGCGGATTGCCAGCGGTTCAAATCATCGGCGAGCAGGGTGAAGAACTGCGCCGCCGGTGCGGCGGCGACCACGCCCTCCACGCGGCGCACCCGGTCTATCAGGCCGGACTCGAAGCCTTTGCCGCCGCGCGCCCGGTCTATCACCGTCAGGTCGGCGCGCCCGCCGGCCTCGTCGAACGCGGCGTTGAGGGAGGAGAGCAGGGTGGCGTTGGTGACGTTGACGGCCAGCACCACCGCCACGCCGAGGGCGATGCCCGTCGCGGTGAGCGCGGTGCGCGCCCGGCGCATGAGCATGCTGCGCAGTGCCAGGAACACCGGGGCCAGGTGCCGGAAGCGGAGCAGAGGCGACATCGTGGCTTACTCTTCGAGCGCAGCCAGCCGTTCGGCTACCCGGATCAGGTCGCGCCCGTCCTGCCGGTTGCGGCACTCATCCACCAGACGGCCGTCCTTCAGAAAGACCACTCGGTCGGCGTAGGAGGCTGCGCGTGGATCATGCGTTACCATGACGATGGTGGCCGGCATACCCTTGCACACGCGGCGGAGCAGGTCGAGCACGATCGTGCCGGACTTAGAGTCCAGGTTGCCGGTCGGCTCATCGGCCAGAACGATCTCCGGTTCGGTGATCAGGGCGCGGGCAATCGCCACGCGCTGCTGCTGCCCGCCGGAGAGTTGATCCGGCTTGTGATGGCGGCGCTCGGCGAGCAGAACCAGTTGCAAGAGCGTCTCCAGCTTCGTCGCGTACTGCGCTGCGTCGCGCCCATCCATCACCAGCGGCAGGGCAACGTTCTCCTCCACGGTGAGGGTCGGGATGAGGTTGAAGGCCTGAAAGATGAAGCCGATGCGGCGGCGGCGCACCAGGCTCAAGGCGTCGTCGGCGAGGGCGGCCAGGCGCTCGCCGGCCAGGATCACGTCGCCGGAGGTGGGCCGGTCCAGCCCGCCCAACAGGTGCAGGAGCGTAGATTTGCCCGAGCCGGACGGCCCCATGATGGCGACGAACTCGCCGCGTTGCACGGCGAAGTCAACGCCGTCGAGGGCGGTCACCTCCACGGCGCCGAGGCGATACTGCTTGCGGAGCGCCTCGGTGCGCAGCACCGGCGCGTCGGGCGGCGCGAACGAGGGAGTCTGATTCATCAGGTGAGAGGTCAGAACTGTGTCAATCATCGGATCAGGCGGGAAGAGCAGACGTCGTTTCCGGCTGCGCGAGCGATGCGCGCACGTCGCGATGGAGCACTTTACGCAGATAGCTGCGCGGCAACTCGGCGTAGAGCCGCACCCGGTCGGGCATCTGCCAGTCCTCGATGCGCCCGATCAGGAAGTCGCGCAACTCTTCGGCGAACGCGGGCGAGGCCAGCCGGTCGCGCCAGGCATGCCGGAGCGAAACGCACAACACTACGCCCTGCGCGCCGCCGTCCACCAGGCAGGCTTCCTTCACCGCCGGATGGTAGTGAATTGCTTCTTCTACCAGGCGTGGGTAGATCACATACCCACGGCGCCGGATCAGGTTGGCTTCCCGGTCAAGGATGTGCAGCCGGCCCTCGGCGTCGAAGTAGCCGTAATCGCCGGTGCGGAACCAGCCCCCGCGCAGGGCCTGCTCGGTGAGGTCGGGTCGCTGCCAGTAGCCGCCGAAGGTAGTCGGGCTGGCGATGAGAACCTGGCCCACGCCGCCGGGCGGCAGCGGGCGTTCTGCTTCGTCCACAATCTGAACGCTCACCTGCGGCACGACCTGCCCCACCGAGCTGAGCACGTGCCGTGGCGCAGGCTGGCCGTTGCGGACGTGATCTTCCATTTGCAGCAGGCTCACAGGGGGCAGAACTTCGGCCATGCCATAGCCCTGCTGAAAGATGGGGCCGAAGCGGCGCAGCGCCTCCTCGATCTTTGCGGCCGGCGTGGAGGCCGTGCCGTATATGACGTTGCGCAGCGAACTCAAATCGTAGCGGTCGAGGTCGGGCAGGTCCAGGATATCAATCAACTGGCTCGGGGTAATGAAGATGCGCGTCGCGCGGTGCTGCTCGACCAGCCGCAGCACCTCGCCCGCCTCGTAAGCGGGCGGAAGGATGATGACGCCCCCGGTGAACAGCGTCGGCAGGACCAGGCCGCTTCCTGCGCCCACCAGCGGGATGCCCAGCACGGCGATCTGCGGCTGGCGCGACGGCATGATGCGCACATTGAGGGCGGTCAGGCGGAGGCTGGTGATCATCGTTCCGTGGGTGACGAACAGGGCCTTGGGCCGGCCGGTGGTGCCGGAGGTGAATCCCAGCGCCGCCGGATCCGAAGGGGCAACGGGGTTCTCGCTCCGGCGCGGTAGGCTGGAGCCGATCAACGCCTCGTACGTGGCGCCCTCGCGCACGGCCAGCAACTGGATTCCTTCCAGCTCGTGAGCCAGGCGATGGGCGATGTCCGCGCCCAACGACGGGTGATAGATGAACACCCGCGGCTGCGCTGTACGCGCGGCCTCCAAAATCAGCTCCGCGGCGTGGGCGCCGTGAAAGGCGGTCTGGACCGCCCCCAGTTCCATGGCCGCCAGCCGCACCTCGATTTGCTCCCAGTCGTCCGGCAGCAGCGTGAAGAAGCGGTCGCCTTTGCGCAGCCCCAGCCCGGCCAGGCCGGTCGCCAGCCGGTACACTCGATCGGCCAGCCGGGCATAGGTGAGCGAGCCGCTCGGCGTAATGAGGGCCACACGCTCGCCGTAGCGGCGAAAGGCGTAGCGCGTCAGATCGCGCGGGACGCGAAACCGCCGCAGGTAAAGGTCAATGGCGAGAGTGCGGAGGGAGGACAGGAGTCGCATAGCGGCGCGGCAATTTTTAGGGCGTACCAGTCGTCAATCGCCGGCGATCACCGTTTCCACACGTTCTGCGGGGGCAGCCTGGGCCAGCTGCTCACGCAGCCTGGCGTGAGAGGCGCGGGTGATGGGGTAGGTAAGGAGCAACGGCAGGGCGAGGGCCAGAAGCGCCGCCGAGACCGGACCAAACAGCAGGCGGATGCCCAGCAGGGATTGCGCCGTCTGCTCCACATTCGGGACGTAACCGAACCATCCCAGCACCCAGCCCACCAACGCCACGCCGAGAGTCCGCATGAGCTTATCGGCCAGGCCGGCCACGCCGTAATACATGCCCACGCGGCGCTGACCGGTAGCCGCTTCGTCATACTCCACCACGTCGGGCAGCATCGCCCAGGGGATCGCCCAGTGCGCGGCCAGGCCGAAGCCTGCAATCGCCATCACGACATACATGCTGCCGACCTGGCCCGGCCCGACGAAGAAGGAGCCGCCCACCGCCAGCGCCGTGATGAACAGGCCAACGGCATAAGCACCGCCCTTATTCCAGCGGTCGCTGAGCCACTTCCAGGCAAAGATGAAGAGGCCGATGACGATCATCAGCACGCTGAGCAGCGAGGTCAAACGATCGGGAGCGCGCAGCTGATAGGTGACGAAATAGGCCAGCACGGTGGAGAGGATGGTGAAGCTGAGGCGTGCCAGCGAAAACGCAGCGACGAGGGTGACGAAGGGACGGTTTCGCAACGTCGCCCGCAGACCGGTGAGGAGCGAACCCGACGGCGTACGCAATTGCGTCTGAGCCGGCTCGCGCACCTTCCACGCCACCAGCCCCACGCATCCTCCAACCACGGCGCCGAGGATCACCCCGGCCACCATGTAACCGAAGCCCGGGTCCTGGAACTGGCCGACGATGGCGCGCATGGCGATGCCACCCGTGATATACCCGATGACTGCACCGACCGAGCTGGCCGCTGTCAGGCTGGTGCGCTCATCGTAGTCCTGTGTCAGCTCGGCGGTGAGCGTACCGAAGGGCATATTGGTGAGGGTGAAAAACGTGTCGAAGAGCGAGTAGGTGATGACGATCCAAGCAAAGGCCAGGATGGGGGACAGCCCGCGCGGCATAACCCAGAGAGTGATCGCCGTAAGCGCGAGGGGCAGCGTGCCGTAGATCAGATAGACGCGCCGCCGGCCCCATCGCGAACGGGTCCGGTCGGAGAGCCAGCCGACGAGCGGGTCATTAATCGTGTCCCAGATCCTCCCGACGAGCATGGCGCTGCCGGCCAGTGCCGGCGGGACCAGGGCCACATCGGTGTAGAAGAACAACAAGAAGAAGCTGATGGCTGAAATGAGCAGCGTAAAGCCCAGACTGCCGATAGCGAAGATAGCCTTAAGCCCCAGCGGAAGACGGGAAGATGCGACAGCAGTTGTTGGTGAGGAAAAAGTGCTCATAGGCTCCTCGTGGTTGGTCAACGGGCAGCAAAAAGCCCACCGGCCTATCTCATGGATCAGTTTGTCGAAAAAATGTTGCCGGTGTGCAGTTCAGGTTGCTTACGGGGGCAACTCGCGCGTCAGACGCCGGGCCAGCTTGAGCAGCACCTTCCGCTCCGAGGCGGTGGCGCCGGCCAGCAATTCGGCAGCCATGGCCTCAAAGGCCCGGTTCAGCCCGGACAGCACTTTGCGCCCCTTTGCGGTAAGCTCCAGCCGGATCGTCCGTCGGTCGTCGGGGTCAGGCCGGCGGACCAGATAGCCTCGCTCCACCAGGCGGTTGGCGTGCCAGCTGGCCGTGCTCATCGGCACCTTGCCTGCCTTAGCCAACTCACTGACCGTCGTAATTCCCTCGAGGGCAATCAACTCCATAGTTTGGAATTCGCTTTTCGTCAGGTCGTTGACGCTTTCGACCAAACCATACTCCAACAACAAATAGCGGCGCGCCAGAGTCTGCAGGAACCCGGCCAGAAGGGCACGTTCAGCGTCCATCGAGAAATTCCAATTTTTGGACATTATAGTTTCTGCACTTTCTGTGGCAATGAAGATTGCGTGTAAATCGAATGAAAGTTGCGTGCAAATATCATGGCGGCTTTTGCAACCGAACACCAACGGCGCGCGCCGAGATGACAGGCGGGCCGTTATAATTCCGGTATGTTATTCCTCGGCTGCCCCCTGTGGGGCCTGAAGAGCTGGGCCGGCAGCTTCTTCCCTAAAGGCGCAAAGCAGAAGGATTTCCTCTCGCTCTACAGCCAACGCCTGAACACGGTCGAGGGCAACACCACCTTCTACGCCCTGCCCGATGCCGCCACCGTCGAGCGCTGGCGCGAGGCGACCCCGCCCGGCTTCAAGTTCTGCCTGAAGTTCCCACAGGTCATCTCGCACCGCAAGCGGCTGCGCAACTGCGAGGCCGAGACGCGCGCGTTCCTCGACCGGCTGGAACGCCTCGGCGACCGCTGCGGCCCGGCCTTCCTGCAATTGCCGCCCACCTTCCGCGCCGCCCATCTCGACTCTCTAATCTCCTATCTCCAATCTCTATCCCGCAACTTCCGCTACGCCGTCGAACCGCGCCACGCCGATTTCTTCGACGGCGGCCCGCACGAGGCGCGCTTCGACGAGGCGCTCCGCGAGCACGGCGCCGCGCGCGGCATCTTTGACACGACGGCGCTGTTCGCCCTGCCGCAAGACCACAGCCCGGATGTCGCCGAGGCGCAGGGCCGGAAACCGAACTTCCCGCTGAGGCACACCCGCACCACTTCCTTCGCCTTCGTCCGCTTCGTCGGCCAGCCGGAGGTGACGGCCAACCGCCCCTGGTTGGAGGCGTGGGCAGATGCCGTCGCCGGATGGCTGCGCGCGGGCGACGAGGTGTTCTTCTTCCTTCACAACCCGGATGACACGCACGCGCCCGCTATGGCGCGCCTCTTTCACTCGCTCGTCAGCGAACGCCACGTTGTGCCGCCGCTGCCGGAGTGGGAGGCGCTGCCCGCGCCGGCGCAGGCGAACCTGCTTTGACCATCGGAGGCAGACATGACGAAATTCGAAGAAAACCATATAGACGTGCTGCAAAATATCGAGTCCGGGATCGTGCAGGTGTACAGATCCAACCCGCAATTGTTGGACGCGGACGTTGAACACGCTCTCGAAGGCTTGATACGCGCTTACCAGGCCGAAGTGCGCGGGCGCGCGGCCCCGGTGGTGCGCCTCTCGCCACCGGCGCAGCAAGTCTATGAGACCGTCAAAGCGGTCTGTGATTGGCGGCTCGGTCGTGAGCACCTGTATGACGATGCCGGCCGCCCGGTGGATGTGGGACTGACGCCTGTGTCGCTGGAAGAAATCGTGGCCTGCCTCAAGCGCATCCGCAAATCGGTGGTGCTTTGGACGAAGGAACGTGGCCGGCGTGGCTACCTCAGCTACATCATCCAGTTCATCGGCTGAGCAGAAGGCGCCCTCATCCGCCTCGATGCTTGCGCCATTCGTCCAACCCGGCCACCGTCTTTTCCAGCTTGCCCGCACGGGCAAACGCCTGCCGCACATCGCCCTCGCCATCCCGCTGACGTTCGTCTTTGTGCTGGCCGCGCAGGTCGGCGGCGGCCTGCCGCTGCTGCTCGCGCAGTGGCTCGTCTTCGGCGACCAGGGCCTTCCGCGCGACCAGCCGCTGATCCACGGGGCCGCGATCGCCCTCTTTCTCGTTGCCGCTTTCGGCCCCATCTTCATCCTGCTCGCTCTGTGGCTGCGACTGTTCGAGAAGCGCCCGCTGTGGACTCTGGGCTTCGAGCGCGACGGCGCGGCGCGGAAGTACGCGCGCGGCCTGCTCGTCGGCGGCGGGATGTTTGCGGCCAGCGTCGGCCTGATGTTGCCGTTCGGCTACGTTGCGCCCGAGGCGGGCCTGCCGGAGCGCGAGGGATGGTTCGCCCTCGGCGGCGTGCTGGTCATCTTTTTTGGGTGGATGGTGCAGGGCGCGGCGGAGGAGGCATTGACGCGCGGCTGGCTGATGAATGTGATCGGCGCGCGCTACAGGCCATGGCTGGGCGTGCTGGTCTCCTCGCTCGTCTTCGCCGTGTTGCACGGCCTCAACCCGAACATCGGCGCGCTGCCGCTGCTCAACCTGTTCCTGTTCGCCGTCTTTGCCGCGCTGTATGCGCTCTGGGAGAGGTCGCTGTGGGGCATCTGCGCCGCGCACGCGGCGTGGAACTGGATGCAGGGCAACGTCTTCGGGTTGCAGGTGAGCGGCAGCGCCGAGGCCGGGCCGATGCTGTTCAACCTGGCGGAGGCCGGGCCGGATTGGTTCACCGGCGGCGCGTTCGGGCCGGAGGGCGGGCTGGCCGTCACCGTCATCCTCGCCCTGGCGATTGCCGCGCTTGTCTTGCTGCTCGCGCGCCCGCGCAGCGCCAAGCTGTAGGCGCGCGGCCTTGCCGGAAACAGTAAGCAGCGACTTGGCGCGAGGGGGTGATGCGCGCTGAAGCGCGACGCCGATGGTTTGGCGATGGCGCTGAGGTCGCCCTTCTTTTGTTCCAAACCCCAACGGCAACGGCAATGTATCAGCCGCCCGCAAGCGCGGCGAGCAAAACAGGCTGGCTAGACGCGGGTAGTAGCCCCCGCTTTGCCTTTGCAGACCCTTACTTTAGCCCGAGTTGGGCTCTGACTTCAGAAGCCTTGACTGTTTTAGTTTGCTTCCCGCGTTCGTCGAGTAGTTTCATCAACTTCTTGTTTTGCCGTGTCAGTTCAATCTCTCGATTGAAGTCATCAATCTCGGCCAGAATGAACTCATGACCATCCGGAGATCGAAGGATCAAACCACCGCGCCTGGCTCTCTTGAGCAACGTCGTCAACGTTTTCGCGCGCGGCGAAACGGTCACAGTCTTCATAACTCGTACTCCTGTCCACGAATAAACAATGTGTTTCCACGCTTATAGCCGATGGCTTCGACTTTGACGATTTTCACTGCTTCCTGCACATCATAAAAAATCCGAAACCTGTCGATCCGCAGTTCCCATTCAGCCAACTGATTGGGGCGTAGTTTCTTGCGGTTGCGAGTTTCTATATTCGGTTCGTGTTGAAGTTGTGCGTCAATTTCGTCAAGGATATACTTTTGCTCGAACTTCCGGAACACCTTCAGGTCGTCACGTGCTTCTGGAGTGTACTCGATTTCGTACATTGTGTCCGATTATCCGCCCCTTTTGGGTTTTCCACAAACTTCGAACCCGAGCGCAATGCAATTCTTTTCACCGGATCTGGACTTCGTGTCACGCGAATTTGGAATACAGACGAGCGGTCTAACTTGCTAATGACATAGCGCTTCCTATGACAATCCAACCTTCTCATCATCCCCGGCGCAATCTCGGCCTGATGTTCCTCCTCGGAGGCGTGAGCGGTTTGCTCGCCGCCTTCATCGCAACTGTGCTCGGCCAACTCACATCCGCCCTCGCCATCGGCCTCGGCGACCAGACCGGCGACTGGATCCTCGCCGGCATCGTTTTTGTGACGGTGTTGCTTCCGGGCCTGCTGGTGAGCGGAGGCGTTGCGGGGCTGGCGGGCGGCCTGGCGAGCGGGCTACTGGTCTTGCCTCTCTGGCGGCCTTCTTGCCGCTGGCTGGCGGCTTGGCTCATCGTCTGGGCGCTGGGCGGCTTGAGCATTCAGGCATTCCAGGTATTGACCATGACCAACGCCAATCCGGAATTGAATTTGCTCAGCCTAGGCGGCTGGAGTGTGCTGGGCGGGCTGTTGGCGCTGGGGTTCGCTTGGGTTGCGCCGCCGTGGGCGCAGCGGCGCTGAACACACGTCCGGTGAGGGACGTGCGAAGTCGTTCGACAAACGCACTTCCGTGAAGGGGTTTATATGGTCTTTATATTTCATCTCTAAACTTCTTACATCTGCCAAAAGATCGGGTCACATTTCTATAGCGCTCGCAGCGGCCAGACTCCATCTGGCCGGCTGCAAATTCTACGAAAGAATCTCATGCAACTACAATCACGCGCCACGCCTCCTTCCCCTTCGACTATTGCTCCAACCGGCCTCGACCTCAGCAACCTGTTCAACTTGGCGCTGCAGAACGTCAGCGCTCACCGCGAACAGATTAATGCCCTCGATGGCGCCAACGGCAATCATGGCGATAACATGGTGCACAACCTGCAAGTAATTGTGCAGGCGCTTCAATCGCAGCGCGGCCATACGCCAAGCGAGCAGCTCAGTTATGCGGCCGGTCAGCTGCAATCCAATTCGCGCGGTAGCACCGGCCAGTACTATGCGCAGGGCCTCACTGAAGCCGCAACACGCTTTCAGGGTAAGCAGGCTCTCAATCAAAACGACATCGGTTCGCTGCTGCGAGCGATGTTGGGCAACGTGCCCGTCAAGCCGAGCAACCAGCCGCAGCCTCAGGCCGGCAGCGACCCAATGGCCGCACTGCTGGGTGGGCTGATGGGAGGCAGCGCGCCGCAAACGCCGGCGGGCAGTGACCCGATGGCCGCGCTGCTCGGCAGCCTGATAAGCGGCGGCACGCCTCAGCCGCAATCCGGTGCAAACGTGCTCACCGCCCTCCTGGGCATGTTGCAGCAGCCCCAGCCGCGCCCCGGCAACGAAGGCCTCGACCTCGGCGATTTGCTGACGGCGGGTTTGGCTTTCATACAGGCCAAGCAGCAGGGCGCAGATAACCTGCAGGCGGGGATGCAGGCCTTGATGGCCGCGCTCGCCGGCGGGCAAATCAACCCGCTGCAATCCGGCTCGCCGCAAGCCGCTGCCGGCGGCCTCATCGCTCAAAGTTTGCTTCAAGCCGCACTGGGCGGTCGGAAGTAACTTGCCTTATCCACACCCTTCACTTAGTAGGAGATCAACCAATGTCCAACGAACCCAAGAAAGGCCTCTTCGACAAAATCACGGATGCCCTGACCGATCGCGACGAGAAGGCTGCTGCGGAAGCGGCCAAGAAGGCCGCCGCCGACGCGCACGTGTTAGCGCAGAAGGCGGCCGCCGACGCCGCCGCCAAGGCCAAGGCTGCCGAGGCCGCCGCCGCCAAGGCCGCTCAGGAAGAGGCCGCCCGCAAGGCCGCTGAAGCGAAAGCCGCTGCCGACGCTGCTGCCAAGGCCGCCGCCGAGCAGCGTGCCGCCGCCGCGCAGAAGGTCGCCGATGAGGCTCAGGCCAGGCTTCGCGAGATAGAGAGCAAGCTCGAAGCCGAAGAGAAGCGCAAGGCGGAGGAAGCTGCCAGAGCCGCTGCTGAAGCGGAGGCCCGCCGTCTGGCGACCAAGCACGTCGTGGCCGCCGGCGAGACCCTCAGCCACATCTCGCTGAAGTATTACAAGACGGCCAACCGTTGGAAGGAAATCTACGAGGCCAACAAGGACGTCATCGGCGATAACCCGAACCTGATCCGCCCCGGCCAGGAACTCGTCATCCCCGACGCCGGGAAGTAACGCGACAAGCGCCTCTTGTCTTGCCCGCCTTGTCCGAAGCAGGGCGGGCATTTTCGTTTAGCAGCGGGGCGATTAGAATCGGCACATCTCTCTCGGCGGAGGCTATCCTATGCAACTCTCCATCGGCCAGATGCATCTCTACCTCGGCGAGCCGGAGCGCAACTTCGAGCACGTGCGCGATTGGACGTGCGAAGCCGCCCGGCGCGGCTCGGCCCTCGTCGTCTTCCCCGAACTCTGGCCGACGGCCTACGATCTGGAGAACTGGCCCCAGCACGCCGACGCGCTCGGCGAAGGGATGTTCGCGCGCCTGAGCGCCTTAGCAAAAGAACAGCGGATTGCGATTGCCAGCTCGGTGCTCGAAAAGAAGGACGGCCGCGCGTACAACACCTTCGCGCTGTACGATGCACACGGCGAACTCATCGGCCTGTACCGCAAAGTCCACCTTGTGCCGATGCTCGACGAGCCGAAGTGGCTGGCCGCCGGCGACTCGCTTGCGCTTGTCGAGACGGAGTGGGGGATGACGGGCCTGGGCATCTGCTACGACCTGCGCTTCCCCGAGATGTGGCGCCGCTACGCGCTCGGCGGAGCGCAGCTGTTCCTGCTCCCCGCCGAGTGGCCAACGCGCCGCGCTGCGCACTGGCAGACTTTGCTGCGCGCCCGCGCCATCGAGAATCAGGTCTTCGTCGCCGCCTGCAACCGCGTGGGCGAGAGCAAGGGTGAGAGCTTCGCCGGGCGCAGCGCCGTGATTGACCCCTGGGGCGATGCTGTGGTAGAGGCCGGCCCAGAAGTCGAAACGCTGCTGACCTGTGAAATTGACCTGACGAAAGTGAACGACATCCGGCAGCGCATCCCCGTCTTCAAAGACCGCCGGCCGGACTTATATTGACTCCGCCGGCGTTCAAAGCCCCAGCGCCCGCGCAATCTCCCCCCAGTTCACCAGCACGAAAATCCCCAGCGCCATGCCGGCGATGACGGCGCAGCCGCAGGCAAAGACGCGCACGGTGAACTTCAACACGCGCTGGAGGATGCCCCACACCACCGCCAGCGCGATGAGGACGATCACGACAGTGAAATAATCAAGGTTGCTCAGGTCCACATTCCGCTCTCCTTCGCGCTGATTATACAGCCGCCGAGGAGCCGTTCTTGCACTTTCATCGTTATTAGTAGAGGTGCCGGTTTCCGGAGAACACGAATGGATACGAATGAGTACGAATGGTGAACATGAATGAGCACGAATAGGGAAACACGAATAGGCACGAATGGATAGGAATGAGAGATGAATTCGGTTGGGGTTGCCTTTCGCGCCGATTCGCGGAATTCGATGCGGAGTTTTTGGCATCGAATGGCACAAATGAACGCGAATGGGGGAACATGAATGGACGCGAATGAGGGCGAATGGCACGAATGGTGAACACGAATGGACACGAATGAGTATGAATGAGCATGAATGCAGGCGTCGGCTTCGCTCATAGACATAGAAGCGCGCTCAGGGGAGCAGCGGGCGTCCGGCGATTACTGCTTCGGCTTCGCTCAGCGTCCGCTCAGGATGCCCGCCGCGTAGAGCATCCTGAGCGTGGCTTCGCTTCGCGAAGCTCGCCGAAGGACGAAGAGGCGGCCGGTTTCCTGACAAACCTTTGCGTGCACACGTACACCTGCGGCAAAGCCGGGATGGTGGTTGTCGGTGCCGCTACGCGCAAGCGCTTGTACCCGGCCCGTGGAGTGCTCAAGTCCGGCGTCGCCGTTGACCCAAACCATCTCCGGCCTGATGCTCATCACAATACCTCTGCGTTAGATGCCGGTGTATGTAACCTTTGGGCGCTGTCTTCGTCCAAAAGACAGGATACATTCATTCAAGGAGACGACACCATGAGCAACTTCTTCAAAGTCAACGAGGCCGTTTGGGACCGCGCGCTCCGCATCCTGCTCGGCGCGGTGCTGCTGTACCTGGGCTGGGGCGGCGTGGTCACCGGCACGCTCGGCGTTGTGCTGCAATACCTGGGCTTCGTGCCGCTGCTCACCGGCATCATCGGCTGGTGCCCGCTGTATTCCATCCTGAAAATCAGCACGCGCGGGCAGAAGGCCTAAGAAACTCGGCCTGCCGGTAAATCGAGGGACGAATAAACGAATGGCTGCCGCGCCATTCGTTTATTCGTTGTAACTGCTCAGCCGTCCTGATTTATCCGCAGATGACGCAGCGTTCCGCAGAGAAAATCTGCGGCCATCTGTGACATCTGTGGATTCTTCATTGACGGCCGGAAGCTGTTCAGCCTTTAGCCTTTGCGACCGGGGCGCACTTCATGTCAACAACCTCTCTACGTGACCAGCTGCTTCACTCCGCCAGGCCCATCATCGTGGATGTGTGGGCGCCGTGGTGTCTGCCGTGCCGCACCCTCTCCCCGATGCTGGAGCAGGCGCGCCGGCAATACGGCGGCCGGGTGGAGGTCATCAAGCTCAACGCCGATGAGTCGCCCGAAGAGGCGCAGGCGCTGGGCGTGCTCGGCATCCCGACGCTCGTCGTGTTCCGCAATGGGCAGGAAATCGCGCGCCGCACCGGCCTCCCCTCGCCCGAGGAACTGAACGCGCTGTTCGAGGCGGCGCTGAGCGGACAGGCGCAGCGAAGCGCCGGGCCGAGCCGCGCCGACCGCGCCCTGCGCTTGTTCGCGGCGCTGGTGCTGTTCGGGCTGGGAGTGTTCACCGGCCCCTCGTGGGTGCTGCTGGCGGTCAGCGCGCTGGTCGCCTTCAGCGCCGTGTACGACCGCTGCCCGCTCTGGCGCGCAATCCGGGCGCGGCTTCAGGGCGCGGGGAGCGGCTCGTAGCGCCGCGCGACGACGGCCTGCCCGGCTTCGCTCTGCGCCCACGCCAAAAAGTCGCGCGCCGGGCCGGTCGGCTCCACCGGCGCGACCGCGACGATGAGCGCGCGCGGTGGGGTGTCCACCGCAATTACTTTCACCAAGTCGGATACTTCGGGCGCAGGCAGGAGCGTGAGCGCGCCCTGACTCTGCGCCAGCAGCTCGCGCGCGGCAGCCCAAGTCGGCGCGATGAGGGCGCTGCGGGTAATGGTCTCGAAGGCCAGCGCGCGCGCGCCGTCCGACCCGTCTTCGCGCACGATGACGGTGACGGGCGCGGACGGCCCGCCGACCTGCGCCCAGCTCGTGATCTCCCCGGCGACGATGGCCCGCACCTGCGCCAGGCTCAGCGCGTTGACGGGATTGTTTGGGTGGACGACGACGGCGAAGGCGACGTAGCCGAGCGGCGTGGCGAACTGGCCGGGCGCCGGGTTGGCCGTCAGCCCGAGGTCGGCGTTGCGGGCCGCCAGCTCCGCCGGCAGGGCAGATTGCGCAACGACCATCACGCGCGGCGCGGCGCCCACGTCCTTGTAGGCCGCGACCAGGTCGGTCAGCAGCGGCGCGGTCAGGTCGGTGGCGGCAACCGTGAAGTCGGGCGCGGGGGTCGTCGCGGTCGGTGCGGCGCAGCCGGCGAGCAGCGCAACGCCCATCAGCCACGCTCCAATCCCCAATCCCCAATCTCTCCGCTGCTTCATCCGGCCAACAGCCCAAACATCAGGCACGCCGCACTTGCCGCTGCGCAGTACACGGCGAAGCCGTAGAACGAGCGCCGGCGCAGGAAGGCCAGCAGCCAGCCGATGCTCAGGTAGCCGACGACGGCGGCGGCGATGAAGCCGGTGCTGACGGGCAGCACGTAGTCGCTGAAGTTGGGGATGGCGAGCAGGTCGTTGAGGGCGACCAGCCCGGCGCCGAGCATGACGGGCACGGACATCAGGAAGCTGAAGCGCGCCGCCGCCGGTCGGTCGAGGCCGCGCGCCAGCCCGCCCGCCATCGTCGCGCCGGAGCGCGAGACGCCCGGCAGAATCGCCAGCGCCTGCATCAGGCCGATGATGAGCGCATCCAGCCAGGTGAGCGTGGTCAGGTCGCGCAGGCGCTGGCCGTAGCGCTCACTGAAGGCGAGCAGGGCGGCGGTGAGCAGCAGCAGCGCAGCCACAGCCGGCGGGCTGGCGAAGACGCTCTCGAAGAAATCCTTGAACAAAAAGCCGAGCACCACGGCGGGGACGGTCGCCAGCGCCACGAACCAGCCGAGGCGCGCATCCGGCGTGGCGAACGGCTGTTGCTGCCACAGGGCGGTGAGCACCGCGCGCAGCAGATACAGCAGGTCTTTCCAAAAGTACGTGATGACGGCGACCAGCGTGCCGTTCTGCACCAGCACATCGAAGACGAACTTGGCCTTGGGGTCGAACCGCCAGCCGAGCAGCCACGGGACGAGGACCAGATGCGCGGAGGAGGAGATGGGCAGAAACTCGGTCAGGCCCTGGATGATGCCGAGGAGGAGGGCTTGGAGCAAGTCCATGATGATTGATGACTGAAGACTGGAGACTGATGACTGATGACTAAAGACTGCCGACGGGCTGATAGGCGGCGAGGAAGCCGGCGGCGTAGTCGGCGAAGGTGTTGTTCAGGATGGCGTTGCGCATCTCGCGCATCAGGGTGAGCAGCAGATGGACGTTGTGCAGGGTCAGCAGCACCGCGCCGAGGATTTCCTTTGAAACGACCAGGTGGCGGACGTAGGCACGGGTGAAGTGGGCGCAGCAGTAGCACGTGCAGCCCGGCTCGACGGGCAGCGGGTCGCGGGCGAAGGCGGCGTTGTTCAGGTTGAGCCGCCCGGCCCGCGTGAGCGCCGCGCCGTTGCGCGCCAGCCGGGTGGGCAGCACGCAATCGAACATGTCCATGCCGCGCGCCACGCCGTTCACCAAATCCTCCGGCGAGCCGACGCCCATCAGGTAACGCGGCTTGTCGGCGGGCAGCAGCGGCTCCACCACGTCGAGCGTGGCGTGCATCTGCTCCTTGGTCTCGCCGACCGCCAGCCCGCCGACGGCATAGCCCGGGAAATCGAGCGCGGTGAGGGTGCGCGCCGACTCCTCGCGCAGGTCGGGGAAGATGCCGCCCTGCACGATGCCGAACAGGGCCTGATCGCTGCGGGTCTTGGCGCGCAAACAGCGCTCGGCCCAGCGGTGCGTGCGGTCGAGGGCGAGGCGGTTGTAGTCGCGATCGAGCGGCGGCGCGCACTCGTCGAAGGCCATGATGATGTCCGCGCCGAGGTTCTCCTGAACGGCGATGGACTTTTCCGGGGTGAAGCGGTGGGTCGAGCCGTCGAGGTGGCTCTTGAAGGTCACGCCGTCGTCGTCAATGCGGCGGATGTCGCTGAGGGAGAAGACTTGAAAGCCGCCGGAGTCGGTGAGCAGGGGGCCGTCCCACTGCATGAAGGCGTGTAGCCCGCCGAGGTCGCGCACCAGCTCGTCGCCGGGGCGGAGGTAGAGGTGATAGGTGTTGGCGAGCACCAGCGTCGCGCCGAGTTCCTTCAACTGCGCCGGGGTGAGGGCTTTGACCGTGCCCGCCGTGCCCACCGGCGCGAAGACCGGCGTGAGCAGGTCGCCGTGCGGCGTGCGGAAGACGCCGGCGCGCGCGCGGCCTGAGCGGGCGTGAAGCTCAAACTCGAACATGGCCGTGATTGTACACGGCAATCGCGTCTCTACGACACAAACTACGGCTTCACCTTCACCGCGAAGGCGCGAAGAGCGCGGCGAAGAGCGCGGCGAAGGGCGCAAAGAGGTCGCTTTGGCATCCCGGCGTAAAACGCCCGCTCCAAGGCCCTAAACGGCGCTCCTGCCTGATTTATCCGCAGATGACGCAGCTGTTCGCACAGAAAATCTGTGGTGTGCACGCAAAGGTTGTCAGGGAACGTGCCGCCCCTTCGACTACCGCTTCGCTTCGCTCAGCGTCCGCTCAGGGTGCGGCTGACATGTTTTGCGTGTACACAATCTGTGACCATCAAGGGCAAGGCCGCCGGAATACCGTAAAATAGGGGCGTGGCAAGCCGAACGCTCACCCGAATGCGCGAGCGGATTCGCGCCCGGCAGTATGTGATGACCCTGCATGCCGAAGAAGAGATGGACAACGACGGATTGACCATTTATGATGTGGAGAGCGTGATCCTCACCGGCGAGATTATCGAACAGCAACGGGACCGCAAAAGCAGGGAACGCAAGTACCTGGTGCGCGGGCAAACCATAGACGGCGAGCACACTGCCGTCGTCGTCAGCAAATTCGGACCGACCGGCAAACTCGTTATTCTCACAGTCTATGTCGAATAACATGAAGACACGAACTGTCACTTGCGATAGCTGCGGCCGCCGAGGGGCGCAAATCCGGTAACTGATCCGCAGCTAGGGGAAAGGGGCCAGCCTGCTCGTCATCGAGAACGTGTCGGTCGTGGTCTGCCCCCACTGCGGCGAAAGCTATTTGACCGCGGAAACGCTGCACGAACTCGAACGGATTAAGCTTCACCGGCGGAGCCTGGCCAGGCCCAGGCAGGTCGCGGTCGCAAGCTACGTGTAGAGGCAGGTGGAAACGACCGTGGCGTAGGCTGTGGCCTTGCGATTCGTAACACGGCACAGGTTGCTATTCCTGCTCCGCTGACTTCAGCCGCCGGCGTATCTCCCCCGCCGCCTCCCGCGCCGCCTCCGCCACACTGCCAGACTCTGTTTCACCCTTATCCTCCCGCGCCACGCGCTCCAGCGCGGGCAGCGCTCGCGGGTCGCCGATATTCCCCAGCGCCAACGCCGCGCTCCAGCGCACATCTTCGTCCGCATCGTCCAGCGCGGCCACCAGCGGCTCGACCGCCCGCGCATCCTTGATTTCCCCCAGCGCCCACGCTGCCCACCTACGCATCCCTGCCTCCGCATCACCCAGCGCGGCCACCAGCGGCTCGACCGCCCGCGCATCCTTGATTTCCCCCAGCG
>JAVQXV010000220.1:0-4994 GCA_033577755.1 Anaerolineales bacterium
TCGGCCTGGCCGAGGCGGAAAAGATGCGCGACGGGATCGCCGGCGCGCGCCTGCAAGTGCTGCCGGGCACGGGCCACCTGCTCAACCTTGAACAACCTGCACAGTTCAACGAAGCCGTGCGCGATTTCCTGGACAGCCTGTAACATGCTCAACCTCCTACGCGACAAGAGGCTCCGCACTTACTTTATCCTGGCTGCGACCGTCCTCGGCGGTGTGCTGCTGTGCGGCGCCCTGCTCATCTTTTTTGTCGTCGTCGGCGGATCCCCGCTGATAGAGGCGCAGGCCGCCGCCGAACGCCTGCGACCGCTGCAGACCGTGTGCGAGAGCGGCGCTGCGGTTCCCGAAGCGCCCGAATACATCGCCGACTCCGGCCCCAACAAGGTCGTAGTGTACCTGGCCGTGGACGGCGGAACCTACTACAACCGCACCGAGGACTATCCACGCCGCTGGCGCGCCGCCACCGTCGGCGAGGCTGAGCTGGTGGCCTGCGCGCAGACCGGAAAGCAAATCATCGAGACGTGCGACTACACACTGGAGGACAACACGCCGGCAAAGTTGCAGCGCGAGCAATACACGCTGACCGTGCGCCTGTACGCGCCGCACACCGGCAAGCTGCTCGCCGAAACCGTGCTGACCGGCAGCGAGCCGCGCGCTTGCCAGGACACCGAGACCTTCACCGGCGGCGCCACGACGCAGACCGTGACCGGCGACCCCATCAACCCCGCCGAAGTGACCAAGTGGCTGCTGGCCTACGTCGAGCCATAGCCGCCCCCTACAGGAGCCCACATGCCCAAACTGAACATCTTCTGGGACCCGGAAGGAGTCAAAATCAACTCCATCGGCGACAACCGGCTGCTGAAAGTCTCCGACGGCGATACGCCCACCGTTTCGATGGCGATTCGCATGTTGAGCATTGATACGCCCGAGGTGCACTACCCCGGCTTGACGAAAACCAGCCGGCACAACGCAAAACTTCAGCAACTGGCGGAGTGGATTCGGCAAGGCAAAGCACCGGTAAGCGACGGGCTGGCCGCCCACCTCCACCCGCGCCTGGCCAGCGGCACAGCGGGCACATTGCAGGAGGAACAGGGCCGCGCGGCCGGCCGGGAGTTTCAGCGCCTGCTAGAGGAAAAGCTCAAGCGACCCAGCGGCCGTCGGCGCAACGTCTTCCTGCGCACCGCCGACCAGCCCTTCGACCAGTATGGCCGCCTGCTCGCCTACGTCGCCCCGTATTACACCGGCGAGGAACTGGCCACGATGACGCGCAAAGAACGCGCCACCTTCAACCTGCTGATGGTGGAGTCCGGCTGGGCCGCCCCCATGATGATCTACCCCAGCCTGCCGAGCTACCCGGACCTCGTCCTGCTCCACGACGTTGCGCGGGACGCCTACGAAAACAAGCGCGGGGCGTGGGCCGATCCCTTGACCCTCACCGGCTACGAATTCCGCATGTGCTACCGGCTGGCCGAGGTCACCGAAGACCTGGTCAACGGCAAGAAGCTCACCAGCGCGCAGCGCAACGGCTGGGTCGAGCGGTACTGCGCCGACCTGACCACGCAGCAAATCTACTATCCACAGGACTACTACAAAGTCCCGGCCTACAACCGGCTGTTCATCTGGCCGAAGGATGTGAACGCGGCGGTAAGCCGGCTGAACCTCCTGCCCGGCGACTAAGACTGCCGACACTTCCGACAACCTCTCTCCGGTGTGACCATGAGTTCCAAATCACGCCGAAGAAAACGCCGCCCGCCAGACCTGCTGCAGGCTCTGGAAAACAAATTCAAATCCGCCCTGGGCCGGTACATTCCCCTGCGCCGCTCACCCGCCGGCGCAGAGAAAATGTCGGAAGTAATCCAGCAATTCATTGCGCCGTACATGCCGCTTGTCCGCAATCTCCAGGACATGGAGCGGCTCGTGACGATGGCCCTGGTGGCCTGGAACGCTGCCCTGTTGCCTCCCGCCGAACGGGCCGAAATGTTGGCTCGATCCTCCGCAAGCGTGCGCCGGTCGGCCGGGAAGCGGAAGGCGATTTCCATGTAGTTGTTGACGAGATGATCGAACGCAAGCAGCGACTCTTTCCTCACATCAAGCGTTTTGTCATTGACTTCACCGTGACCGACGAAGGCAAGCACTTTCGACTGGCGGTGGTGTCTACGCTGACACCCGAAGACATCGTCTCCCGGCTCAGCGCCGCTGAATGCGAAGGACGCCGTCGCTTGGCTGCACGCTCGCCAGACTGATCGCTCTGAAGGGGTATAATCGGCTATGCAAGGAGATACTGGTGTGTCCATAGGTCCTGCCCTTATCGAAAATTCGGTGGAACTCGAGGCGCCGGTGCGGCGCGTCGTGCGCGAGGAATTAGAGCGCCTCGGGCAGATTGATCCATTCGCCGCTTTGCCGGCGGAATGGGAGACGCGGCGCGCGATTTCGACCGCCATGCTGCAAAGAGTGCCGGTCAGCGTAAGCGAACTGGAGCGTTACCAAACAAGCCTCGGCGGTCAGCATGATGAACGCCTGCTGCAGCTGGTGCTCCAGGCTCACAAGGCCGCGACACGTCTCAAGCAGGCGACGCCACTCGCTGAAAGGCAGGCGGCTATCGCTGCCGTCATCGCCGCCCTCCATTCGGCTGTCGCTGCGCTCGGCCTGGAACTGCCGCCCGAACTCGAAGCCGTCGTCGGCGATTAAGCCGCCGTGCTCCGCGCCGTTTTCGATACCAACATCGTCATCGCCGCGCTGAAGAGCCGGTCCCCAAACAGTCTGTCACGAGAGCTCCTGCAACTTCTGAACCTGGGCAGCTTTTATCTGGGTATTCGCCTGCTCGACGGCTTTCACTTTCTATATGCCGTCCGCGGTGACACGCCGCCCGGCAACTGAGGCAACAAAACGAGGAGGAACCATGCCCCGCATCATTCGCGCCCCACGTGGCACGAAACTCACCTGCAAAGGCTGGCTACAGGAAGCCGCCTATCGCATGATCCAAAACAACCTCGACCCGGACGTGGCCGAGCGCCCCGACGACCTGGTGGTGTACGGCGGGCGCGGGCGCGCGGCGCGGGACTGGGAATGCTTCGAGGCAATCCTCCAATCTCTCATCTCACTCGAAAACGACGAAACCCTGCTCATCCAGTCCGGCAAGCCGGTGGCCGTGTTCAAAACCCACCCGGACGCGCCGCGCGTGCTCATCGCTAACAGCAACCTTGTGCCGCACTGGGCCACGCAGCAGCACTTCGACGAACTCGAGGCCAAAGGCCTGATGATGTACGGCCAGATGACGGCGGGCAGCTGGATTTACATCGGCACGCAGGGGATTCTGCAGGGCACCTACGAGACGCTCGGCTCGCTGGCCCGCCAGAAGGGCTGGGGTTCGCTCAAGGGCAAGTTCGTGCTGACGGCGGGACTGGGCGGCATGGGCGGCGCACAGCCGCTGGCCGTAACCATGAACGAGGGCGTCGCCCTCATCGTGGAAGTAGACCCCCGGCGTGCACAGCGCCGCCTAGAAACCGGCTACGTAGATGTAGTGGTGGACACGCTCGAAGAGGCGATGACGCTCGTCGAAGAAGCCAAGGCCAACGGCGAGGCCAAGTCCGTCGGCCTAATCGGCAACGCAGCGGACATCTTCCCGGAGCTGGTGATGCGCGGCGTCACACCCGATGTGGTCACCGATCAGACCCCGGCGCACGATTACCTCTCGTACGTCCCGCACGGCCTCTCGCTGGAGGCCGCCAACGCCCTGCGCGTTAGCGACCCGCAGGAATACATGCGCCGCAGCGCGGCCTCGATGGCACGGCACGTGCAGGCCATGCTCGACTTCCAGAAGCGCGGCGCAGAGGTCTTCGACTACGGCAACAACCTGCGCCAGCGCGCCTTCGACCACGGCGTGAAGGACGCCTTCAATTACCCCGGCTTCGTGACGGCCTATATCCGCCCGCTGTTCTGTGAGGGCAAGGGGCCGTTCCGCTGGGTGGCGCTCAGTGGCGACCCGGGGGACATCTACCGCACCGATGAGGCCGTGGCCGCGCTCTTCCCCGAGGACGCGCACCTGCAGCGCTGGCTGAAGATGGCGAGGGAGAAGGTTCACTTTCAGGGCCTGCCCGCGCGCATCTGCTGGCTGGGCTACGGCGAGCGGGTGAAGGCCGGATTGCGCTTCAACGAGATGGTGGCGCACGGTGAGGTCAAAGCGCCCATCGTCATCGGGCGCGACCATCTGGACGCCGGCTCGGTGGCCTCGCCCAACCGCGAGACCGAGGCGATGCGCGACGGCACCGATGCGGTCAGCGACTGGCCCATCCTCAATGCCCTCATCAACGCGGTGGGCGGCGCAACCTGGGTAAGCTTCCACCACGGCGGGGGCGTCGGCATCGGCTACTCGCAGCACGCCGGGCAGGTAATTGTGGCAGACGGCACGCCCGAGGCCGCGCGCCGGCTGGAGCGCGTGCTCACTACCGACCCCGGCCTGGGCATAGTGCGCCACGCCGACGCCGGCTATCCGGAGGCTATTGCTGCGGCCAAGCGGCACGGCATCAAGATGCCGATGTTGAAGTAAGGGACGGGAAACAAGAGAAAGGGGTCCCTGATGAATGGTGTGCCTCGCATCAATGGGATACTTGCAATCGGCGCTCTCCTTGCGTGTTGGTCCGGTATCCAGATTGCTCTCAATACAGAGTTCAACGTTCACCCTGATGAGATACAACATGCTGATGCAATTTGCTATTTTGGAAGAAACGTCTGGCCGCCGCCGCTAAACGCTGATGGACTAGTTTACAGTCCTGACGGGTGGAGTCGGGTCTACAATGGCGAGCTTTACTATTGGCTGTGGGGTCGAGTCGGCACTCTGGTTAGTCCGTTAGTTGACCCATTTTTCATCAAACCTGCGCCTAAGATAACAGTTCAGGCAGCAAGTTATTTCGTTTATTTACCCCTCATCACGTCCGCGCCTTATTGCAAGTTCACCTACCAAACTCTGCGGCTTCTAAACGTGGCATTGTTTTTCTTGT
>JAVQXV010000221.1:0-4994 GCA_033577755.1 Anaerolineales bacterium
TGTATCGCCAAAGTAGCACGACATAACTTTCTTTTTTCTTCCTAGGATGCGGCTGTCACTGACAACCTTTGCGTGCGCACAGCCCCTTTAG
Organism: Anaerolineales bacterium; assembly: GCA_033577755.1. Taxonomy (GTDB): domain Bacteria; phylum Chloroflexota; class Anaerolineae; order Anaerolineales; family UBA6663; genus JANWXR01. The sequence continues at coordinate 92 of JAVQXV010000221.1, forward strand.
CACTTTGACACCTCCGCCCTCCGCCACTACAATCCTACTCACCCTTTCAACGGAGTGCGCATGAGTCGCTGGCCGGGAAAATACGTCATCGCGCTAACGGGAAACATCGCTACCGGCAAGAGCGTGGTGCGCCAAATGCTCGAGCATCTGGGCGCCTTCAGCATTGACGCCGACGCGCTCTCGCATCAGGCTATCGCCAAAGGTGGTCCGGCCTATGCCGCCGTGGTCAAACTCTTCGGTGAGTGGGTGCTAACGCCCGAAGGCGATATCCATCGTCCCCGCCTGGCGCGGATTGTTTTCAACGACCCGGAGGCGCTGGCGCGGCTCGAAGCCATCATCCACCCGCTGGTCAAACAGGCTACCGATGTGCTGATTAAGCGCGCCAAAGCGAACATCTGCGTCATCGAGGCCATTAAGGTTATCGAGAGCGGCACGGCGAAGGACTGTGACGCACTCTGGGTAGTGCATGCGCCGGAGTCGGTGCAGCTGGCGCGGCTGGTGGAAAAGCGCAAACTTTCGCCGGCGGAGGCCCGCCAGCGTATCGCTGCCCAGCCGCCACAGGCCGAGAAAATCAGGGCTGCGACCGTGGTGATTGATAACAGCGGCAGTTTTGAGGAGACCTGGAATCAGGTGCAGGCAGCCTATGGCCAGGTGGTGGCGCGCTTGAGAGCCACCGGGACTAAGGTGGAGACGGAGGCACTGGTCAGTACATCGGCGCAGGACGGCCTCAAGTCGGTGGAGGTGCGGCGCGGCAAGCCGAGTGACGCCAATGCCATCGCTGCCTTCATCTCTCAAGCCACCGGCGGCCGGCGTCAGTTGACGCGCGCCGACGTGATCGCCGCCTTTGGCGACAAGGCTTACATGCTGGTGAACCTGGGCGGCATGCTCTCTGCCGTGGCCGGATTCAAGGTTGAGAACCTTGTCTCGCGCGTGGATGAGTTCTATCTGGGGCCAGGTGTGACGTTGGAGGCCGTAGCGCCGCCGCTGTTCGAGGCTGTGGAGGCGGCTTCGCGCGAGTTGCAGTGCGAGGCTGCGCTCGTGTTCCTGCCGCTCGATATTGCACCGGCGGCAGCCAAAGTGCTGAAGGGCAGCGGCTATACACCGCAGACGCCGGAGAAACTGGGCGTGGACGCCTGGCGCGCCGCTGCCTATGAGTCCCAACCGCCTGAGACCGGCTTGTTATTCAAAAGGCTCAGGGAAGACCGGGTGTTGAGGCCGGTATAGGTCGGAAGGGAAAAGACGAAAACGCAGGAAAGCGGTTTCCTTTTTGTCCCCAATCTTTCACTATGGCTGCGCTAATTGAATGGATAAAATCGCATCCGAAGCTCTCGGCTTGGGTGGTGCTGGCCGCGGGCATGGTCGCCATTGTGGCTTATGAAGCGCGCGATGTCGGCCTGCTCGTTCACCAGTGGATCGCCCTGATCGTCGCCACCGTGCTCGTCGCCGGGCTGTGCGTGTGGATTATCGGCTGGGAGGACGACGCTGAGCCGGAGACGAGCGAGGCAGAGAAGAAGTGAAGAGTCCATAATGTTCCACCACTGAGTCCACTGAAAAAACTACTTTTCAGGCGCAAACGCCACCATATATGGCGTCGAGATTACAACCAAAGTGGCATATGTGGCGGCCAAGCGTTTCAATCATGACCTTTTTTCAGTGCACTCACGAGTGTGCGCGCAAAACATGTCAGCCGCACCCTGAGCGGACGCTGAGCGAAGCGAAGTGGCAGTCGGAGGGGCGGCACGTTCCCTCATAACCTTTGCAGGCACACACTTGCTACAACGCTTTGACCGGGGGAGGGGAAAGCGGTATGCTGTCTTACCTGCTGACCCTGCTTTATGAACCTGGCCGATTTTGACTACGAGTTACCTAAGAGCTTCATTGCCCAGACACCGGTGGAACCGCGCGATGCTTCGCGGTTGCTGGTGCTCAACCGACAGACGGGCGAAATCTGGCACCGCCGCTTTTCCGAGATCGGCGAATTTCTGCGCGCCGGCGATGTGTTGGTGTTCAACGATACTCGCGTCATCCCGGCGCGGCTGGCAGCGCGCAAGGCCGGCGGTGGCCAGGTGGAGGTGTTACTGCTCAGGCGCCGTGCGCCGCTCACCTGGGAAGTGCTGGTGGGGGGAAAGAACATTCACCCGGGCGCTGTGCTGCACATCGAGGGCGAATCCGGCCTACAGGCCGTCATCTTGGAAGAGCTGGACGGCCCGCGCCGTGTGGTGCAGTTCTCCAAACCGATTACGCCGCTGCTAGACCGAGTCGGTCATACGCCCCTGCCGCCCTATATTCACACTCCGTTGGCCGACCCCAACCGCTACCAGACGGTGTATGCGACGGTACCCGGTTCGGCCGCCGCTCCAACAGCAGGGTTGCACTTCACACCTGAGCTGATCAAACGATTGGAGGAGCAGGGGGTGATTGGGGCCTTCATCACCCTCCATGTCGGGCTGGACACCTTTCGGCCGGTGGGCGAGACGCGCATCGAAGACCATCAGATGCACGGCGAGTGGTATGAAGTGAACGAGGCGGCGGCCAGAACCATCAGTCAGGCCAAACTGGAAGGGCGGCGGGTGATTGCGGTGGGTACAACGGCGGTGCGCGCGCTGGAGTCGGCGGCAGCGCGCGGCAGCGAACACCGACCGGTGCCGCCCGGAAGCGACATCACTCGCCTGTATATCTATCCCGGTTATCAGTTCCGGGTGGTGGATGCCATGATTACGAATTTCCACTTGCCGAAGTCCACGCTTTTGATGCTGGTCTCGGCGTTTGCGGGCCGTGAGCGCATTTTGGCAACTTATGAGGTGGCCAAGCGCGAGGGTTACCGATTCTATTCCTTCGGCGACGCGATGCTGATCATCTAAGAGATTGTCCGATGAGCCACTTTACCGACTATCGCCTTCGCGTTGGCTCGAAGCCCGAAAAGTTCTATAAGGCAACACTGTTCCAGAGTCGCCGGTTGATGCTTGGCCTGAACTGCTTAGAGCCGGGCCAGGCCCAGCCTGTGCATGACCATGCAGATCAGGACAAGTTCTACTTCGTGGTCGAGGGGCAGGGCGAATTTGTGGTGGGCGATGAGACCAGAACGGTCGGCGAAGGTGGCGTGGTCTGGGCGCCGGCCGGCGTGCTGCACGGCGTCACCAATCGCGGCGACCGAAGATTGGTTATTTTGATGGGGATTGCGCCCTGGGAATGAGCAGGGCAGGGGGAGCCGGGCAAGCGTCATCTTTATTCGGCCTCGGCGCCCCCGCTCATTCAAGGTAATGTGACCGTGTTGTTGTAGAACCAGTTATAGGCGTGGTAGCCTGTTCCGGTGTGCTCGAGCCGGATCGCTATCTGGTTGAGACCGGCCAGCGTCGCCGGGATATTGAACGTGGCCCGGAACCGTCCGCCGGCCCCTGAATCCTGTGTGCCTACCGGCAGGCCTCCGATCGCCTGATTGCCGCGCGCTGCCATGCGCACATCGAAGCGCAGACCGGCCGGGAAGTTGGTAGTTTCGATCGTCACCGTCTTGTCGCGCTCAACGGCCACGATGCGGAAGCTTGGGCAGCAGACGTAGGCTTGCAGCGTGGGGATGTTGATAGGCTGTGGCGTCGGCGTGGCGGTGGGCGGGGCGGGCGTGCCGGTTGCGCCGGTGCCGGCCTTGGCGGCTACGCACAGCTTCTGCCCGGGGAAGATGGCGTTCGGGTTCGCCAGCTTGTTGTCGGCGATGATCTTCTCCGCCGTGGTTCCGAAGGCGCGCGCGATGCGGTAGATCCAGTCGCCCCGCTGCACTGTGTATTCGACGGTGCCGGCCGGACACGAAGCTGCCATGGCCAGCCCGGTCAGGCTGACCAGCAACACTGCGGCTGAGATCAGTGATACGAGCATTTTCGTTCGAGACATCAAGTCCTCCTGCTTATTCGGTTGGCGGTCGGCTCGGCTTTCAGAGAGATAATAACGGACATCAAGCGCAGCCGATAGCGGATAGCCATGCGGCATGACGGATTACCGGTATCCTAACGAACGCCTCATTCTGGTCGTGACCGTCCTGCTGGTGCTGGGCGTCATCGCCTTCACGTCGGTGGCAACTTTATGCGGTAGCCTGCTCTTCGTGGCCGCCATGCTGCTCTTGGCCCTCTTCTTGAATTGGCTGCATCATAGCGCCCTGATTCGGCAGGCGACGCCGGTGACTCCTCAAACCATGCCCCAACTGGATGCGTTGGTGCGTGAGACAGCAGCCCGGCTGAGCGTCGGCAACACGGTCACCTACGTTGCGCCTGCCCCCGTGCTCAATGCCTACACCTTCGGCCTCAGCGATCCCAAAGTGATTGTGCTCTACGCCGGCCTGTTCTCCATTATGGAGCGAGATGAGCTGCAGTTCATCCTCGGTCACGAGATGGGGCATGTGCAGCTGGGGCATACCTGGCTGAACTCGGTGCTGGGCGGGATGGCCGGCATCCCCAGCCCGTTCGGCGCGGCAGTGATCCTGTACTTCGCCTTCCGCTGGTGGAACCGCGCCTGCGAGTTTTCCGCCGATCGCGCCGGGCTGCTGGCCTGTGGCAACGTGAACAAGGCCGTCTCTGCGCTGGTGAAGCTGGCGACCGGTGGCGCAGCCCGCTCGGCGGCCAGCCAGCAGTACGCGCTGGCTCAATTGGAGAAACAGGATGACGACCTGGGCAATCAGTTGGGGGAGTTGCTCTCCACGCATCCCCTCGTCGCCACACGCATTCAGCATCTGCGCCGGTACGCCGCGTCGGATGAATACCGGAGGCTACAGGCGAGGGCCAATCAAAACAGGCCGGGTCGCGTTTGAGGTGGTTGTATGTATTGCGTATTCCGTATTGTTCATCCACGCAATACGCAATACGCAATACGAAACACGAAATACGAAATACGTCTCCTCCCTAAACCTTGCGTTCCATCT
>JAVQXV010000222.1:0-4993 GCA_033577755.1 Anaerolineales bacterium
TGGAGCAGGCCGTGGCCCTCGACCCGAACAACCTGGAGGCCACCAAGCAACTGGCCGCCGTCACCGCGCTGCACATCATCCACGGCGACCACCACCAGCAGCCGGCGCTCTGAGCGCATCAGTCAACGGATACAAAACAAGTGAGCGGATGGGAACGGATAACCGTTCCCATCCGCTCCATCCGCTCTATCCGCTGCCCATCCGTTCCATCCACTACATCCGCCGCCCATCTGCTGTCCATTCGCTGCCGGCACGCCTCTTGCAACCTGCCCGGCAACATCTTCACGTCGGGTAGGTTATGCATCGCGCTCACCTCTTTCAACTCCTCGAAGCCGCCTTCGCCGCCGGACTTGCCACCTATAGTCGCCGGCTGCTGAATAAATACCTGGCCGATTGGCCCGGCGACCTCGGCGCGCAGTACATGCTGGCCCGCGCGCAGCTATTGGAGAACGACTGGGAGGGCGCACTGGCCACGCTCACCGCGCTTGTCGCCACCGACCCCGAGGACTTCCGCGCCCAACGTTTGCTTGCCACCCTGACGCGCGAACCGACGGCCTTCGCCTGCGCCCACGTCGGCGATGGACTGGGCGCGCCTGACGGTGTGAAGCTGCCGGACTGGGCCACCAACGCGCGCGCCGCCTTCCTGGCCGAAAAGATCGGCGACTACGAGACCGCGCAACGTGAGTCACAGCGGGCGCTGGATGCCGCCGCACCCGACTTGCCGCTGCCCGCACTCATCCACCTCACTGCACTTTGGCACGCCGGACGGTTGGAGGAGGCCCTGCCGCTGGCCGAAGGCTTCGCCGCGAGCTGGCCCGAAGTCGTCGCCTTCAAACTCTGCCTGGCCGAGTGCCTGTTCCACATCAACGCGCATGCCCGCGCCATCCAGCTGCTGCACGACGCCGCCGCGCACGACATTGCCGGGCAAGTGGCCGCGCGCCACTGGGGCGACGCGCACGCTTACCGCTCCCTCTGGCAGGCCGAACCGACTTTCACCCTGCCCGGCCCGCTCCCTGCCGAACTCATCCGCTTGCTCGGCCTCAATCGCCTGCCGGGCAAAGTCGCGCCACCGTCTTCCGCCCGCAGTGCGCCGACCTCGGAAGATGTGGCCGAGATTCAGGCCACGCTCGACGCGCTGGCCGAACAACTCGCTATACCGGCTTCGGCGGGCGGCCCGGGGCGCGAGACCTTCGTCCTGCTCTCCAGCCGCACACGACTCGGGACCGTTTACGGCGCGGAGGGCTTCGCGCAAGTGGACGCCGCTATCCGCGAATTGGCGCAGGCGCAGACCGTGATGCGCCCGCTCGTCGTGTACGTGGACGATGCGACCATCCTGCAGCCGCTCGGCCTGCAACCGGTGGACGCGCTCAATGCCTGGGACATCAAGCTCCTCATCACGCAGCTCCACGAAAAACTGCGCGCCGCCGGCGACAGCCTGGGCGCGCTGCTCATCATCGGCGGGCCGGACATCATCCCCTTCCACCACCTGCCCAACCCCACCGAGGACTCGGACGCCGACATCCCCTCGGACAATCCCTACGCGACCTCGGACGAAAACTACTTTGTGCCGGAGTGGCCGGTGGGTCGCCTGCCCTCCGGCGCAGGCCGCGACCCGCTACCACTACTGCGCATCCTGAAGAAAGCTGCGGAGAATCACGTCCGGGCGCGCAAGACCGGCGGCTCGCAGCGCCTCTGGCTGGCGCACATCATCGCTCGGTTCATTGCCTTCCTGCAGCGCCGCCGGCGCGAGGTAAAGCAGCAACCGTCGTTCGGCTACTCGGCCAACATCTGGAAGCGCGCCGCCGCTGCCGTGTACGACGTGATCGGCAACCGCGACGACTTGCTCACCAGCCCACCGGTAGACGTCAACTCGCTGCCGCCTGAAGGACTCGTGCCTGCGCACCTCTCCTATTTCAACCTGCACGGCGTGGAGGACGGCCCGGAGTGGTACGGTCAGCGCGCGCCCGGCGACCCGGCCGGCTTGCCTGAGTACCCCGTGGCACTGCGCCCCGGCGACGTGGTCAATTCGGGCCGCGCACCCGTCGTTGTCTTCTCGGAAGCGTGCTACGGCGCAAACATCTTCGGCAAGACCGTCAACGATGCTCTGGCGCTGCGCTTCCTGGATGCGGGCACGCGCGTGCTCGTCGGCTCCACCAAGATCGCCTACGGCTCCATCTCGGAACCTCTCATCGCTGCCGACCTGCTGGGCCGCTGCTTCTGGCAGAACATCAACGCCGGGATGATGGCCGGCGAAGCGCTGCGATTGGCCAAGCTGCAACTGGCGCAGGAGATGCACAACCGGCAGGGCTTTCTGGACGGTGAAGACCAGAAGACGTTGATCTCCTTCGTGCTCTACGGCGACCCGCTGGCCGTGCCCGTGCCGCAAGGGCCGAGCGCGGCGAAGGAGGCCAAGCGCCGTATGCTGCGTGCAACCGGCGCGCCCAACCGATTCAGACCACAGGCCGCGCGCACCACGCCGCTCGAATCCGCGCTGACGCCGGAGAGCGTGGCGCATCTCAAGGCACTGGTCGCCCGCTACGTGCCCGGCCTGGAGGGCGCCGAGCTGTTCGCCGCTCGCGCGCGCACCGTGCCTGTGAACGGTCAGGCCAAAAGTACATCGAGCGGCGCGACCGTCGTCACCTTCGCCAAAACCATTCAGGCCAAGGCTCGCAAGCACTCGCACTTTGCCCGCGTCACCTTCGACGAAAAAGGAACCATCACCAAAGTGGCCGTCTCTCGCTGATAAAGGAGCTACGCAATACGCAATACGCAATACGGAATACGGAATACGGAATACGCAATACGTATTTCGTATTTCGTATTGCGTACCCAAACACCTTATGACTCAACTCGGCTTCCACTACTTCCCCGACGACACCCACTACCGCGCTACCGATTTACAGGCCTGGCTGCCCGAGCTGAAGGCGCTCGGCGCGCGCTGGCTCACCCTCATCGGCTCACCGCGGCGCGCCGTGCCGGAGCCGTTCCTCATCGGCCTCAAGCAGGCAGAGATTGAGCCGGTCATTCACATCCCGGCGACGCCCGGGCGCAACACCGATGCCGCGCAGGCCATGGCTTTGTTCGAGACCTATGCGCGCTGGGGCGTGCGCTACGTCGTCGTCTTCTCCGAGCCGAACGTGCGCGCCTCCTGGCCACAGACCGAATGGGCTAAGAGTGGGCTGGTAGACCGCTTTCTTAATCGCGCATTGCCGGTGTGGGAGGCGCAACTCAACGCGGGGCTGGAGCCGGTCTTCCCTGCACTCAGGGCGGGCGGCGATTACTGGGACACGGCTTTTCTAGAGGCGGCGCTGGCCGGTCTGTATCGGCGCGGACGCGGCGACCTGCTCAAGCGGCTGACCTTCGCCGTGAACCTGTGGACGTTCGGTAGGCCGGTGAGCTGGGGCGCCGGTGGATTGAAGGCGTGGCCCAACGCGCGGCCCTACGCCACGCCGCCGGGCATGCAGGATCAGCGCGGCTTTCATTTGTTCGACTGGTACAACGAAATCATCACCGCGCGCGCCGGCGAGCCGCGCCCGTTGCTCTGCCTGGCCGGCGGGCCGCGCCTGGGCGAGGGCGAGACGGCCGGTGAGGTCGAGCACGCAGCGGCGGTGCAAGAAATCCTCACGCTGCTGGCCGAGGGCAAATTGCCGACTAACCTGCTCAACGTCAACCTATGGCTGTTGGCTGCACCGGAGGCCAGCCCCTTCGCGCGCGAAGCGTGGTATCAGGCCGATGGCAAAATGCTGGCTGCGGTCGAAACGGTCAGGCGCTTCGCCAGCCGCCCACCCAAATCGCGCCCCATCCCCAAGCTCAACCTGCTGAAAAAAGATGTCGCCGGCGTGAAGCCCATTACTCACTACTTGCTACTTCCTACGTTCGAATGGGGCGTCTCCGAGTGGCACTGGCGCGCGGCGCTGGACTATGTGAAGGCGCACCGCCCGGCTTGCGGCTTCTCGGTGGACGAGGCGCAGCAGGCTCAGCGCGTGACCCTCTTCGGCAACGAACAGAGCCTGAGCGTCGAAATCGAGAACCGCCTGCGTCGCTCCGGCTGCGAAGTCGAGCGCATCATCCCGACAGCATAGGCCTGACCGATGACAAAAGGGTTTTCCACCATGCTCCGGCTCCGGCACCGAATTTCGCGAATGAACGCGAATGACAGCCGAAATATTTCGGGCTTCACCGAAAAGCTCATTTGAACCACGAAAACGCCCGGAACGTGAAGGAAAACAAGAGCGAAGCCTTCGCGCTTTTCATGTCTTGGCGGTGGGCGAGTGGTTTGGCAATAGGGTCATTCGAGAAATTCGCGCAATTCGATGCGGAAAAGCACGTCCGTTCGTTCGAAGAACCGGCGGTTGTTGGCATGGACTTTGCACTTCCGTTGGCAACGTGGTCAAACCCGCCCGACAGAAGGAGCCAGAGTCCTATGAACACCCAGCCCACCCGGATCAAAGTCTTCGGCCTCGGCGGTGGCGGTAGCAACGCCGTCAACCGCATGATTGAGCTTGGCCTGGACGGCGTGGAGTTCCTTGCCGCCAACACCGACGCGCAGGCTCTGCGCCTGAGCTTAGCGCAGACCAAACTGCAGTTGGGGCCGAGCACCACACGTGGGCTGGGCGCAGGCGGGAGGCCGGAGATCGGCGCGCTGGCCGCCAACGAAAGCCGGGCCGAGATTCGCGCGGCGCTGGCCGGCGCAGACCTGGTCTTTCTCACCGCCGGCATGGGCGGCGGCACCGGGACCGGCGCCATCATCATCGCTGCGGAAGAAGCGAAAGCCCTCGGTGCGCTCACCATCGCCATCGTCACCATCCCGTTCTCCTTTGAGGCCATCCGCCGACAGCAAAATGCCGAGTGGGGGCTGAAAGCGCTGCGCCCGCACGTGGACACGCTCATCGTCGTGCCCAACGACAGGTTGCTGCCGCTGCTAGGCCGCCAGACGCGCTTCGACGTCGCCCTGCGCGTGGCCGACGAAGTGCTGCGCCAAGGCGTGCAGGGG
>JAVQXV010000223.1:0-4990 GCA_033577755.1 Anaerolineales bacterium
CTTCTGCGACCAGGATTTTCTCGGACTGCGTGGGCATGAGCCGAACTATAGCACGGTTAGGGGTTTGGAGGAAACACCGGCGTCAAAGGGTGTGCACGCAAAGGTTGTCAGGGAACTGGCCGCCCCTTCGCCCTTCGGCGGGCTTCGCTCGGCGAAGCCACGCTCAGGATGGCCTGCGCGGCGGGCATCCTGAGCGGACGCTGAGCGAAGCCGAAGCGGTAATCGCCGGACGCCCGCCGCTCCCCTGAGCGCGCTCAGCGGAGCGAAGCCGAAGGGTCAGGGTGCGGCGGACAGGTTTTGCGTGCACACGTCAAAGGCGCCGCCGGAAAGCGCGCCGACGAAGCGCCCACCCACGCCCGCCGGCGTCTAATGCGCATCCGATGTTTTTTCGGCTAAAATCCTCCGTGCTATGGACTACAAGGACTACTACAAAATTCTAGGTGTAAGCAAGACGGCGACGGAGAAGGAAATCAAAGCCGCCTACCGCAAGCTGGCGCAGAAGTACCATCCGGACAAGAACCCGGGCAATAAGGCCGCCGAGGAGAAGTTCAAGGACATCAACGAGGCCTACGAGGTGCTCAGCGATCCCAAAAAGCGCGCACGCTACGACCAGCTGGGCGCAAGCTATACTCAATGGGAGCGCGCCGGGCGGCCCGGCGGCGGCTTCGATTGGAGCCCGTGGATGGGTGGCGGGACGCGCGTCGAGTACCGCGACCTGAACGACTTGTTCGGGCGGGCAGGAATGGGCGGCAACACTTTCTCCGATTTCTTCAACATGCTCTTCGGCGAGGCCGGGGACTTCGGCGGCGCCGGCACGCAGTACCGCACCCGGGTGCGGATGCGCGGCGAGGACATCGAGCAGCCGGTGGATGTGACGCTGGAAGAGGCCTATCACGGCACTACGCGCACCCTGCAAAAGGGCGCGCAGGAACGCAAGGTGGACATCCCGCGCGGCGTGAAGACCGGCACCCGTGTCCGCATCGCAGGCGAAGGCGCGCCCGGCGACCCGCCCGGCGACCTGTACCTGGTCGTCAACGTCTTGCCGCATGGGACCTTCCAGCGCGACGGCGACGACTTGCGCATGGACTTGATGGTAGACCTATACACCGCCGTGCTCGGTGGTGAGGTCAAGGTGCATACGCTTGGCGGTGATGTGATGCTCACCATCCCGCCGGAGACGCAGTCCGGCAAGGTCTTTCGCCTGAGCGGGCGCGGCATGCCCAAATTGCGCGACCCGCAATCGCACGGCGACCTGTATGCGCGGGTGCTGGTCAAAATCCCCACCCACCTTAGCGAACGGGAACGCCAGCTGTTCAAAGAGCTGGCCGCGCTCCGCAAGAAGTAGGCAAAGACTCACCTGCAATTTATCCGAACGCGCTAAAGTTTGCGTAATGTGGTGAGTCGTCGCGTCCGGTTTCGCATCGGAGAAGTTGTCATGTCTGCTTCTTTACGAATCTCCGTTATCGTGATTGCGTTGCTTCTCACCGGTCTGGCCTGTACGCTGAATGGGACGCCGCCGGCGCCCCTGCCCACCGTTGCGCCGCTGATCATCACGCCGCCGGCGCCTGTAATCATTACCGCTCCTGCGCCGGCCCCACCGCCGGTCACCATCACCTCATCCGAAGAAGAAGCGCTCATCGCGCTGTACGAGCGCGCCAATCCGGCAGTGGTTTCATTGAGAGTGACCACTCAGAATAACGATATCGGCCAGGGTTCCGGATTCTTGTACGATACCGAGGGCCACATCGTTACCAATCAACATGTGGTGGAGGGCGCGACGCTGATTGAGGTGGATTTTGCCTCTGGTCTGAAGGTGCGCGGCACGGTCGTGGGCGTAGATATTGACTCCGATCTGGCGGTGGTGAAGGTGGATCGCCTGCCGGAGGGTGTCCAGCCGCTACCGCTGGGCGACTCCGATTTGGTGAAGGTGGGTCAGCGCGCCATTGCCATCGGTAACCCCTTTGGCCGCGCCGGCACGATGACCGTCGGCGTCATCTCCGGCTTGGGTCGGCTGCTCGCGCCCGATATCAGCAGCGGGCGACAGTTCTCCGCACCGGACATCATCCAGACGGACGCGCCCATCAATCCCGGCAACTCCGGTGGGCCGCTGCTCAACCTCGCCGGCGAGGTCATCGGCGTCAACCGCGCCATCAGCACCGAGAGCGGCGTCAACTCCGGCGTCGGCTATGCCATCGCTTCGAACACCGTGCGCCAGATCGTGCCGTACCTCATCCGCGATGGGCGCTTCGTCTATCCCTTCCTCGGCATCAGCGCACGCTCGGAGCTGCCGCTGTCGTTGATTGAAGAGCTGAACCTGCCGCAGACGACGGGCGCATACGTGGTGGAAGTGACGGCGGGCGGCCCTTCAGAACGGGCCGGGTTACGCGGCGATTCGGGCGGTCGCACCCTGGCCGGCGATGGCGATCTGATTATTGCCATTGACGGTCAGCCGGTGAAAGACTTTGAAGATTTGATGAGTTACCTCATCAACCGCACGCGCCCCGGCCAAACGGTCACGCTGACCGTCATCCGCCAGGGCCAGCAGCTCGACGTGCGTGTGGTGCTGGGCGAAAGGCCATAGTTCAGCAGACAAGAAAAGACCTCGCCCTCTAGGCGAGGTCTTTATCTTTCCGGCCTGCCGGGTTCGGCGGGAAAGGCGTGCACCGATAGGACGGACACGGACTCTTGCAGGAAAGCTCTACTCTTCGCTCTCCGCCGACTTCTCCTTCTTGTAGGCAGCGATGATGGGTTGGGCAATGTGCGCCGGCACTATGTCGTAGCGCTCGAATTCCAGGCTAAAGACGCCGCGCCCGCCGGTGAGGGAGCGCAGGTCGGTAACGTAGCGCTGCACTTCGGCCAGCGGCACTTCCGCTTCGATCACGCCCTTGCCGCCTTCGGTGGTCATGCCTTGCACCCGTGCCCGGCGCGTGTTCAGGTCGCCGAGCACATCGCCCATGTTGGCCTCCGGTACGGTTACCCGCAGGCGCATAATCGGCTCGAGCAGCACCGGGTTGGCCGCCTCGACGGCTTTCTTGAAGGCCTCACGCCCGGCGGTCTCAAAGGCGATGGGCTTGGAGTCCACCGGGTGCTCCTTACCGTCATAGACGATGACCTTAACGCCGGTCACCGGATAGCCGGCGATGACGCCGGTCTCCATCACGGAACGGATGCCCTTGTCAATCGGCGGCAGATAACTGCGCGAGAGGTTCATACCCACCAGCTCATCGCCGAACTCGTACTCTGCGCCGTTGCGCAGCGGCTCAATGCGCAGAAAGACTTCGCCGAACTGGCCGGCGCCGCCGGTCTGCTTCTTATGGCGGTGATGGCCTTCGGCCTTGCGCGTGATGGACTCGCGGTACGGCACTTTGGGCGGTTCGACCGTCAAGCTCAGACCGAACTTGGATTCGGCGCGGCGGATGGCCACGTCAATGTGCTGATCGCCCATGCCCTCCAGCAGGGTCTGCTTGGTAGCCGGCTCCTGGCGCCAGCGCAGCGTCGGGTCCTCCTCGCACAGCTTGGTAAGCGTGGGGCTGATCTTGGTGGAGTCGGCCTGCGTCTTGGGGGCCAGGGCCACGGCGTACAGCGCGCGCGGGAACGTGGGCGGGTCCACCGTCACCGGGTTGGCCTTGTCGCCGAGCGAGTCACCGGTCTGCGTGGCGCTCAGCTTGGCGAGCACGCCGATATCGCCGGCGTGCAGGCTCTTGACCGCAATCAGCTCCTTGCCGCGCGCCACGTTCGTGTGGCCGGTGCGTTCTTCCACGCCTTTCTGCTGGTTCCACACCCGGCCATCACTGACGAGCTGGCCGGAGAAGATGCGCACGTAGGTCAGCCTGCCGACAAACGGATCGGCGGTGGTCTTCCAGACGTAGGCGCATAGCGGGCCGGAGTCCTGGCCGGTCAGCTCCTGTTCACCGTCCTTGACGCGCACCTTGCGAGCATGCTCGTTGGGCGCGGGCAGGTAGCGCAGGATGGAGTCCAGCAGTGGTAGGGTACCGATGTTGGCCGTGCCCGAGGTGACGAACACCGGCACGAACAGGCCGGCTTTGACGGCATTGTGGAAGCCACGCACGATCTCATCCGGCGTCAATTCCTCGCCGTTCAGGTATTTCTCGAGCAGCGCATCGTCACCTTCGGCGGCGGCCTCCATCAGCGCGATGCGTGCCGCCCGGGCCGCCTCTACGTACTCGGCAGGGATGTCGGCCAGCTGGTCGCCCCTGCTCAGGCGCGCCTTCATAGAAAGCAGGCCGATAACGCCCTTGAAGTTGGCCTGCTCGCCGAGGGGCAATTGGACAGGGATGAGCTTGGCCTTGAAATGCTCCTGAACCTGACTTAGGGTGCGCTGAAAACTTGCGTTTTCCCGGTCGAGTTTGTTGATGACCACGAAGCGCGGTAGGCGATACTCATCACAATAGCTCCAGACCAGCTCGGTGCCGACTTCGACGCCGGCGACGGCATCCACCACGACCAGCGCACCCTCCACCACGTGCAGCGCCGATTTGACCTCGCCGACGAAATCGGTGAAGCCCGGCGTATCGAGCAAGTTGATTTTATGGTCGTGATATTCGAGCGGGATCACGGAGGTGGAAAGCGAGATGCGGCGGCGACGTTCCTCCTCATCGAAGTCGGATACGGTCGTACCGTCCTCGACCTTACCCAGTCGCGTGGTGACGCCGGTGTTGAGCAGGAACGCTTCGGTCAGCGACGTTTTGCCCGAGCCACTATGGCCTACCAAAGCGACGTTGCGGATGGCTTCGGTTCCATACTCTTTCATAAACGTGACGCAGCCTCCAATGGGATCAAGCCCGGAGCACCGCACGGCGCCGTCGGCCGAAGACGCCGGACGGCCGGGGTTCAAGGGCTGAGAGAGTTCATTCAGGCAGAGCGCATAGGATGGTAACAGGGGAAAAGCCCATTGTCAACGAATTTTGAACCGAGGTGTGCACGCAAAGGTTGTCAGGGAACGTGCCACCCCTTCGTCCTTCGGCGGGCT
>JAVQXV010000224.1:0-4978 GCA_033577755.1 Anaerolineales bacterium
TGCCGAGCTGAACGACTGGCGTCGGCGGGCCGAAGGTGCCGAGACCGAGCTGGCCGAAATTCGCGCCCGTTACGATAATGAATCGAACGAGTGGCGTTTGAGTGTAGAAGGTGCCCGGGCTGCGCAGACCGAACTGGCAGCCGTGCGTGAGCAACTGGCCCTTCAGCTCAACCGTGCCAACTTTGCCGAAGAGCAGGTGCGTGCGCTGGAAAATGAACTCGCCGCTGCCCGCTCTGAGTTATCCGACTTGCGCCAGACGGATGCGCAGAAGTCCGAACAGATCGCCCGTCTTGAGCATGAGTTAGCTCAACTGCGCGCCGATTATGCAGCCCTTGAGTCGCGCAGCGCCATAGTCGGTGAAGCGAGTCGGGACGAAAAGGCCGAACGGGAGGTCGCCGAGTTGCGCGCGCGGCTTGCCAATCGGGTCTATGCGCTGCATCGGGCTGAGGCCGAGCTGGCCCGCCTGCGCGCCGAAGTCATCGAAGCTCGCAGCGCCGTTGCCGAGATGGAAGAAGAGTTGCTGACCGAGACTGTCGCCGCGCCCACGCAGGTTACGCCGGCGATGGATGTGCCGGCCACAGACGCCGCAGCAGGCGATGAGCTTATCCTTATCAACGGCATCGGTCCCGTCTTTCAAAAACGCCTGAAGGAAGCCGGCATCACCACCTTTGCGCAACTGGCCGAGACACCTGAAGAGCGCATCCTTGAAATTGTTCAGGCCAAGAAGTGGCAAGCAGTGGATGCTTCGTTCTGGAAGCGACAGGCCCGTGAATTCGCAGCACAGAAACAGAAAGGCGCCTGGTCGGCTGCTGCCACCATCGGCGATCCCCTGACTCGCATTAACGGCATCGGCCCGATGTTCGAGCGGAGGCTGAAGAACGCCGGCATTACCACCTTTGCACAGCTGGCCGAGACGTCCAACGAGCGCATCTTCGAGATTGTCCGCGCCAAAAGCTGGCAGGCCGTTGACCCCGAATTCTGGCGGCGGCAGGCGCGCGAGTTCGTCGCCGAGCAGTCCAAGTAAGTGCGGCGCGATGCGCTTTCAGGCCGAGGAAGAAGGCAAATGACCACATCGGTGAATGAGACCGATCGTCGGGACAACAATCTGTTGGGCCGGCTTATCGGTTTGCTTATCCTCATTGCACTCTATCTGATCGTCTCTGTGTTTTTGCGGCCCTCGTCCACGCCGGCAGTATCCCCGCCCGCTGCGACGCCTACGCGCGTATCGCCGACGAACACCCCGCCCGCATCCACGCCTACGGCCGCGCCTGCGGTTACATTGCCGACGATTGAGACTCCCGCAGCCGAATTGAAGGCCGGCCCTCTTACGCTGATGGGCACAGGTGCGTCCGGTTCGAAGATGCAGATTGTGATAGACGGGAAGGTAGCCGGCGAAGCGACCGTTGGCGCGGACGGCAGGTGGAGCTTCCCGATTACGCTCACTGCCGGTACTCATACCGTTGTCGTCAATACGCTGGATGCGGCGGGCGGCGTTGCAGCCTCTGCTCCTGAACTCAGCTTCGAAGTGAAAGAGGCGTTCGCAGTCCCCATGCTTGACCCGTTGCCTTCCGGCGCGGTTGCCGGCCCCATCACGCTGACGGGCACGGGCACGCCCGGCTTGAAGGTGCAAATCCTGCTAGATGGGAAGGTGATCGGCGAGGTGACCGTCGGCACGGACGGCAAGTGGAGCTTCCCGACTATGCTGGCCGCCGGTAGCTATCGTCTCGCGGCGCAAGCGCTCGACTCAAAAGGTGTAATTGCTGCAATGTCAGAGCCTTTGAACGTTACGCTTGCCACAGCTGCCGTAAGCGCGCCCACGTTGGATATACCTGTCGGCACGCTGTTCGTCGGCCCGGTCACGTTGACCGGTGCGGGGACGCCCGGCGCGAAGGTGCAAGTCGTCATCGGCGGGCAGCCGGTCGGCGAGGCCATAGTCGGCGCGGACGGCAAATGGAGCTTTCAGGTGACTCTGCCCAAGGCAGGCGTCATTCCCGTCGTCGTCAATGCCCTGGATGCAAGCGGGCAGGTGGCCGCTTCCAGCCCCGCCACCGACCTAACGGTGACCGCCCTCTCGCTTGATCCGCCGACGGCCTCCTATCGCCCCGGCCCGGCCACGTTCACCGGAAGGAGCGCGCCCGGTTCGCGCGTGCAGCTTATTATCAACGGCCGACTCATCGGTGAAACGACTGTAGGCGCGGATGGCCGCTGGACGATCAACGCAAACTTTGCGCGCGCCGGCGACTATGCTGTGGCCGTGAGCGTGCTGGACGCCAACGGTCAGGTCGTGGCCACGTCGGCGCCGGTCAATGTGCACGTGCAGGCCGTAGTGGCCACGCCCGTGCCGAGCGTCATTTGCGATTACAACGACCCGACCATCCATGGCGAGGATATGGGCACGTACTGGCTGGTAGATCGCTGTGACACGATGACCTACATTGCGCAGCAGACCGGCATTCCGCTGAATGTGCTCATTGTGGCCAACCCACAGATTCGCGATCCCAATCTCATCCTGCCCGGCTGGCGGGTCAACCTGCCGGGGCGCTGAGAGGCTTTTACACGGCGCGAGGCAACACGGCGGGCTAGTAGTCGGCTGCCGTAGAAAAAACGGCGTCGCCCCCTCCAACGAGAGGGGGCAACGTGTTCATCTTTGATTTACCGCAGAGGACGTAGAGCGCGCAGAGATACTTTCTCTTGGCTCTGCTGGCCTTGGCGGGAAAGGCGCGCCTCAATGGGACGAACAGGCATGACGTCTTCGCAGTTCAGATGGACTTTTTTCCGGCAGAGCCGGGTGTGACTCCACTGCAAAACTACGATCTCATTGTGAAGCCGCGAAGAGCGCAAAGGGTTCGCCACTGCGGGCTACGGCCTATTTATGCGGTGGTGCCCGGCTTTTGGCGCAAAGTGAAGAATCCGACAGCGACGGGAATGAGAATCAGAAGCAAGCCCAAGCATATCACGCCCCCGCCTATGAGCAGGCTTGTCATCGGATCGAGTTGCGAAGTTTCGCTGCCGATGGTGAAGCTAGCGTTGCCGAAGGCACCTCCGATGCCGAAGGCAGCACCCCATAAGCAGGCGCCGAGGCCGGGGCATCCGCATAACAGAGCGGTGATTGCCGTGATAATCAATGCGGTTTGGCGAGACATTGGATTGAGTTTCTCCTTAGATGGGTGGTGGGTTGTTCGAGAAGGGCATGAAATGTCGCAGAGTATATCCTCGAACTTTTTTGGCGCAAATCCACCGTTCACAAAGGTGTGCACGCAAAGGTTGTCAGGGAACGTGCCGCCCCTTCGACTGCCGCTTCGGCTTCGCTCAGCGTCCGCTCAGGCATCATGAGTCGCGGACGCGCCCCGGCGAATGAAAAAAGGGATGTATCGCCAAAGTAGCACGACATAACTTTCTTTTTTCTTCCTAGGGTGCGGCTGACAGGTTTTGCGTGCACACTTCACAAAGCGTGCACGCAAACCATATCAGCGCAGAAAAGGCCGTCGCGAAGTGTTTGGGTAACCGTACCCTCTTTCCTTAGTGAAGCCATCCGTTATATCCGCTGCCATCTGTTCCATCCGCTTAGAACGTAAGGCGGCGGAAAATCACCGACGGGATGTGGCGAACGATGAACATGAGCAGCCCCCAACGTGCGGGCGTGTAGATGACCTGTTTGCGCTTGCGCACGGCCTCGGCGATGTCGCGCGCCGCCTGTTCGGGCGAGATCACCCAGAAGGTGCGGGGTGAGTGTTTGAGCATGTCCGTTGCCACAAAGCCCGGCTTAACGGTGAGGACGTGCACACCGCGGCGCGTCAGCCGGTTGCGCAGCGCCTCGAGGAACGTGTTGAGCGCGGCCTTGCTAGCGTTGTACGCCGGCGCGCCCACCCGCCCGCGGTCGCCCGCCACCGACGAGATGCCGACCAGGCTCCCGCTGCGCTGCCGCTCGAAGACCTGTGCCCCCAGGTTGAGCCAGGCCAGCGCGCCGAGCGTGTTGACTTCCAGCATCTGCCGGTCTTTCTCGAAGTTGTACTCGTCCGGGCCGACCGGGATGAGCACGCCGGCGTTGTAAATGAGCACGTCGAGCCGGCCAAAATCGGCGAGTATTTTTTGAAAGAGCGTTGGCGCTGCGGCGTAATCGGTCACATCGTGCGGATAGGCGCGGGCGCGGTCTGCGCCGTGCTGCGCGTTGATTTCGGCAGCCAGTGCGTTCAGCGCCTCGGCGCGCCGGGCCAGCAGCGCCAGCCGGTAGCCGCGCCGGGCGAACTCGCGCGCCAATGCCTCGCCGATGCCGGACGACGCGCCGACGATGATGGCCACGGGGAGAGGGGTAAGGGGGGAGGTCATCAGAACAGAGTTCGTGTTGCGTGTTGCGTATTGCGTATCACGTATTGCGTATTGCGTATTGCGTAACGGAACGCGAAATACGAAATACGGAATACGGAATACGGAATACGGAATACGTTTAGCCTTCAGAACGCGCAATCGTAATGAAATCCGCCAGCGGGCCATAGGCGGTGGTTACGGCGTCCGGGTTGATCTCGCTGAGCGCCAGTCCGTAGAGCGTGTCCAGCTCGAAGATGATGATGGAGCTGGCGCCGTTGACGTTCGCCAGCGGGTCACCGGTCTCAACCTGCTGCGGCCCCACGCTGGCGCGGACCGTGCCGTTGACCTTCTCGGCCTGGCAGACCAGCTTGAAGGGCCGGCCTGCGGCGCGCGCCGCCCGCACCTGCTCGCCGGTGAGCGCGCGGATGCCCGTCGGGTTCACGGCCTGCGGCGTCACCGGCACGTCCATCAGCACCGTCACCAGCGCCGCGACCTTCACTGCCGCGTCCCAGCCGTCCACGTCCGCGCTCGGGTCGGTCTCGGCGATGCCCAGGTCTTGTGCCTTCTTCACTGCCTCGTCAAAGCTCAGGCCGCGTTCCATTTCGGTCAGGATGAGGTTTGTAGTGGAGTTGAGGATGCCGCGAAAGCGCTTGAGGTTGGCGGCGGGCAGCGC
>JAVQXV010000225.1:0-4973 GCA_033577755.1 Anaerolineales bacterium
GTTGGCAATTGGATAAGCCGAACACTCGTGCTACAATCCCGGCATGGCGCTGGAACTGCACACCCTTGCGCAAGCCGTTGACGATTTGAGCGCAAACGCCGCCCAACGCTTGGCCGACCTTGACCGGCGCCTGCCCGCCATCCGGGCTTTGCTCAAGACGATCGGCGTCGCCGGCGAGGAGCTCCGGGCGAACATTCAGGCTGCGCTCCGCGCGCGCTGGGCCGGCGCCATCCCCACGGCCGAAGCCGTGGACGCCGCCTACCCGCCACCGCCCCTCCCCGCGCGCGTCAACATCCTTGCTGCCGACGGCTCGCAGATTTATCCCGATCGGCACGGTGTGGCTCTGTATTACCTCATCAACATCGGCAGCATCGTCTTCGGCCATGGCTCCGGCGAAGCGCCGCGCACGCGCTCGAAGCCCGAAGTGTTCTTCCAGGACGCCGACCTGTATGAAGAGGACGGCGGCCAGATCCCCGTTCAGCAGATTGACATGAAGCGCGACCAGCGCGAACTGGCCGAGCTGGCGCAACTGGCTGAAGCCGACCGCTCAGTCCCCACGGTCGCTTTGCTGGATAACGGCCTGCTGCTGTACTACTCTCTGCAGGCGCCGAGCCGCGAACAAATTGCCGAAGCGCTCGGACCGTATCTGAAGTCCTTGGACAGGCTGAAGGCCTGCGGCGCTGCGGTGGCCGGCGTGGTGGCGCGCCCGCGTTCCGCCGGCGTGGCGCGCCTGCTGCACCTCAGCACGCTGGCGCGCGATGAAATTGACCGCCACGCCGAGCTGTTCCAGTCCAGCGCGGCCTTCCGGCAGGTGACCGATTTTCAACTGTTCGATTTTCTCCAGCCGGGCGAGCGCAGCGCTATCTTCGAGAGCGGCTCACCGGCCAACCTCGACCATTACCAGAAAGCCGGCCACTCCATCCACTTCTTCTATCTCAACGCCGGGCGGCCCGGCAAGGACTCACTGTTGCGCATCGAAGTGCCGGAGTGGGTGGCGCGGGACATCGCCAGGCTGAATCTGGTGCACGCCGCCATCGTGGAGCAGTGCCGCATCACCGACGGCTTCCCCTACGTGCTGATGCGCGCGCACGAGCTGGCCGTAGTCACCGTGGCCGAGCGGCGCGAGTTCGAGCAGATGGTGACCGGCGCGCTGGTGCGGCGCGGCCTGACCCCGTCCGTTTCCCAGAAGGCGCAGGGCAAGGCCTGGACGGCGACCGGCAAGCGATGGTATCCGTGAAAATGTCTCAACGCCCCAATGATTTCCTCGTTCAGACAACCGGAGCAGAAAATTTATGGCGGAACTGACCCTCGGAAGACTGCTGAGAAGCTCCACCACCGGCTACGTCTTTGGCTGCAAGATACCGGAGGCCGACGCGCCGTGCTTCGGCGATTTCGTCAAGGCGCCTGCGCAGCGCGGCCAGACCGAAGTCATCGGACTGGTTTATGACCTGGCAATCTCCGACGATGGCTTTGTGCGCCCGATGGCCACCGCCGACCTGCCGGAGGAAGTCATCCTCGACCAACGCAACAACCGCAACGTGCCGATCGAAGTCAGCGTCCTCGCCGTCGGCTACAAGAACGGCGCGGGCTTCATCCACGGACTGCCGCCGCAACCACCGCTCACGCTGGACACCATCCGCACTTGCACCGACGACGAGGTGCGCGCCTTCACCGAGCGCGGCGACTACCTGCGCCTGATCGCCGAATCCGCCGAGGCCCCAGCGGAGGAGCTGCTGGCCGTGGCCGTGCAACGCGCCGCCGCAGTGCGCCCATTGGCCGAGCGCGAGCGCTATCTGCGGAGGGCGGGACGCGAGCTGGCGAAGCTGCTCAGTCGCGACCTGCCCCGATTGGAGCGAGTTCTGAGTCGCATCCAACTAAATCGCTGAAACACTGAGGGCGCTGAGGACGCTGAGGACGCTGATTTGAGGAAGGCTCTGCGCGCTTGGCGTTCTCTGTGGTGAGTCAATGGAACGCTGAAACACTGAGGGCGTTGACTTGAGGAAAGCTCTGTGCTCTCGGTGTTCTCTGTAATGAGTACACTGAAAAACACACCGCAGAGGGCGCAGAGGATTCGCTCTCGTTTTCCTTCGCGTTCTTGGCGTCTTCGCGGTTCAGATGAGCTTCTTTCAGTGCAGTCTGTGGTGAAACAACAGCTATGAGCTATCGAGGCAATCTGGATGAGTTGGGTCGGGCGTTGTTCCGCCGGCGCTTGGGCGTGGTCGTCGGCGGCTCGCTCTCGGAGGGGCTGACGGTCAAGCTGGAGGCCGGCGATGTGGAGCGCGGCGTGCCGCCCGGCGCCGTCATCGAAGAGCTGGCGGTGGGCAAGTACGTGGTGGTGGAGGGCGCCTCGCGCCGCCGCTTCTTCTCCATCGTCACCGACATCGCCCTGGGCCATGCCAACCCCGACCTGCTCAACGCGCCGCCGGACGCGGACGACGACTTCGCCCGCCACATCTACGCCACCGAGCTGGCGTTCGGCCGGCTGGAGGTCGCGCCGATGCTGGTGCTGGAGGACGGGGCCGATGCGCCCAAGCCGGTCAAGACCGTGCCCGCGCACTTCTCGCCCGTGTACGAAGCCACGCCCGAGGACGTGGCCCGCATCTTCGGCGGCGAGGACGAGACGCATTGGCACATCGGTGAGCCGCTCGATATGGAGAACATCAAGGTCAATCTCGACCTCAAACGCTTCGTCGAGCGCTCGTCCGGCGTGTTCGGCAAGAGCGGCACGGGCAAGAGCTTCATCACCCGCACCATCCTGGCCGGCATCGTCCGAGCCAACGTCGCCGTCAACCTGATCTTCGACATGCACAACGATTACGGCTGGGCGGTGCGCGACGAGCACGGGCGCGAGTACAAGGGGCTGCGCCAGTTGTTCGGCGACGGGCGCGTGCACGTCATCACGCTCGACCCGCAGACCTCGCGCGCGCGCGGCGGCACCGTGGACGGCGTGCTGCAAATCGGCCTCGACCAGATCGAGCCGGAGGACGTGGAGATGCTGGCCGGCATCCTCGGCCTGAGCGAGGTGCAGGTGGGCGCGCTCTTTTACCTGCGGCGCAAGCTGGGCCGGGACTGGGTGGCGCAGCTGCTGGACGAGCACGACACCGCCGCCGTGGACGCGCTGGAGGACGAGGAGAAGATTCAGAGCGGCACGCTGCGCGCCATCCAGCGCAAGTTCGAGCTGTTCCGCCGCTTCGACTTCCTGCGCGAGACGCCGCCGCCGCAGGACATGGTCGAGGAGATTTTCAACCTGCTCAACCGCGGCAAGCACGTGGTGCTGGAGTTCGGCGTGTACGGCAACACGCTGGCCGCCTATGTGCTGGTGGCCAACTACCTGACGCGCCGCATCCATGCCCGCTACGTGGAGGAGAAGAACAAGGCCGCCGGCAAAGCCGCGCAGGAGCCGCGCCCGCTCGTCATCACCATCGAAGAGGCCCACAAGTTCCTCGACCCGGAGATTGCCCAGCACACCATCTTCGGCACCATCGCGCGCGAGCTGCGCAAGTACAACGTCACTCTCCTCATCGTAGACCAGCGCCCGAGCGGCATTGACGAGGAAGTGATGAGCCAGATCGGCACGCGCGTCACCTGCCTGCTCGACAACGAGGCCGACATCCGCGCCGTCTTCTCCGGCGTCAGCGGGGCGTCGCAGCTGCGCCAGGTGCTGGCCCGGCTGGATACGAAACAGCAGGCGCTCATCCTCGGCCACGCCGTGCCCATGCCCGTCGTCGTGAAGACGCGCGAGTACGGGCCGGAGCTGTACAAGGCCCTCGGCTGGGCGGACGAGGCGACGCGCAAAGAGCAGCGGCAGAAGGACAAGGCGGCGCTGTGGGGGGAAGAGAATTAACCCCCGGAGCGATGAAGCGCGGCGTTGACCCTGTATGTTAGACTCCGTGAAAACGAGGAGCAAACTTATGAATTGGCGGCCCTACATTACGGTTGACCCCAATATCTGTCATGGACAAGCCTGCATTACAGGAACGCGCGTCATGGTCTCCGTGGTGCTGGACAACCTGGCCGCCGGGCTTTCCCCGGAAGAGATTCTGCTCAGCTACCCTTCCCTGACCCGGGAAGCAATTCGAGCAGCCGTGGCCTATGCGGCTGATTTGACCCGCGAGCGAATCGTCGCCTTGCCCGAAGCGGCATGAAGTTCAAGGTAGATGAAAACTTGCCGATCGAAGCTGCTGAGGCTCTTCGCCAGGCCGGGCATGAGGCCTCGACGATTGGCGAGCAGGGGCTAAGCGGTGGCAGCGATTCGGCTGTCGCTCAGGTCTGCCAACAGGAAGGTCGGGCGCTCATGACTTTGGATCTGGATTTCGCCGACATTCGGGCTTATCCCCCTCAAGACTATCCCGGCCTGGTGGTCTTGCGTTTGCGGCGGCAGGACAAACCATACGTGTTGCAGATTATGGCCCGAGTCATCCAGATGCTTAATGAAGCAACGCTCGAAAAGAAATTGTGGATCGTGGAAGACGATTTTGTTCGTATTCGAGAGTAATCGCGTAACACTATAGGCCGCCCACCGATGAAATACAGTTGTCAAGAGACAGTTTGACCGTGAACGCATCTGAGCTTTAACAACAAACATCCCGCCCTGCCGCCTGAAGAGCGGGGCTGGCCGCCGGGTTTCTTTGCAAACGTCGCAAACGTCAGGTGTGGTATGATGGATTTGGAGATGTGAAATGAGCACAACGATTACCATTCCTTTGGATTTAGAAACAGCGAAACTGTATAGCGAGGCTCCTGCTGAACTACGTAGCAAAGTGCAACTGCTGCTCAGCCTTTGGTTACGTGATTTCATCCTCTCCTCACGTCCCCTTCAGGTTGTTATGGATGAGATCGGCCAAAAGGCCCAGGAGCGCGGTTTAACTCCTGAAATTTTGGAGACTTTGCTGAATGCCGCATGAACCGCGCTTTGTTTTCGACACGAATGTCGTGATTAGCGCGTTGCTCCTGAAACAGTCCGTTTCTCGCCA
>JAVQXV010000226.1:0-4953 GCA_033577755.1 Anaerolineales bacterium
CAGGCTGATACAGCCAGTGTGGTGTCCCATCTCATCCAGCTCCTGCAAGACCCACGCGTCGATAACAAAACCCGCTGGCAAGCCGCATGGAGTCTATGCCAAATCGCTCAGGGGCATCCCCAGACCATTGATGCTCTCATCCAGCTCCTGCAAGACCCACGCGTCGATAACAAAACCCGCTGGCAAGCCGCATGGAGTCTATGCCAAATCGCTCAGGGGCATCCCCAGGCCATCGCTGCTCTCATCCAGCTCCTGCATGACCCACACGTCGATGACGAAACCCGCCGGCAAGCCGCATGGAGTCTAGGCCAAATCGCTCAGGGGCATCCCCAGACCATTGATGCTCTCATCCAGCTCCTGCAAGACCCACACGTCGATGACGAAACCCGCAGGCAAGCCGCAGCGAGTCTAGGCCAAATCGCTCAGGGGCATCCCCAGGCCATCGCTGCTCTCAGCCAGCTCCTGAGTTGCCAGGAATTGGCGTTTGTAGGTCTCATCGCCGACCACCAGGTTGCGAGCTAGGTGGGCTTCTTCGATGTCCGCTGCCCGTTGCAGCAGGGGCAAGCTCTGCGGCAGGTTCCCCTGCGCCCAGTACAACAGCGCCAAGTTGTTCAAACTGGTCGCCACTTCCGGATGCGCTGGCCCCAAAGCTTGCTCCAAAATCGCCAAACTCCGCCGAAACAACGGCTCGGCCGCCCAATAATTCCCCTGTAGCTGGTACAAGCTCGCCAAGTGGTGCAAACTGTCCGCCACTTCCGGATGCGCTGGCCCCAAAGCTTGCTCCACAATCGCTACACTTCGCTGCATCAGGGGCAGTGCTTCCCCATACCGCCCCTGCTGGAGTAGCTGGTTCACCTGCTCGTACAGTCTGCCAGCCTCTTGCAACTTGGGCTGTACTTTCTCTAGCTGCTGCAGTCGCTTCACAGCGGTCTTGAGCTGTTGAACGCCTTGCTCCCACAACTGGCGGGCTGCCGCTGAACGTCCCTGCGCCAGCGCTTCGTTTACCTGAGACAAGACCATGACGAGTGACCGTAGCTGGAGCAACTCTTCCGCAGCCCCCATGAGCTGCAAGGCCCGTTGGTACAGTGCTCGGGCTGCTTGATACTGACCTTTTCGCGTCAGGCCTAGGGCCTGTCGCACGAGAACTTGCCAACTCTGGCTCTCCGGTTGTTGCGCCCCCAGCGGAGCCTGAACCACCCCTGTCCCTACCAGGCAGCTCAACAGCGCCCAGGCCGCCAAAGCAAGCCGTCGCCGGTGCATGGGTGCCTATCTTCGAGTCTTACCAGTATTCTAGTTATATGGTCACAGCCCAATATCGGAACTTTCCCAAAAACATGTCATCCCTCTGTCCTGGTTATCGCCCCTGGCAGACTCGACTCCTGACTTACATCATCCTGATACTCTCACCGATTCTTCCGTGTCATTCCCTGGTCGCCCAAATCACCCCCAACGGTTTTGGCACTCACGTTGAACGGAGCGGCCACACCATCCACATCCGTGGCGGCAAACGCGGCGGTCATAACCTCTTCCACTCCTTCGAACAATTCAATGTGCACGCTGGTGAAATCGCTAACTTCTGGACCCAAGCCGACATCCGTAACATCCTGGCGCGGGTCAACGGCGGGTCGGCTTCCTACATCAACGGCCTCCTTCAAGTCCTCGGTGGCCCCAGCAATCTGTACCTCATGAACCCGGCAGGGATTCTCTTTGGTCCCCAGGCGCAACTCAACGTCCCGGCTGCTTTCATCGCCACTACCGCCCGCCAGGTGCAATTCCCCGGCGGTGTGTTCGAAATGTCAACTACCCACGTCGACACCCTGACGGGAAACCCCCTGGCCTTGATGAATTTTGGCAACAGCCCTCTCAGGGTTGAGGGTTCCCACCTCCACGCACCGGGCGGCATCGCTCTCCTAGCTGGTTCGGCTGGGTTGTCCGTAAATGGTGCCCACATCACCACCAACCAAGGCCTCACCCTGACCAGTCGGGCCAACGGCTTGGTCGAAATCCGCACCCAAGGCCATCTGCTCAGCTTCGAGGTGAAAGCTGACCAACTCGCTCAGGCCACAAGCCCCTACCAACTGCCGGAATTGTTGACCAATGGCGGCAAACTAGAGCTGCGTGATAGTCATCTGACTGGTGCTCACATCTCCATGCAAGGTGGCAGTATCCACCTAGCCAATACCCACATCAGGGGCGACACCGTCAAAGTCGGCGACAGGACCACAAACACACTGACATTGGATAACCAAGCGACGATTCGTAGCTCGGCTGGTGTCGTGGAATTAATTGCCAAAAACACCACCTTTGCTGGCACCATTGAAAACCCCGGCGGCTTTGTGGAAGTGTCAGGCACGGAAGTTTTACACTTTACCGGCGTGGTGCAGGCGGCTAATTTGTTAATTGACCCATCGCATCTGTGGATTATCGAGAGCATTTACCAAGTCCCCAGCGGGGTATCCATCCTGACCCCATCTGCCCTCGTCACGCTGCTGCAAGGGGGAAACATTACCATCAGCGCCACCAATGAAATCAAAATCCCTTATGTCGGTTCCCCGCTGGATTTCACCGGTGTCCCGAGCGGACGCTCTTTGACGTTGCAAAATGCCACCACCATCACAGTTGAGCGGGGCTTTGTCAATACTAACAACCTGAACTTCACCATCCAAGCGACCAGCACCGCCAATGTAAGTTTAGTGCCAACGGAATCCTTAACCCTCAATGGGGGCAATTTATTCATTAGCGCCCCTACCGTCAATTTACAGTTTAACTCCCTTGCCCAGATTGAAAATACGAATAATAACGTGGCGGTAGGGCCAAGCAACCTCGTGTCAGGAGCAGGCAATCGTGTCTACGGAAGTACCAACTCAGTTACAGGCAACAATAATGTTGTCTATGGCAACAACAATGCGGTTTTCGGGAATAACAACACAGTCAATGGCAGTAGTAACACAGTGGGAGGCTCAGGGAATAGTATCGGGGGACCGATACCGACGGGCAGTTTTAGTATTGGTGGGGTGAGCTACAACAATACATCCCCCACGTTGACACCCCCTAGCTTACTGCCACCCTATTCATCGGCTGAGCCAGTGGTCAAATCAACGCCAGAAGGCGATACGCTTCTTCAGACTCAACGCCCGCCCGTACTCCCCATTCCACCATCACTAACTCCCCTGGAACAAGTGACCCAAACTGACCTCAACTTTCAGACCCAGTTTGGCCTGATGGGTCTAGAACCGGTCAACACCTTCTCTGTCAGTCAAATCCAAGAACTGTTGGAGCAGGCCGCCGCCCAGGGTAGAGGCCGTACCGCCCTATTGTACTGGTGGCTCCGCGATGGGACCCTGACCGTAGCCGCTGTGTTGCCCAAAGGCATCGCCCAACAAACTGTATTTGTCCAAACTGTGAATGTGTCGGCTGGTCAGATAGCCCAAGTTGTGGATGCGTTTGTCGCCACTATCAAAGACCCGCGCCAACGACGCATCACCAGCTACCGGGGGCCGGCCCGACAACTCTACTCCTGGTTGGTGGCTCCCCTCGAGCCGGTACTGGCGCAATCCGGCATCAACACCCTAGTGATTGTGGCGGACGAAACCTTGCGCACGATTCCTTACCGCGCCTTGTGGGATGGTCAGCAGCACTTGATAGAAAAATACCGCCTTGCCCAGATTCCCAGCATCAACCTGGTCAACTGGGACCTGGTAGCCCGCTCGCCTATCCAGGCGACCCTGGCTATGGGCGCCAGTGAGTTTGGCGGCCTGCAACCACCTTTACCGGCTGTTCCTCTCGAACTTCAGCAGGTGGCCCAACTCACACGCGGGCAGACAAAACTGAATCAGGAATTTACCCTGCAGAACTTTCTCCAAGCCTGGCGGTCCAACCTGGGCTTTACGTTTCACCTAGCCACTCATGCCGAGTTTTCCCCTGTCCGCAACTACATCCAGTTTTTTGACGGCGCCCAATCCTTGGAGGCTTTGCAACGCCGTCTGCCGGTGAATCCTGCCGAGTTGGTGGTCTTGAGCGCTTGTCGCACGGCTATCGGCTCGCCCCTTGCAGAGCTGGGATTTACGGGCATGGCGGTGCGATTAGGCGCCAAGCGAGCCATTGGCTCCCTCTGGTATGTTGAGGATATGGCGACTTTCGCCTTGATGTACGAATTGTACCGGCAGCTCCCAACAGCCCAGAGCCTGCCGATGGCAGAAGCGCTGCGACAAGCCCAAATCGCCATGATTCGGGGCCAGGTGCGGATTCAGAATCAGCAATTAGTGGGCGATGGCTACCGTTTACCATTGCCCCCCACCCTGGTGCAGCACACCGTTGATTTTGCTCACCCTTACTATTGGGCAGGCTTCAATCTGGTCGGGAATCCCTGGTAAGTGGCAACCCCTAGCGGACATACCGCAGGCTTTCGGTTTGGCGGGTGAACAACTCCGTGAAGATGCTTAGCACCGTGCGCTGGCGAGTGCGAATGTTGGCCGATATGCTCATCCCCGACTGCAACGGCACCTGGCGGCCATCCACTACCAAATACGGGCGCTCCAGTTGAATCGTCGCTGGAAACCGGAAAAAGTTGTACACCGCATCCGGCGGCAGCGCATCGGAACCAATCTGCACCACCTTCCCCTTGACATCCCCAAACTCGCTAAACGGAAATGTGTCAATGCGCACATCCACCGGCATCCCTGGTCTTATAAAACCAATGTCCCGATTTGTGATAAACACCTTGCCCACCAACCGGTCCGTCGGCACAATCTTGAGTAAAGGACGCAAATCATTCACGTTGGCCACATGACCCGGCGCATGGACCTGTAAATCAAACACCATCCCCCCCACCGGTGCCCGCACTTCCTGATACTGCTGGGAAACCTGCGCCTGTTGCAGTTGCCGATTAATCTCAGCAAACCGAACCGCTACCAAAACCCCTGCTAGAGCAGCTCCGGGCGGCAGTCGCAGAAC
>JAVQXV010000227.1:0-4943 GCA_033577755.1 Anaerolineales bacterium
GGGTCGCCCGTGTGGCCGGTGCGCTCGGTAGAGAGTGAATTATAGGGCGATTGTGGCGTGGTGACCGTGCCCGGCAGGCTTGTCCACTGCACATTGGCGGTGTTGGTGATGAGCTGGCCGGGCGTGACGCCGGCGTTGAGCGTGGCGCTGAATTGCAGCGTGCTGCTCTGGTTGAGGAGGAGCGAGTTCCACGTTGCGGTGAGGACGCCGCCTGCCTCTGTCAGCGAGGCCGGGGCAACGCCGCCCATGTGCGTAAAGGAGCCGGGCACGTAGGTCAGGCCGGCGGGCACCACGTCGGTCAGCACAACGTTGAAGGCCTCGGCGTTGCTGGGCGCGGTGTTGGTAATGCGCAGGGTAAAGGTCACCACGTCGCCGGCATCGGCCAAGGTGGGAGAGACGGTCTTGGTCGTGACCAGCGTCGGCTCGACGATGACGGCGTTGGGCGCGCTGGCGTTGGCCGAGCCGGTGCTGTGCGTAAGTGCGACGGCGTTGTTGCGCAGGCCGCCCCGGTCGTTGCCGGGGCTGTTGAGCACGACGACGGTGTAGGTGAGCGTGATGGTCTCGGTGATGGCGTTATTGGTGTCGCTGTTGGTGAGCGTGCCGAAGTTGAAGATGGCGCGGCGGCCCTGATTGACCGGGCCCGCGCCCATGTTCGTGATCACCGCAGTGGCCAGCACGCCCGGGAAGCCGCCGGTCACGCTTGTGCTCAGGGCAGGCGAGGCGCTTATCCCGTTCAGGCTGACAAAGGCCAGCCCGGCGCTAAGTGTATCGGTTACCCGGACGTTGAAAGCAATGCCCTCCGGGATGGTGAAAGTGACGGTGTAGGTGATCAGCTCACCGATGGCAACGTTGTTGCCTGCGGTGAAGGCCTGATTGGTGCCGGATATGCGCTTGAAGCCATTTATAGCGCGTACGGTCACCGTTGCCGAGCCGGTGGCGCGATAGTCGTTCTCGTTCCCGCCCGGGTCGCCCGTGTGGCCGGTGCGCTCGGTAGAGAGTGAATTATAGGGCGATTGTGGCGTGGTGACCGTGCCCGGCAGGCTTGTCCACTGCACATTGGCGGTGTTGGTGATGAGCTGGCCGGGCGTGACGCCGGCGTTGAGCGTGGCGCTGAATTGCAGCGTGCTGCTCTGGTTGAGGAGGAGCGAGTTCCACGTTGCGGTGAGGACGCCGCCTGCCTCTGTCAGCGAGGCCGGGGCAACGCCGCCCATGTGCGTAAAGGAGCCGGGCACGTAGGTCAGGCCGGCGGGCACCACGTCGGTCAGCACAACGTTGAAGGCCTCGGCGTTGCTGGGCGCGGTGTTGGTAATGCGCAGGGTAAAGGTCACCACGTCGCCGGCATCGGCCAAGGTGGGAGAGACGGTCTTGGTCGTGACCAGCGTCGGCTCGACGATGACGGCGTTGGGCGCGCTGGCGTTGGCCGAGCCGGTGCTGTGCGTAAGTGCGACGGCGTTGTTGCGCAGGCCGCCCCGGTCGTTGCCGGGGCTGTTGAGCACGACGACGGTGTAGGTGAGCGTGATAGTCTCGGTGATGGCGTTATCGGTGTTGCTGTTGGTGAGCGTGCCCAGATTGAAGACGGCCACGCCGCCCGCACCGCTGATGAGCGGGTTGCTGCCGGCCGCCGTCCCGTCGTTGAGCAAAGCGGCGAAGCCGCCGGCCAGGCTGGTGGTCAGGCCCGGCGAAGCGGTCACGGTTATCATGTCTACAAAGGCCAGCCCGGCATCGAGCGTGTCGGTCAGCACGACGTTCTGCATCGTGCCTTCGGGCACGGTGATCGTCACGCTGTAGGTAATGATCTCGCCGATGGCGACGTTGAAGCCGGTGGTGAAGGCTTGGTTGGTGCCGACGAAGGTCTTGCGCAGGCCGGCGGGCGCGATGGTTGTGGTCGCGGTGTCGGTCTGCGGCGTCGGTAGGTGGTTAGGGCCGCCCTCGGTGCCGGCGTAGCGCGTCAGTGCCGAGGTGTTGGGGATGACCTGTCCCGGTGTGACGCTCGTAGTGAGTTGCAGGTCAAAAGTGATGACGATAATGTTCAGGCCGTTGGTGGGATGGTAGGCCTGAATGGCGCCTTGACTCGGGTTGGGGTCGTCAATTCTCAAGCCATTGCCAAACAGGTCATCGGCGGTGCCGTTTACACCGTCCGGCCCGCCGCCGAGGCCGGTGAAGCTGAGCACCGAGCCTGGGTCGCCGTGCGAGATGCGCAGGTTGAGGCCTCCGGCAGGAATGACGAAGCCGGCGGGCAGCGTGTCGGTGATGGTGATGTCGAACGCGCCGCGCGTGCTTGTGCCGGTGTTCTGGATGACGATGGCGAAGGAGACCAGGTCGCCGGCATCCAGGCCGGCCACGTTGCTGTTGATCGGGTTGGCGCCGAGGTTGGTGGAGTTGATGATGCCCGTCCAGCGTGCGCCCGGCGTGCCCGGCGCGTTGAAGGTGACGGGGCCGGGCGGGTTCGGAGTGAAGACGGCGGCGGGATTGGAGGTGGCGATGACGGCCTTCGTGCTCGTCAACACCGGCTGCGTCAGGATGATCTGCACGATGGCGTCGAGCTGCTGGTCGCCGGCGTTGGTCGTGCCTTCGGTGACGCGGACCTGGTTGGTGAGGAACAGCCCGTCGGCAAATGGATCGTCGGAGACGGTGACGGTGAAGAGCAGGTCAATCTGGGTGGACGTGTTGTTCGGGTCGTCGAAGTTGCCGTAGCTGAAGATGAGGGCGTTATTGTCGGCATCAACTGTGAGGCAGGGCGTGCCGTCGCCGGTGGCGCCCGGCGCGATGGGACAGCCCACGCCGTTGCCGCCCAGCGCGCGGAAGGTCTCCGTCGGGCCGAATTTGTACGTGCCGGCGGGCGGCGGAGCGGCACTCACCGTGTCGTCAAACGTCCAGGCGTTCGGGACGCCGTCGTCGTCGGGGTCGGTGACGCTGAAGACGGGCAGTGGCAAGTGATCGGTTATCACCAGCGTTTCGAAGTCGCTGGTCGGCAGGCTGTAGGTCAGGCGGTAGGTGACCGTGTCACCGGGACGCACGCTCACCGGCGTAGTGAAGGAGGTATTTCCGTTGATTGCATACACGCTTTTATCGAGCACGCCAAAGGCGATGGTCACGCCGGCGTTGCTGTCATCGGCTTCTCGCTGGCCGGTGGGAGCGAATGTGCCGGTGTTGAGCACCGCGCCTTCGATGGTGACCGTGTTGCTCAACACGTCGCCGTGGTCTACGCTGGGATCACCTGAGGGGTAGGTGTCGCTGAAGGTATCCTGGATAACGGTGCGGAAGACGAGCACGCCGGTCGTGGCGCCGTCGTTGTAGATGGCGCAATTCGGCGTTGCGCTGCCGGTGGTCGGGTTGATGCAGCCGCCGACCAGCCGGCCGTTCTGTCCGCGTGTAATGATTTCATCTGAGACGCGGAAGCTGATGGTGGTCGTGCCGTCTGTGGCCGGGTTGGGGTCGTTACCGATTTGAGATGTATCTACGGTGAAGTTGGCGGCGTTCAGCGGCGCGGCAGGCAAGATATAAGAGTTGCCGTTGATTTGCAGAGTCGGGGTGAAGCCGGAGGCAAATCGCTGGCCGTCGGAAAACGTGTCGGTGATGACGACGCTGTTGAAGGCAAAGAAATCCGAGATTTGGAAAGTGAGCGTGTATTCGAGTGTATCGCCGGGCGAGGCGCCTGCCGGCCCAACGTCGTTGACGATGCTCACGCTTTTCTGAATAGCGATGGATTTATCTATAAGCGTGTGATCCACCGTGCCGACGCTGATGGAAGTGGGCGTGACCGGGTCGCGCGGGTCAAGTGGGTCCCATAACCCCGAAGCCTCGGCGTTGTTGGGCGAGGTCACATCATCGCCGGTGACGGGGTTGATGACGTTGCTGCCGACCGCGTTCGTGTAGGGGATGAAGTAGCGGAAGGTGACCGAGGCCGAGCCGCCGGTGAGGGTGAACGGCCAGGTGACGACCAGGTCGTTGTCCGGTGGGTTGGCGGCAGCGCCCACGAGCGGCGTTTGCGTCACCGTAGCACCGGCGGGCGAGGTGCTGACCACATTCAGGAAGGCGACGTTATTCGGCAGGAAGTCGGTGATGGTCAGGTTGCCGATCGGCTGGCCGTTGGGCCAGGTAGCGGTCACCGTGTACTCACGCGGGTAGTTCGGGCCGGTGGCGGTCTCATTCTCCGGGCCGCTGTACGTCTTGGTCAGCGTCAGCAGAGTCGGCGTCACCGAGGCCGAGGGCGTCCAGGTGAGTGGGTCGGGGTTGGGATTGGAGAGGATGGTGGCGTCGTAGGGGAAGCAGCACCAGTCGTTGGTGGGCGTCGCGCCGAAGCGATAGCCGCCGCGCGCATACACCGTCAGCGGCGTGCCCAAGTCGGCGTCACTGCTCAACTGCGCATTGACGGTCACCGTTGCCGGTGGCTGGTCGGGCGTGAAGGAGCCGAAGGGCAGTTGGATGACGACCAGCCGATTGCCGCTATTGCCGCACACCTGGAGCGGCGCGCCCGTGACCGGTGCGACGGCGTAGGGATGGTTGACGCAGCCCGTCGGGCCGGGGCCGGGGAAGGTGAGTTGCACGACGGTGACCGGCGCGCCCAGATACGTTGCGCTGATGAAGTCAAGGCCGTCATCGGAGGCGGCGCCGTCGCCATCCGCGCCCTCTACCGGAAAGTACAGATCAATGAACGGGCCGTAGCCGGTGTTGCCCGGCCCGTTGGGTGCAGTATTGTCGAACGTGACGGTGAAGCTGAAGGTTGCGCCGATGGGTTGCTGTGCAGGCAGGTTCAGGCTGAGGCCGATGAGCGGCACGGCCTGGGCTACTTCCGCCGGTGGTAGGCCTAGGGTGGCAGCAAGGGTTGCCAGTGCCACGAGCGCGTGCGTGACCCGCAACAGACCACGTCGCAGGGCGGCGAAAGCATAAGCGACGAAGTGTGACCGGCGGCAATGGAGAAGTAGCATACCTAATTACTCCGG
>JAVQXV010000228.1:0-4942 GCA_033577755.1 Anaerolineales bacterium
AGTACGTAGGCGATGCGGCCCTCGGCCAGCAATTGTAACCGCTCGGCCTCCGGCGTGGCCGCCTGGTAGAAGCGCGCCACCTGCGCCTGCTTCTCGGCGGCGCGCACGGTCTCCGGCCCATGACCAATGTAGGCAATGAGCGGCGTGTAGGCGGGCAGCGCGTTGCCGGTCTCGAAGGCGCCCAGCCCGACCGAGTCCGGCGGGGCGTTGGCCCGTAGCCAGTCGAACACGGCGAGCTGGTCGGCGGGCAGGAAGATGGGCGGGCGCAACTGCTGCGCCCCACCCCACGCGCCCGCCAGCAGCACCGCCGTCGAAGGCAGCGACACGGCCAGCGTCAGCGGCACGAGCACGCGCCGCCAGCGAGCGAGGGCCGTCGTCAGGCCGAGCACCGCCACGGCGACCAACGCGACGTAGAAGCCCTCGATGAAACGGCGCTGCGTGGCGACCGGCGCGTAGAGCATCAGCGGAAGCAGCAGCGCCCAGACCAGGACGAAGCGCGCCAGCCGCGGCCGTTCGCGCCGAAGCACGCGCCAGCCCGGCACGGCCAGCGCCAGCAGCACGCCGTACCCGGCCAGATAGTGCAGCGGGTGCGCGGAGGCCAGCACGTTCTGCGCGCTCCAGACCCGCATCACCGGGTCGAGCATGAAGGCCAGCGCCGTGTACGCCACCACCGGCGCGGACATCAGCACAATCACAACCACCTGCCTCGCCGCCTCCCACAACCTCTTTCCCCAATTTCCCTCTTTCCCTCTTTCCCCAATCGCTCCAACCAACGCATCGGCCCCGGCAGTGGCCGCAATGACCGCCCACGCCGCCAGCACGTACAGCGGTTGAATGAGTGAAACGCCGAACAGCGCCAGCCCCGACCAGAAGGGCCGGTCACGCAAATAGGCCAGCAGTCCGAGCAGCAACAAGCAGCGCGCAGCGACCAGGTGCGGCAACACGAACAGCATCAGGAAGGAGAAGGCCTCCGGCGAATAGAACTCTACGGGCAGGCCTACATCGAGAGGCGCAATCAGCCAGCCCAGCCCGCCGCCCAGCGCAACGAGGACGAGGGCGAGGAAGCGTTGAGGGAAATGGGGGAGGAAATGAGAGAGAAAGTAGAAAGTAGTGAGTAGAAAGACGAGGCCGAAGAGGAGGCGGGCGGCGTGATAGGCAAAGACCTGCGCGCCGTGCTCCGGCCCGGCCAGTTTGCCGAGCAGCAGGTAGAAGCTGTAGACGAGCACGCCGGACTGCGGCTCGGACGAGTACGGCAGGCGGAACAGCCACGCACCGCGCGCGCCCTGCCCCATCTTGGCGATGTAGGAGTTGCCGTCATCCACGGCGATGAGGAAGCCGGAGAAGCGCCACGTCGCTGTCTGCGAGTTGTATGCGACGAGGTACGGCGCGACGGTCAACGCCATCACCAGCGCGGCGACGAGCGCAGCCCAGCGCCACTCGCGCAACGTTATCTGCGCCGCCACAGCACCACCAATCCGACCAGGCCCGGCAACGCCAACGCCAGCCCCGCATACACCGGTCGCGGGCGATACTCGAACACGACCTCCTGCTCGCCCGTCCCAATCGTCACGCTGCGCAGCAGGTCCTCGAACGGCTCGATGGTCAGCGCAACTCCGTTCGCATACGCCTCCCAACCGGGGTCATCCACCTCGCTCAGCACCAGCCGGCCCGGCCCCTCCGCGCGCACCACAATCCGGTTCGGCGACCACGCGACGAGTTCGGCGCGAGCGCCGCTCTCCAGCCAGGCGCGCGGTCTGAACTCGCGGTTCTCATACACGCGCGTCGCGCCGAAGCGCTGCACGAGGGTCAGACCGGGCGCGTCGAGGTCGAACTCGGCGGCGACGTACCGGACGTTAAGCAGGCCGAGCAGGCGCGCGTCGGGCATCGCGTTCGCGTTGGCTGTGGCGTAATCGTCCGATGCGAACGGCGGCAGCGTCACGCTGTAACCGGCGCGGGGCACGCCGCCGGCGCGCTCGATGAAGCGGGCGGCAGCGGCGAGGTGCAGCGGGTTGACGCCGTCCACGTGCTGCAGGCCGTCATCGAGCGGCAGGCTGTAGGAGGGCGAATACACGCGAAAGAGGCCGGTCTGCGCGGCGATCCAGGCCGCAGCCGCGTTCCGGGCCGGGCGCGGGCGGGCCTCCACCAGCGTCACGTTTACGCGCCACAGGTCGAGGGCGGTGAGCGCGATCAGCGCCAGAGCAATGAGGCGCGCGGAGGGGAGCCGGCGGGCCAGCGTTGACCGCGCGCGGAGCTGCGGCAACACAACCTCCATCAGCAATTGCAGGCCATGGGCGGCCAGCACGGCCACCGCCAGCGCGACGATGAACCACGCGCGCGAGGGCACGCGCAGCAAGCTCAGCCCCGGCAGTACGCCGAAGAGCAGCGGAAACAGGACGAAGTTCGAGCCGAGCGAAAATGCGCCGGCAACGAGCGTTGTTGCAATCCAAAACCACAGGCGCCGCGCTGCGAATGCAATCGCCAGCACGGCCAGCAACAGCGGCGCGACGCCGAGGAAGGTCATCCATTCGTGGAAGCCGCGCAGCGGCGGGATGAGCAGGCCGAGCAGATACCAAACAGGCAGCGAGTAGCTGGCGGCCTCGGCCAGGGTCAACGCGCTGCGGTCGGTGCGCGTCACGAAGTCGAGGAGCGGCAGGGCCAGCGGGGCGCTCAGGGTGAGGAGGGCTGCAACGAATCCGACGGCGGCCAACGGCGCGCTCCGCTGCGGCCGGTACGCCAGCCAGTAGGCCGCGCCCAGCACTCCGGCGTAGAACGCCCAGCGCGGGTCGGCCAGAAAGATAACGGCCAGCGCCGCGCCCGCTATGGCGCCGGCCCTCAGCCCGCCAAGGACACTGACCGCACGTAGCGACGACAGCAGCCACGGCGTCCACGCCACCGCGAACACCAGCGAGACGTGCCCCGCGCCCAGGTGCGCGATGAGCTTGGGCGTGAACGCAAAAGCCAAACCGCCGAAGAAGGCCGGCGCAGTCGCCAATCCCTCGGCCTGCAGAAAGCGAAACAGCCCGTAACCGGCCCAGGCCAGGTGCAGCGCCAGCAGCAGGTTGAAGCCGAACGGCAGCGGCGTAATCAGCAGCAGCCAGTTCGGCGGATACCACACGCCGGCAAGCGGGTCGGCGGCGAAGGGCTGTCCGCCGAAGAGCTGCGCGTTCCACAACGGCCACTGCCCGTAGCGCCACAGCGAGTCGCGCCAGTATTCGGAGTTGGGAAGATGTGAGATGAGCAAATCGGTGAACGCGGAGTTGGGAGGAAAGGGGACGCAGTTGGGGCAAAGCGTGAGGGAAGGGAGAGAGAAGAGGGCAAGGAGGAAGAAGGAAGAAGGAAGAAAGAAGGAGGCAGCGCGGGACGGTGAAGACGGACTGCCGAACACGGAACACGGATTACGAAACACGAAATACACGCCCCTAATTTCCGAAAACCGTAACACTGTCCTTTTGAAATAACACACGCCACCCGTTTGGCAAGGTGGGCAGCGGGCCGAGGGCGGCCTCGCGCGGGCCGTAGAAGACCACGTCCACCTTGCGCTCCTGCAGGAAGCGTGCCGCATCAACGCGGCCTGCAAAGAAATCCATAACGGCCTGCTTCTCAACTTCGGCGTTCACGGTCTCGAAGGGGTGGCCGTAAAGCACGCGGGCGTCACTGTGGGCGGGGATGAAGGCGCCGGTCTCAGGCGCAGCCAGCACGAGCGCGCCGGCGGGCAAAGTGCGGATGGCTTCGGCCTCGGCGCGTGTGAGAAAGACAGTCGGGCTGCGGGCAAGCGCCGCGCCGGTCATGCCGGCCCATACCAGCAGGTTGCTCAACGGCAGGAGCGCGGCCAGAAGCGCCAGCGCCAGCGTCCTCCAGCGTTCGGCCAGTCTCGGCCCGATGGCGTCACGCCAGGCAAGCGCAGCCAGCAGACAAATCGGCATCCACAGGCCGAGGGACAAGCGCCGCTGCAACGCAATCGGCGCGTACAGCAGGAGCGCGCCAATCACCCCCCAGCGCAGCAACAGGCGGTACGCCGGCCCGCCGCATCTCCACAGCATCGCCGCGCCCGGCGCCGCCAGCACCAGCGGCAGCCCGCCCCAGATCAGCGCTTCGGGCAAAGGCGGCGAGGGGGTGATGTTCTGCGCGTTCCACAAGCGCAGCACCGGATGCGTCTGCGTCAGCCAAAGTTGATAGCCGATCCACGGCGCGGCGGCCAGCGCAACGGTGAGGGCGGGCGCCCAGCTGCGCAAGTCGAGACGACGGTGCATCACCGCCTCCCAAAGCGGCCCGCTGGCCAGCAGCGCGCCCGCCGTTACCAGTGCCATCGGCTGGAGGTTGGCCAGCAGCGTCGTGGCCAACGCCGTCCACACCAAATGACGACCGAGCGGAGCCTCACTCAACAGCGTCCATTCCACAATCAGAAGCAGCAGCGCCCAGGCCAGTGGGAAATGCGCGTTGCTCAGGAGCGTAAGGAACGGGATGGACTCCGCGACCCACAAATCCGCCGTAAAGCCGCCGGCCAGCGCGGCCGCCCAGCCCAGACCGGAGCCGAGAAAGAACAGCGCCCACACAGCCAGCCGGGCGCGGGCCGGCTCGACGAAGTACGCGATGAAACGATAGGCTACGAGAAGAAAGAGCGCGCCGGTGAGCACGCGGGCGGCGTGATAGATGGCTTCCACCGAGACGCCCAGCAGGCGCGCCACGTGGCCGAGAGAAAGATAGTAGGTGAAAAGGAAAACGCCCGGCCCCGGCTCGGCGGTGTACGGCAGCGTGAACAGCCACTCGCCGCGCCAACCCTGCCGCATCTTGGCCAGATAAGAGAGACCATCCGCCAGCGCGAACAGGATTCCGCCGAAAACCTTCGACCCGGCCTGGTACGCCAGCACATAGGGCGCATTGGTGATGAGGAGCAGAACCGCGCTCAGCGCAGCGACCCGCCGCCATTCTGCCCATGAAATGA
>JAVQXV010000229.1:0-4942 GCA_033577755.1 Anaerolineales bacterium
ACGGATGAAACGGATTGAGGAGGTATCCGTTCAATCCGTTTCATCCATCGCAGGTTAGGGCAGGAACTCGTTGGTGAAGGCGGCCTGCGCGTCAATCGGCTCGTTAAGCACGCCGTTCTCGGCCAGCCATTTGGAGTAGTTCTCCCACACGCTCAGCTTTTGCTCGCCCCAGCGCGGCGCGTTGCCTTTGTAGCGCGGCGAGAGCCAGGCCTGACTGGCGCGCACAAGCTTCTCGTCCAACTCCGGCGCGGCCCGGAGCAGGATGCTCGCCGCCTCATCCGGGTTCTCGATGGCGAAGGTGTAGCCGCGCGAGACCGCGCCGACGAAGGCGCGCACCACTTCCGGCCGCTCCTTGATGGTTCGCTCGCTGGTGATGAGGATGGGCGTGTAGTAATCGGGGATGCAGTCGAACCACTCGGACATCATCTCGATGTTCAGCGCGATCCCCTGCTGCTCCGCCTGGATGCCCTGCCAGCCGTAGAAAATCCACGCCAGGTCAATCTGCTTCTCGCTGAGCAGCGCCAGCGGGTCGCTGAAGCCGGTGTTGATGACCTGCAACTGGCTGAAGTCGCCGCCGGCGCATTCCATCAGCGCAATCAGCGTCGGCGCTTCGAAGGGGGTGCCGTAGGAGCCGTAACGCAGACCGCCCCAGTCGGCGGGCGAGTCGGCGCCCTGCTCGGCGCGGCTGGCGAAGCCGGAGGTGTTGCTCTGGATGATGGCCGCCAGCGAGACGAGCGGCGCGCGCTCATCGCCGCGGGCCAGCGTAATCTGCTCCTGAAAGCTCACGCCGAAGTCCGCCGCCCCACCGGTCACCGCCTGCTCGGCCAGCACCTCGCCCGGCTGGATGATCTCCACCTGCAGGCCGGCCTCGGTGAAGTAGCCTTTCTCTTGTGCTACGAAGAAGCCGGTGTGATTGGTGTTGGGGACCCAGTCGAGCATGAGCTTGACCGGCGTCAGCGGGGCGCGGGTGGGGGTGGGCGTCACGCCCGTGCACGCCGCGAGAGCCAGCGCGATGCCGAGGCTGAATGAAAGGATAGGTCGTGTCCACATATCGGTTTCCTCCAGTGCTGCGGATGGCAGCTATACCTTGACGGCGTTCAAAACCACGAAAGCGCCTGCGCCGTAACCGTCGCGCACGTCGAACGAAGGCGCGGCGTAGCCGGCCTGCACCTGCGTGGTCGTGACGGTTTCACGCGGCGCGCCGGTGAGCGTCTGCTTTGCGTGCAACTCGGCGAAACCCGCCTGTTGCAGGAGCGCAATTAGTTCGGCGCTGCTGTGAAAGCGCGCCTCTCGATAAAACGGGTCGGCGTCCTTTTGCGCTTCATATTCCCGACCCAGCGGGCTGTCCTTGTCCACGAGGCCCACGCTCACGCTCCCGCCCGGCCTAAGCACGCGGTGCAGCTCGCGGAGCAGGGCCAGCACGTCCGGCACGAAGGGGTCTACCGTGATGAGCAGGGCAAAGTCGAACCGGCCTGCGGGGAAGGGGAGATGCTCGCCCACGGCCTGACACACGCAGACGCCGCGCCGGCGGGCGAGCTGCAACATGCCGCGCGCCGGGTCAACGCCGAACCGAACGCCGAGCGGCGCGGCAAAGCGCCCGCTGCCCACGCCCACTTCGAGGCCTATGCCTGAGGCCGTGCCGAGGGCGGCGCGGAGCGCGGCGACCTCCGCCTGATAGACGAAGGCATTGTCGTCGAACCAGCGGTCATATTCGAGCGCGCGCTCATCGAAGACGCTGTGCATGGCTCAGTAAATGCCTGCCTCCTCCCAGTGCTGCGCGCGCTGGGCGGAGTAATACCAAGGCAGGGCGGCGCGTTCGATGCCGTACACCAGCACGTACAGGCCGATGCTTAGGACGGCGGTCGCGGCGATGGCAACAAACACTTGGTCGGTGGCCAGCGCGTTCTTCGAACGCAGCAGATAGACGCCCAGGCCCTCAGAGCCGCCCACCCACTCGCCGATGGTCGCGCCGATGATGCTGTACGTTGCGGCCACGCGCAGACCGGAGAAGAAGGCCGGCAGCGCCGACGGCAGCCGCACCAGCCGCCAGACCTGTGCCCGCGTCGCACCCATCGCCCGCAGCAGCGCCACATGGTCGGGGTCGGCGGAGGCCAGGCCGTCGGCGGTGTTGATGGCGAGCGGGAAGAAGCAAATCAGGATGACGATGAGCACCTTGGGCAGCAGCCCGAAGCCGAACCAGATGATGAGCAGCGGCGCGATGGCCAGGATGGGCACGGTCTGCGAGGCGACCAGGATGGGGTACAGCGCGCGGCGCAGGAACGGCGAGAAGTCCATCGCGGCGGCGATGAGCACGCCCACGATGATGGCGAGCGTCAGGCCGAGGGCGGTCTCCAGCAGGGTGATGGCAATGGCGCTACCGAGGCGCGCGCGCGTCTCCCAGCCGGCCTGCAGCACGTGCGCCGGCGAGGGCAGGATGAAGGCCGACAGCCCGCTGCGCTCCGCGACCACGTGCCAGGTCAGCAGCACGAAGCCCATCAGCAGCAGCGGCGGGACGGCCTCACGCATCCAGCGGGGTTGCGTGGTCATGCGAAAAGGCTCACTGCGACGATGCAAAGAACGCAAAGTCTTGGCGTGTTTCACGTCTTCGCAGTTCAACTTCAACTTCGATACTTGGTCACTTTCTCATCAATGGTCGTGCCGCATGTCTGGTCGCCGATTTTGATGATGGTCATCACGCGCGCGGCGCCGGCCTCGAAGCAGGCCAGGTGCGCGGCTTTCGCCACTTCGAGCAGCCGGTCCAGCGGGCCTTCCATCACGGTCTCCATTGGCCCGACTTCGTAGCGCACGCCGCTCTGCGCGATGACGGCGATGGCGCGGTCCACCACCGGGTACACGTCCTCCACCAGCGGCAAGACCTGAACGGCGACGTTGACGGTGCGGTTGGGGTCGAGAGTGGTCATGGCGTTGCAAGACCCTTAGGGTCAGGCCTCCGAATTCACGAGCGTTGTGCGGAATGAATGATGAGCAGCCGGCCGTTGGTCAGCGTGATGTGGGCCTGCGGCTCGATGAGGACGTTGCTCACGCCGCGCGCCGGGCCGGAGACGAGCGCCTCGCCGCGCAGCGGGTAGCGCAGGCCGTGCGTGACGATGCCGGACGCATCGCCGTCCAGCGGCAGCAGGCTGACGGTGTCGCCCGGCGCGCCCGCAATCACGCCGCCGGGCGGGCGGATGAGCCGGGCCGTTTCCGCTCCATGGCGCAGCTCGACGCGCACGCCGGCCAGCTTCGGGTGCAGCAGCAGCTGAATGTTGGCCAGGGTCATGTCCAGCCGCCCGCCGAACGCGCCGAGCACGACCAGGTACGACGCGCCGCGCGCCGCGGCCTCCAGCAGCGCCAGCTCGAGGTCGGTCTCGTCCTTATCGCGCGGGTGTTGGCGCAGCGTTGCGCCGGCCTGCTCCAGCGCGCCCAGTTCGGCGGCATCGAGCGAGTCGAAGTCGCCGATGACCAGATGCGGCGTCAGGCCGAGCGCGCGGCAGTGCCGCGCCCCACCGTCGGCGGCGATGAGCAGGTCGTCAGGCTGGATCAACCCTCGGACGGCTGCAGGTTCCGGCAGCTCGCCGTTGGCGAAGATGATGGCGCGCTTCATGACAAACAAAAACACCCTCCGGAGAGGGTGTGACTGTGCGTTTCCGCTATTGTCCCTCCGCCGGCATTACCCGTCAGGTTCAATCGGTCTGTGCCTAGTTGCCGCCGGGCGGCAACAACACACTCTCAGCCGGGCTTCTCCCAGCTCCCGTATGTCATTGTGCTGCAATCTTATCGCGCTGCCTGCGCCTGTGTCAAACGGCGAGCCAGCGTCCACCCGCCCACGATCAGAACGTACACTGCTCCGGCCAGCAACAGACCGAACTTGAGCGCTGCTGCTGCGGCGGCCCCGCTCAACACGGTGTCGGTCGGTGCGGCGGGCGGCAGCGCAGTGAGCAGCAGCGCGTTCTCCAGCGCGTCGAAGGCCCAGGCCGCGAAGGGTGCGGGCGCCAGCCACAGGCCAAGCGTTTGCTGGCGACCGGAGGCGGCGCGGGCAGCCAGCAACGTCAGCCCGGCGAAGAGCGCGGCGTAGGCCGGCATGAAGGCGAAATCCACCCACAGCGAGAGCTGCGCGGCGCGGTTGCCGGCCTCGCCCCAGGCGCTCGTCATCTCATTGAGCCGCTGCGCCGTACCGGCGAACTGCAGGTCAAGGATGGTGTAGGGCGCCAT
The DNA here is from genome assembly GCA_033577755.1 of Anaerolineales bacterium. Classification (GTDB taxonomy): domain Bacteria; phylum Chloroflexota; class Anaerolineae; order Anaerolineales; family UBA6663; genus JANWXR01. The sequence continues at coordinate 4,213 of JAVQXV010000229.1, forward strand.
CGGTCTGTGGATGAGGCCGAAAACGTAGAGGAAGCCGGCAACGGCGGAAGCGGATACCAGGGTGATGGCGAGGAGGTTCTTGGTCTTGGGGATGGTGAGGAGGTGGTGCATGTTTGGGGAACACGAATGAACACGAATGAGTACGAATGGGCACGAATGGCTGCGAATTGACACGAATGGGGACAAAAGGCCGGTATCGTGCACGAAGCCATCCGCGCCTATTTGACTCATCTGCGTTATGTACTTCCGTCCAACTGCGTAACTCCTATATTGATAATTCCGCTTGGGCGGTAGGCGATTGTTTGAGTTAGTTGGGTGTGCACGCAACGGTTGTCAGGAAACTGGCCGCTCCTTCGTCTTTTGTGACGGGATTCGTGAAGCGAAACCACGCTCAGGATGCCCGCCACGCGGGGCATCCTAAGCGGACGCTGAGCGAAGCCGAAGTGGTAGTCGCCGGACGCCCGCCGCTCCACTTTAGTCAAACTTCGAGTGGGCCTCTGACTCGCGCAATACCAGTTCGTCTGGCGGCAATCGGGCGACGTTCAAGTACCCCGGCTTCTGCTCTTCCATGCTGCCGATTATAGCCTTCAAACCACGTGATACTCGCGTGCCGTCGGGCCGCGGGCGAAGCGGTCGAGCGCAAGGGCACTTACGTCGAGGGTCTGCGCGCGGCCTGTTGTGATGATTTCGGCCAGCAGCTTGCCGCCGATGGGGCCGTGCATGAAGCCGT
>JAVQXV010000230.1:0-4905 GCA_033577755.1 Anaerolineales bacterium
AACTGGTGGAACATGCCGAGAGGCCCAAACTGTTTGCCAATCCTAAACATCCCTATACCCAGGCGCTGCTTTCCGTTGTTCCCCTGCCTGACCCCACATTGCGCAATCGCCCCAAAACCGTACTGCGCGGCGAAATCCCCTCGCCCCAAAACCCGCCCAGCGGCTGCCGCTTCCACACCCGCTGTTCGCTGGTGATGGACAAATGCAAACTCATCGAGCCGCCAATGACCGAAGTGGAAGCAGGTCACCGCGTGGCATGTCATCTCTATCAACCATGAAACCATCTATCAAAATTCTTTGGAATGTGCGTATCCCCATGCGCGACGGCGTGACTTTATCCGCCCGCGTCTATTGTCCACATCCATCCGACCCGCAACCTGTCATCCTGACGATGACGCCCTACGGCGCCGACCACTATCACAGCCGCGCCATGTACTTCGCCGGGCATGGCTACAACTTCGCCATTGTGGATTGCCGCGGGCGCGGCGACAGCGAAGGCGACTTCATCCCCGATGTGACCGACGCCGCCGATGGCTACGACACGGTGGAGTTTCTTGCCGCGCAACCCTGGTGCGATGGGCAGGTGGCGATGTGGGACGGCTCCTACAGCGGCGACAACCAATGGAAAACCCTGCGCGCCCGCCCGCCGCATCTCAAGACCATCATCCCCGCCGCCGCTTCACATCTCCCCGCCGAGTACGTCTTCGGCGGTCCCGTACGCTCGCGCTACGCTTTGCAATGGCTGGCGCTGGTCAGCGGACGCAGCGCCTCATCCTTCAACCTGTTCGACGAATCCAAAATCTGGATTGACGCCTACACCGCCCATTTCCTCAGCGGCAGACCTTTCAATGAACTCGAAGCCTTCGTAGGCAAGACATCGCGCCATTTTCAGGAATGGATTCGGCATCCCCGGCATCATCCCTATTGGAAACGATTCGCCTTCTGCCCCGACGATTTCCGCTGCTTCGATGATGTTCCCTTCCTGACCATTGCGGGGCAATACGACGAATCCCAGCGTGGTTCGCTCTACTACCTGCGCGAACACGAGCGGCATGCCAGCGCGCGCAATCACTTCGCCGTCATCGGCGCATGGGACCATGCCGGCACGCGCACCGCCGAGCGCCGGGTTGGCGGCGCAGACTTTGGCGAAGCCGCCAGCATAGACTTGAATCAACTGCACCTGGAATGGTACGACTGGGTGATGAAAGGCGGCAAACGCCCCACCTTCCTGCGCGACCGCATCGCCTGCTACGTCACGGGCAGCGGTGAATGGCGCTATGCCACCTCATTCAACGAAATCGGCACCCAAAAACGCACGCTCTATCTTTCCAACAACGGAGTGCACAACAACGATGTCTTTCACGCGGGCGATTTACAAGAAAACCTCCCCGCCGAATCGCCTCCCGATGAATACGTCTTCGACCCGCGCGATACCCGCATCGCCGAAGTGGAGCAAATGCCCTTCGTCAACTGGCTGACTAACCAGCGCTACGACCTCAACCTGTTCGGCAACGGTCTGGTCTATCACACTGCGCCGTTCGATAACGATGTGACCCTCGGTGGTTACGTCACACTGACCCTATATCTGCAAATGGACGTTCCCGATGCCGATTTTCAGGTCACGCTTTCCGAAGTTGCCGCGGACGGCTCGTATCTCAAACTGACCGATGACTTTTTGCGCGCCCGCTATCGCAACGGTCTGGATGGCGAAGTCTTCTGCCAACCCGACCAAATCAACCGTTATGAAATTCACGGGCTTCACCTTCTTTGCCCGCCGAATCAGAAAAGGCAGCCGCCTGCGCCTGGTGGTGAAATGCCCCAACTCCATCTTCCTGCAAAAGAACTTTCAGGGCGGCGGAAACGTGGATGCCGAATCCATTGCCGATGCCCGCACCGCCCGCATTCGCCTCTTTCACGACCCCAACCACCCCAGCCATCTGCAACTCCCTCTCATCTCCAATTTCCTCTATGCCCGACCTCACCTCCCGCTACCGCCGTGCTGAAGCCTGCCTGCCCGCCAACGCCCTGAAAAGAGTTTACAACTGGTATCTCCAGCCGCACTGGATAAATGCTTCCGACCGTTTCTGGTATCGCGTCCACACGCGGCGCGGATTCGAGTTCATCTACGTTGACCCTGCGCAAAACATCAAACGCCCCGCCTTCGACCACGCCCGCCTCGCCGAAGCGCTCCGCCATGCCACAGGTCAGCCCGTCGAACCCTACGCCCTGCCGTTCAAAGAAATCCAGTTCAACGAAGATGAAACCGTCATTCGCTTCAGCGTCAACGAAACCCAATACGCCTTCGATATTTCCGCCAACCAACTTGCACCTTCAGCCCTCATCCCTCATTCTTCTGAATTGCTTTCCCCCAACGGTCTCTACGCCACCTACGTCCACAACCACAATCTCTACCTCCGCCACACGCAAACGGGCGAAATCACCCCACTGACCGCGGACGGCGAAGAATTCTTCGGCTACGGCGAAGAACCCGGCGGCACGATGACCGCCATCGCCGATGAGATGAGCGGCTTGCCAGCCCCGCCCGCCGCGCGCTGGTCACCCGACTCGAAGAAACTGCTCGTCTTCCGCTGCGATGAGCGGAACGTCAAACCGCTTCACCTGCTGGAGCATGTCCCGCCCGATGGTTCGATGCGCCCGCGCCGACACAGTTACAAATATCCCCTGCTCGAAGACGGCGACTATCGCACCATCTCGTATGTAGTCATAGATGTTGATAGCAAGCGCATCGCCCCTGTTCAAATCGAAAAGCAGGCGAGCATGGAAAGCCCGTTTTACTTCGAGCGGGCAGGCTTGCGCGCTGCCGATTTCTGGAGCGCCGAGAACCGCCTGTTCCTGCACGCGCGCTCCAACGGCTACCTCACCCAGCGGCTGTACGAAATCAACCCCGAAACGGGCGAAGCGCAGCTCATCCTCGAAGAGTCTGCCCCCACGCCCGTCCTGCTCAACCTGTTTGAGTTCGCGCGCCCCAACTACCGCGTCCTTCCCGCCAGCGACGAACTCATCTGGTTCTCCGAGCGCGATGGCTGGGCGCATCTCTACCTCTACGACCTGGCGGGCAATCTCAAAAACCAAATCACGCGCGGCGAGTGGGTGGTGCGCGATGTTCTCCACGTGGACGAAGCCAACCGCCGGATTTACTTCACCGCCAGCGGCGTGGATTCCACCTGCGACCCCTATCTCCGCCGCCTGCACCGCATCCACTTCGACGGCTCGCATCTGGAAACGCTCACGCCCGAACCCGCCGAGCATCTCGTCAGCGCCTCGCCGAGCGGCAAGTTCTTCGTGGATGTCTTCGGACGCGCCGACCAGCCCTCCGTCAGCGTGGTGCGGGATGCAGATGGGCGCATCGTTCTCCCTTTGGAAGAAGCGGACGCCTCCGACCTGACGGCGAGCGGCTTCCGTTTCCCCATCCCGTTCTCCGCCCTCGCCGCCGATGGACATACGCCCATCTACGGCGCGCTCTACCTGCCGGGCGATTTCGATGTGACCAAAACCTACCCCGTGCTAGACGCCATCTACAACTGGTCGCAACTGACCGTTGTGCCACGCGGCTTCCTGCTCGATACAGGCGCGCCGCTGGAGATGGGGCTGGAACTCGCCGCCGAAAATTATTTCGTCCCACAATCTATGGCGGAGTTGGGCTTCATGGTGGTGGTGATGGACGGGCGCGGCACGCCCTACCGCTCGCGCGCCTTCCGCGACCTGGCCTTCACCGACCCGACCATGAGCGCGGGACTGGAAGACCATGTTGCCGTCATCCGCCAGCTCGCCGAAGAATACCCCAGCATGGATTTGAACCACGTGGGCATCTTCGGACATTCGGGCGGCGGGCATCACACCGTCAAGGCGCTGCTGCGCTTTCCCGATTTCTTCAAGGTGGGCGTGGCGTCGGCAGGCGTGTATGAGATGGCGGCGTATCACGCCAGTTGGGCGGAGATGTGGTCACAAGACGCGGAGAGACTGCGCCCGATGAGTGTTGCGGGGTATGCGGAAAACCTGCGGGGCAGACTCCTGCTCGTCCACGGCGAGATGGACGAGAACGTTCACCCCCTGCACCTGTACCGCCTGCTGGATGCGCTCATCGCCGCCAACAAGGATTTCGATTTGCTGCTCCTGCCCAACCGCCATCACGACTTCACGCTCGACCCGTATTTCATCCGCCGCCACTGGGATTACTTCGTAAAGCACTTGCTGGGCGAAGAACCGCCCGCCGGGTTCACGGTCAACCCTGGGGATTGGAACGAAGCGATATGAAAATCACCGACATCCGCCTCACTCCAAAATTCATTCCCTTCAAGCGCAATTACGGCATCTCCAGCGCCAGCTACGCGGGCGAAACCTTCCTGCTTGCCAAACTCATCGGCGAAGACGGGACTTTTGGGCTGGCAGATAGCGTCGCCGCCGTCCCCTTCGGCTACGAAGACGCGCAGACGATGACGCACGTTATCCAGAAATATCTCTTCCCTGCCATTCGGGGCATGGAGTCGCTCGACCTGGAAGCCATCGAAACCCGCATGGAGCAAGCCGTGCCGGGGCATCCGATGGCGAAAGCCGTGATGGATGTTGCCCTGCACGACCTGAACGCCAAACAGTTCAACGTTCCGCTCTATCAACTGCTCGGCGGCAGGTTTCATGAGACCGTACCGCTCGCGGGCGCCATCGGCATCAGCGACACCGAACGCATGGTGCGTGAAGCGCAGGAGTTCGTCGAACAGGGCTTCCGAACGATCAAAATGAAAATCGGGACGAATCCGAAAACCGACCTGGAGCGCGTGCGCGAAGTCCGCCGCGTCATCGGACCCAACATCCGCCTGCGCGTGGACGCCAATCAGGGCTGTACCCTACCCTGACCGAATATCTGCCCACCTTTCGCAAAATGGAAAC
>JAVQXV010000231.1:0-4874 GCA_033577755.1 Anaerolineales bacterium
ATCAAGGTCTGGATAGGCGGCGAGAGAGAAGCCCGTAATGCACGCATCCTGGGCGTCTCCGAGTGCTCTGACTTAGCGGTGATTGACATTGCCGGCGAGGGCTACCCGTATCTAGAGTGGCGCACCGAGCCGGTCAAGGTCGGTCTGGACATCTACGTGGCCGGTTTCCCGCTGGGCGACCCGGAATACACGCTGACGCGCGGCGTGATTTCGAAGGAGAAAGCTAACGGACGCACTTCCTGGGCCTCGGTGGATCACGTTCTGGAATACGATGCAACGACCAACCCGGGCACCTCTGGCGGGCCGGTAGTTGACCAGAATGGGAAGGTGGTGGCCGTGAATTACGCCGGCAACCTCCAGGCGCGCCAGGCCTTTGGCATCGCTGCCGACCTGGCACAGGATGTAGTTGAGCAGTTACGTCAGGGTCGAGATGTTGAATCGATCGGCATCAACGGTCAGGCCATCGCCTCAGAAGATGGTTCCTTGACCGGAATCTGGGTTGCCTCAGTTGAATCCGGCTCGCCGGCAGACAAAGCCGGCATCCGCGGCGGCGACATCCTGATGACGATGGAGGGGCTGGTGTTGGCGACCGACGGTACCATGGGCGATTACTGCGACATTCTTAGCACCCGCTCGCCCGAAGACGTGATCTCCATTGAAGTGTTGCGCTTCAGCACGCAGGAAGTGCTCTCCGGCCAGCTGAACGGGCGCGAATTGGCGGTGACCTATTCGTTTGCCCAAAGTTTGGGTGGCGAAGTGCCCTCCTCCGGAACTTCCGGTGGAACTACCACTTACTCCCGATACGTCCAGGTGACCGATGACAGCGGCGCGATCGTCGTGGAGATCCCCGCCGAGTGGAGCGACATTAACGGCGGCAATTGGACGGATGGCAACGAAGTGATCGGCGCCGGGCTGAGCGCTGCGCCCAACCTGCAACGCTTCAGCGAGCGCTGGGACGAGCCGGGGATGTTCTTCGGTGTGTCGGATGACATCGCGCGACTGGGCGGTTACATCCAGGTGCTAGACATCCGCCGCGACAGCCTGCGCCAGAGCTGCACGTTTAAGAGCCGCAACGACTACGCCGATGACGTTTACGAGGGCAAGTACGACGTCTTCACCGACTGCCAGGGTGCCGGCAACGTCTACGTCGTCCTCTCCGCCCGGCCTAAGAGCAACCCGACCGCCTTCCTGGTGCTGCTCGAAGTTAACATCATGACCGACGCCGACCTGGAGGCGCTCGACCATATTTACCAGACTTTCAACGTGGTGGGGTCATTGCCGTAGAAGACGGCCGGCGAAGTCGTTCGCAAGTCACAGGCGGCCTGCCATTCCCGCAGGCCGCCTGTCGCTTAACGAGCCACGAGTGGCAGGTAGGTCTGATATCCAACAACCACGAACATGCGCCGGGTGAGATGACCGAACTCATCTCTGACCTCCACCTGTCCCACTGTGTGGAGCGGCAGGTCGAGGTCGCTTACATCGGCGCCGTAACGCCCGCCCGGCGCAACGGTGATCCAGCGGGGCGGTAATGGAAAGCCGTACTCATTGTGAACTGGCAAGTAAACGGCAAGCGCTCCCGGAGGAGCCTGTCCGGTGACGACGCGCCTTCCAAAGTCGTGCGCAGCGGTGAGGAATGGAACGGTGAACGTCACCGCCGGCGTCGCGTCCGGCCCCGTCATCACCAGTTGGTCGCCGGTCGAAATCGGGGCCGCAAAACAAGCCTGGAACTTAGGCCAGAAATCGGAGACCACACCGACTTCACCCTTGAGGGTTCCATCCCCCGCGCGCAACGTCGCTGTGAAGGGCGCGTTCGGCGTCGTCGCATGACCGGTGGCGCAGGGCGTGTCAAGGGTCACCTCCCAGCGCGGCGCTGCATATTCCAGCAGGGTCTGATCGCCGCGAGCATCGGCATATAGCACCCATCCCGAATCGGACGACGGCCAGCGCTGCGGCGGAAATGTCGCAGCGTATTCTCCAAGTGCTGTGCTCGTTATGACCTGGATATGCCCGGCAAGCTCGATGGCCAAACGCGCATTGGGCGGCGCCAGGCCACTGACCGTTCGCGTGGTCCGATCCAGTTTTGCCGTCAGCCGGGGAACCGTGAACTGGCGCACGCCGTTCGGCCAGTCGAGGCGCAACTCGGCGCCCGGAAACAAAACCCAGTTCAACTCGCCCAGCTTGCCTGCAAAGAGAAAGCCGCCCGGCGCAGAGATACCCGCGACTGTTTCAGTAATTCCTAGAGGCCTGCTCGTCCGGGTTAACGTGTAGGGGGTGAAGGGGTCAATCACCCCTTCGACGAACGGCTGATAAAGATAGGCCCGCAGCGCAGGTGACGCGTTGTTGGCAACAAAGGTGGGATACCCTGGATACTCAACCGCCGCCCCCCAACCCGGCTTGAGCGGATAGCTCAGCGTGTAATCGCCCAGGGCATTGGTCGTCACAGTGACCGACGAATAGTACTTCAGTGTCCATCGCGCATCGTCGGGTAAGTAAGCCCCAACTGTGAGCCTCAACGGAACGCCGGGAGTAGAGCGCCCATAGATGCGCTGGCCTGCCAGGTCAACGGAGATGCTCAGCGGCGGCACGGTGAAGACCTGGCTCTGTCCCCCGCTTTCCAGCTCCAGACGGTCACCCGGCAGAATCCGAACCCGTTGACCGTCCTGCTCAAGTGTCAGATAAAAGTTGTCCCACGTCAGGCCGGTCCTCTCGAACTTGAGGCCGCCGGAGGCAGAACGCAGACGAATCGCAAAGGCCGTGCAGCGCAGCTTATCTCCGAACCAGGCGCCCATGAGGAAATCGCCGCCCACATAAACGCGCTCCAGCCGGGGCAGACAATACTGTCGGGTGCGAAACGTGCGTATGAAATCGTAGCCCTCCGGGGAGGTATAGCGCACTTCTCCTGACGCTCCGAAGCCGAAGCGCCCAAACGCGCTTAAGTCCAGCGTGAACGTCCCGGCGGCGCTGGCCGTTGCAGTGAAGACATAGCCCTCCGGCGCCGGCGGCCCCGACGGAAAAACATCTGTCGAATCAAGCCAGAGGGTCACCAGAGCGTTTGGCGGCGCCTGCCCGGAGATCTGCTGGCTGTTCACATCGGCCTGCGCCGTCACCAAAGGCACGGGCAGGACGGCAACGGCACCCTGCGCTGTAGTCACGGTAAGCACATCCCCGGCCTCTACCGTCAGATTAACCGGCCAGTAAGAATGCGGCGACGGATCAGAAAAATAACCACTGCTGTTGGTCGTTGCCTGGCGGATTGCTTTGAGAAAGCCGCTTGGCCCCTGAATAGTCAGGGTCAGCGGCATAGCTGGCTCGTTCAACTGGCCGCGGACCAAATAGAAGGGCGAAACGTCCGGCAGACGCACAAGGAAATAGGGGACTGCATAGCGGGCATACGCCTGATGGCCCTCCGCCGTCGTCACAAAAGCGGCGCCGTAGTCTGCAGCCCGCAGGGGCAGAGTGATCGAATAGCTCCCGCCCGCCGTGGCCGAAACCGCCAGCGTGGGTTCGGGCACAGAGAACCAGGTATCGAAGTCGTGCGGTTGGAAAAAATCCGGCAGAGGCCCGGCGCGATGGGCTATCTCGATTCGAGCGCCGGCGGGAGCTTGGCCGTAGAGTTGTCCGGCAGCACGGTCCACCTGCGCCGTAAGCGGCGGCAAAGTCAGGGCGAAGACCTGACCCTCTGACGTAGCCGTAAGCGTCTGACCGCTCTGCAACCGGTCGCAAAACTCATCCCGGCAGTACGCCACCTGTCCCCTGAACTCACCCAAGCGCGTCGCTTGCAACTCAAAGGTCTGTGCCGGCTGGCCCGAGGGCGAAGCCACGGTGACTCTCACCCACGAGTGCGGGGCGGCCAGGCCGGAGACCTGGTGACCGCCGACTTGCGCCCGCAGAAAAGGAGCGACAAAACGGACGTACACATTCCGGGATTGATCCACGACGTAGCGCACGTAACCCGAATCGCGCGGGCGAACGTCCGCCGGCGACCAGCTCATTTGATACAGGCCGGGGCCGGTTGCCGTGGCCGACCGCGTGATGACGACCCCCGGCGCATCGAAGGGATACAGATAGGCGATCAGCGCCGCTCCTGCGGGCGCCTGTCCCGCAACCGCTTCCGTTTCCGGATAAGCCAGAGCTGTAAAAGTAGGCACCGTCAGGCTGATCGCTGCACCGTTTTGCGCTACCCAGAGCACTGAACCGGGCCGAGGCAGGATTTCGTCGGAGTACCCCCTGTGAAAGCTAACATCGGCCAGATAGAAGAAACCGCTTTCATCCGGGATCGGCGTGACGAGCAACGTGGCGACCGTCCGTGCCTCATGAGTGATTGTGATCGCCACCGGGTCAGGGAAAGCGGTGCGCCCGGCGATGAAACGGTCTGTCGCATGATAATTGAGCGTCGGCGGCGTCACGTTCAGAGGCTCGAGCTGTTTTTCCTCCCTGGAAAAGATCAGCGCCAGCCAGCGCGGGTCGGCCCCTTCGCCGGTCGCCGGCGCAGTCTGCGCAGCGGCGCGCCCGGCCATCTGCAAGCTGCCGAGCAGCGCCGCCAGTGATAAGAGGGCTAAGCCAAAAGCCCCGCCGAGGGCGATAAGCCTGGTTTTCATCGTCTTCACCCTTTGCGCTAGTGCGTAGCGGACGCAAACACTATAAACCCTCACCCCCCATCCGGCAAGCATGCCTTTCTTCGGAGACTGCATTATCGCCGGCGTCCGCTCAATCTTTAAGGCTTTCAGCTTGTAGTCCCCTGTGACTCTCGCTACAATGCGCCATGATGGTGCTTTGTCCGGCTAAACGAGGTGCTCAACACAGCCGCTGGCCGCGCATCGCCGGCTTCTTTCTGCCGGATCACGACCCGCCTGCTTTCCTTTCCCCATCTCCGC
>JAVQXV010000012.1:0-37365 GCA_033577755.1 Anaerolineales bacterium
CTCACTGCACGCCTCGACGCTCACCGAAAACTTTTCGCGCTCCTGCACCTCGCCGGCTACCTACCGCACCCGCTTGCCGTGTTGTCTTTGCTGTTGAGCCTGCCGGTCGTGCTCATCGGGAAACTTCCCCTCGACCTGAGCGTGTTGGGCTGGCTGGGGATGACCCCGCTGCTGGTCGCGCTCTGGGGCCAGGTGCGGCTGGGTCGGAACCTGGCGCGGTTGAGCGTTTACCCGCTAATGGCGCTGGGTATGATCGGCCTGGCGCTGAGCAACACGCGCGCCTTTGCCGAAGCGCTGGCGGGTCGGCGCAGCGAGTTCCAGCGCACGCCGAAGACGGCGGAGTCCTTCGACGCCGATTACGCCGTGCCGCTCGATTGGACGACGTGGGGAGAACTGCTGTTGGCCGCCTACGCGCTGTTCACCGGCTTCATTGCCCAGGAGCGCCTGCCGGCCCTTGCGCCCGTGCTGTTCGTGTACGCGGCGAGCTTTGGCCTGGTGGGAGTGAGAGGTTTGTGGGAGAGCGTAGGCGCCTTCGCTCTCTCAAAAGAGCGGGGAAGGGAAAGCAAAGAAGGAACCTGACGCTACGCGACCAGCTGCCGGTTGTAGGCAAACAACGCCGGCTGCCCGCCCGTGTGCCAGAACAACACGGTTTCGTCCCGACCGATGACGCCGCGCCGGATCAGGTCGAGCAGGCCGGCAGCGGCGCGGCCCGTGTACACGGGGTCGAGCAGCAGGCCCTCGCAGCGGGCGAACAGCTCGATCGCCTCACGTTCCGGTTCGCCCATGACCGCGTATCCTTCGCCCAGATAATCGGCGTTGACGTGAATGCCCACCGGCGAGTACACGCGCGGCATCCCCAGCAACGTCGCCGTGGCAGTAGCGAGGTCGGCCACCAGCGCTTTCAGCTCGGCCTCGGCCAGGTCCACGCTGATGCCCAGCAACTCGCCGGTAAACGCTTGCGTGCCGCGAGCTGCTCTTAACGACGCGCCGACCACCAAGCCCGCCTGCGTGCCGCCCGAGCTGGAGGCGAAAACAACGCGGTCGAACGCAACGTGCTGCGCCTGCTGCTGCTGCGCGAGTTCGAGCATCGCCGCGGCATAGGCGGCTGCGCCCAGCGCCGTGGAGCCGCCGAGCGGGATGGCGTACACGCGCCGGCCGGCGTCGCGCTCCGCCGCGACCACTTCGGCGAAGACCTCGTCGCGCGGGCGGTTGCCCGTCCAGCGCAGCTCCGCGCCGAGCAGCCGATCGAGCAGCAGATTACCGTTGACGGCGGCCGGCGGCTGGCCGCGCAGGACGAGCACGCAGCGCAGACCGGCCCGCGCCGCGGCGGCGGCCGTCTGCCGGCAATGGTTGCTCTGCACTGCGCCGACGGTGACCAGCGTATCGGCGCCTTGCGCCTGCGCTTCGGCCAGCAGGTATTCGAGTTTGCGGGTTTTGTTGCCGCCGCCGGCCAGTCCGGTCAGGTCGTCGCGCTTGACCCATAGGCGCACGCCCAGTTCACGGCTGAGGCGCGGCAGGAACTCCAACGGCGTGGGCAAATGAGCGAGGGGATAGCGGGGGAGGGAGAGCATGATGAACTTGGTCGGATAGTCGAGTGGTCAGGTGGTCAAGTAATCGGATGGTCGGAGGGAAGTAGATGAGCGAGAGCGTGGCGTTGTGAGGCCGGGGTGTTGGCGTTACAATGGCCGGGGCGATTATAAAGCGAAAGGAGTCAGGTATGACTGCGCGCGAAGCGGTTCAGCCAGGCGGACGGCTGAAGATGTCCTACGACGAATTCCTTGCGTGGGCGGGCGAGGATTTGCACGCCGAGTGGGTCAACGGGGAGGTCATCGTTCACATGACGGCGAAACAAAAGCATCAGGACATCGTTCGTTTCCTTCTGGAACTCTTCGGCCTCTTCAACCAGTTCTTTCGCCTCGGTTACTTCGCTATGGCGCCGCGCCAGATGAAGCTCAGCCCCGAGGGTCCGGGCCGCGAACCGGATATTCTGTTCGTCGCCCAGGAGCACGCCGATCGCATTACCGAGGAGATGGTTATCGGCCCGGCGGATTTGGTGGTCGAAATCGTTTCGGAGGATAGTGTGACCCGCGACCGGGTTGAAAAGCTCGAAGAGTATGAGCACTACGGTGTGCGCGAGTATTGGATTATTGACCCGCGCGCCCGGCGCCCGCGCGCCGAGTTCTACCAGCTGGATGAGCGCGGGCAATACCAGCCGGTGCCCATCGGGCCAGACGGCCGGTATCACTCCAAGGTGTTGCCCGGTTTCTGGCTGAACGTGAACTGGCTCTGGTCGGAGCCGCTGCCGGACGCCTTCTTCGCCTTCGCCGAGATCGCCAACCTGCCGGCCGACATCGTAGATGGCCTGCGTCGTTTGCAGCGCAAGTGAGCGCAGATGGCCTACTCGATCGCCCGCCGGGTCTGCGCGTGCCCGCGCCGGCGCAGCACGTCCAGCACGCGGGGCAGAACGGCTGTGTACAGCTTGTAAAGCGGGGGTGAAGGCGCATAGTCCCACGCGCCGATGCGCCGCACGAATTCGCCGCCGAAGCCTTCCTTGAACTTCCATACGCCCCACAGCGGATCACTTTCCACCAACTCATCCGGCGCGCCCCAAAAGTCATAGGTCAGATAGCCGTGGGCTTTGGCCCAGCGAATCGCTTCCCATTGCAACAGGTGGTTGGGCATCTTCTCGCGGTGCGCGTTCCGGCTCATGCCGTAGAAGTACCAAGCCGTGCGCGCGAAGTGAAACAGGATGAGGGCGCCGACCGGCTCGGCCTCTACCTCGGCAATGAAGGGCTGAGCCTGTCCCGCCCGGTACAGCGTGCTCCAGACATCTTTGTAATAGGCCGGTGAACGGATGACGAAACCGTCGCGCAGCGAGGTCTCGGCGTACATTCGATAGAGCAGGTCGAAGTCGTCCGGCCCGCCGGGGCGCACGCGCACGCCCTTCTTCAGTGCCAGCCGGATGTTGTAGCGCGTCTTCTGCTTCATGCCGCCCAGCAGCTCATCCTCGCTGCGCCGCAGGTCGAGGGTGACGGTATTGCGGAACTGGACTTGGTCGGGCGAGAAGAGCCAGCCGCGCGCCTGCAGCTCGGAGGCGAGGGAGAGGTCGGTCGCGTCCGGGTCTATCTTGAGCAGTACGGCGCGGCGCGCGCGCGCCAGTTGCTGCAGGTCGGCGAGGACGCGCGCGCGCAGGTCTGCGTCGTCCCAGGCGAGCAGCGGGCCTTTGGGGACGTACATGACCTTGAGTCGGCCAGCAACGGCGGAGCGCGTGAGCACCTGAGCGGCGGCGCGGCCCGCTTCCCAGCTCAAACGCTCCGCGCGCCAACCGTAGCGGCTCTTGACCTCGCCCCATTCCCAGCTTTGCAGGATGTGCGCGCCCGGCAGCGCGGCGGCGAGGGCGTTCCAGGCAGCAGGGTCTTGGACTTCGGAAAAAGAAAGGTGCGGGTTCACGATGCAGCCGGGTCGTTCAACTCAACGCCGTCTTGCGCAGGCGCAGGTAGAGCAGGTACGCCCGGTAGAGCAAGGGATTGTAAACCTTATCCCACGCGCCGACGGTGCGCGCCAGCGTCCCGCCCCAGCCACGCTTGAAGCGGTACACGCCCCACAGCCCGTCGCTGCGTGCCTCGAACTGCGCCTCGAGCACGGCCTCATCTTCATCGGGCACGCCCCATAAATCATAGACCAGCGCGCCGCGCGCCTTCGCCCAGCGGATGGCCTCCCATTGCGCCAGGTAAGAGGCCATGCGATTGCGTTCTTTGTCGGAAGAAGCGCCGTAGAAATACCAGGCGCGCTGCCCGAGCGCAAAAACCATCACTCCGGCCAGCGGCTCGCCGTGGTACTCGGCCAGGAACAGCTCGCATTGGCCGAGAGGATGAAACAACTCGTAGGCGGCGCGATAGTAAGCAGGCACATGCACGCCGAAGTTGTCGCGCGCGCCGGTGACGGCCATCAGCGCAGTGAAGGCATCGAGGTCGGCAGGGGCGCGGGCCGGGCGCGCGGTCACCTCCTTCTTCAGCGCCAGCCGGATGTTGTAGCGCGTCTTCTGTTTCATGCGCGCGAGCAGGTCGTCCTCCGAGCCGACGAGGTCGAGCAGCAGGGTGCGGCGCGGCTGAACGGTCTGCGGCGAGGGCCGGAAGCCGCAGCGGGCGAGGGCGGCGGCAGCCTCCGGCGAGTCCGGCCGGTCCGGTTCAACTTTAAGAAAGATGGCGCGACGGGCGCGGCAGGCGGCGTCCAACGCTGCCCAGGTCTCCGCCGTCTCGCTCTGCGGCCCGCGCGGGACGTAGGCCACCGTCAATCCGAAGGGCAGGCGGCGGAACAAGGTCAGCACGTCATTCACCCGCTCGCTCTGCCAGCCGAACCTTGATTTCAATTCGCCCCAGGCCGAGGTTTGCAGGATGTGAGCGGAGTTCCAGAAAAATTCAGGGCGCTCGGACACATGTGCGATTGTAACATCGCGGATCACGCGCCCGGCTCAAGGTGATGTGCGAAGTCGTGTGCACGCAAAACATGTCAGCCGCACCCTGAGCGGACGCTGAGCGAAGCGAAGCGGCAGTCGAAGGGGCGGCCTGTTCCCTGACAACCTTTGCGTGCACACTGCGAAGTCCGCAATGCTTTACTTTTGCCTAGAGTCATGTTAATATCTGCGCCGGTTTTCACAAGTCCCCCGTTCGGAGCAAACATGCAAGAGAGTTGGGTCTTTGTAGGCATCTTTTTTTTGATAGCCGCGGTCTTTCCGGCGGCGCCGATCATTTTGCAAAGTCTCATCCTCGGCCCGAAGAAAAACAACCCGGTCAAGAACAGCACCTACGAGTGCGGCATCGAAACATTCGGCGATACCTGGGTACAATTCAAAATGCAGTATTACATCTTCACCCTGGTGTTCGTGGTGTTCGACGTGGGGATGATGTTTCTGTTCCCGTTTGCAGTGGCGTATGGACAGGCGCCGGCCTTTACGCTCCTGGTCGTCATCGGCTTCCTGGCCATCATCTGTAGCGCTCTGGTGTACGTCTGGCGCAAGGGCGCTCTCAGGTGGGTATAACCTGCCGAGCTTCGAGTGCGTCGCCTATCGTGAGTCACGGTAGGCGTTTTGTTGTCCGGCCCATGAGTTGAGTGATTGTATGGATTTCTTCAGCGACCCGATCGCCTTCATCGCGAACCTGTTGCGCACCTGGCTGGCTTTCATCCCGGAGCCGTGGCTGAGCCTGCTGCTCATGACCTTTGGTGTGGTAGTCGTGGGCAGCGCGGCACTGGTGCTGCCGCTGTTCACCATCTGGCTGGAGCGGCGCGTCATCGCCCGCATGCAGGACCGCATCGGGCCGAACCGGGTGGGCTACCAGGGCCTGCTGCAAACCATCGCCGACGCCATCAAGCTGATGACGAAGGAAGACATCACGCCTCTCGGTGCAGATAAGGTGGTGTACAACCTCGCGCCCATCCTGGTGGTGATTTCGGTCATTACGATGTGGGCGGTGCTGCCGTTCGCCGTCAACATCTACGGGGCTGACCTGAACATCGGTGTGCTTTACATCGTCGCGGTCGGCTCGCTGGGCACGCTGGCCATCATGCTGGGCGGCTGGGCGTCCAACAACAAGTATGCCCTGCTCGGCGCGTTCCGCACCGTAGCGCAGCTGGTGTGCTACGAAGTGCCGATGATTCTGAGCATGGTGGTGCCGGTGCTGATCGCCAGCAGCTGGGCGCTGGCGCAGGGCCAGACCGACTTTAATCCGATGAGCCTGAAGGACATCGTGGTCGCACAGCAGTCTGTCCCTTTCCTGCTGGTCGCGCCGGTGGCGGCGCTCATCTTCTTCATCAGTTCCGTCGCCGAGACGGGCCGCGCGCCCTTCGACCTGCTCGAGGCCGAGTCCGAAATCGTAGCCGGCTTCAACATCGAATACTCCGGCATGAAGTTCGGCATGTTCATGGTGGCCGAGTTCCTGCACGCCTTCACCGTCGGCGCGCTGGTGGCGACTCTGTTCCTGGGCGGCTGGCATGGGCCTTGGGCGACGCAGTATCCGCTGCTCGGCATGGTCTACTTCCTCGCCAAGAGCTTCGCCGCCTACTTCCTCATCGTGCTGATGCGCGCCGCCCTGCCCCGCATCCGCATTGACCACTTGTTTGAGATCAACTGGAAATTCCTGGTGCCGCTGGCAGTGGCCGCCATCGTCGTCACTATGGTGGTGAACAAACTTGTGGACCCGGCGGTGGTCGGCCTCGGCTGGAACGCGCTGGCGCTGTTCGCTTCCAATCTGGTTGTGGCCTGGGTTGCCTTCAACTGGGCAAGCGCACAAGCACGGTGGTTGCGCCGTCAGGAAGAGGCCAAACTTCAAGCCCTGCCCGATCTGCCGGGCGGCCACGATGAAGCGCACAGCCCGGCCCAGCCCGCCGGCGCACACTGATTCTCCGGACGAACGCCCATGACCTTTCCCCAATTGATTTTCTGGGTAACCGCGGCCGTCATCCTGGCTTCGGCCCTACAGGTGGTGACCACGCGAAACATCGTACATGCGGCGCTGTGGCTGATCGTCACCTTCTTCGGCGTCGCGGTGCTCTTCGTGCTGCTGGACGCCGGCTTCCTGGCGGCTGTGCAAGTGGTGGTCTATATCGGCGCCATCGCCATCCTGATTATCTTCGCCGTGATGCTCACGCGGCGCGTGATGCAGGACACCGGCTCGCAGACCAACCGCCACCTGATTGCGCCGGCAGTCCTCATCGGCGGTGTGCTCTTTGTGGCCCTGCTCTTCGTCTTCTCGCGGACGCGCTGGCCGCTCTCTTCCGCCGCCGTGCCGCCCGATAGCCTGCAAATCCTCGGCCTGGAGCTGACCAGCCCCGACTTCTACATGACCGCGCTGGTGACCGTCGGCGTGCTGCTGGCCGCGGCCATGGTCGGCAGCATCGCCATTGCGCGGGATGAGGAGAAGGACTAATCTCCAATCTTCAATCTCCAATCTCTAATCTCTCCTCACAGTTGAGGTAATTAGGAGATTGGAGATTAGAGAGTACACGGAACATCGCATGACCGACATCCCCCTCGACTGGTATCTCTGGCTGAGCGCCGCGCTGTTCTGCATCGGCGTGTATGGCGTGCTGGCGCGCAAGAACGCCGTCGCCATCCTAATGGGCGTGGAGCTGATGCTCAACGCCGTCATCGTCAATCTGGTGGCCTTCTGGCGCTACCTGACGCCGACCGGCTCTGCGGGCATGGTCTGGGCGCTGGTCGTTCTCGCCGTAGCTGCTGCTGAGGCCGCCGTCGGCCTGGCGCTCATTATCTCCATCTATCGCCGCCGCCAGAGCGTCGTGGCCGAAGAAGTCAACATGATGAAGTTCTAAAACCTGTTGCGTATTGCGTAGTGCGTATTGCGTAGAGCGTACGCACCACGCAATACGCGCTACCTGAGCAATCATGCAACTTGATTTACAGACTCTGACCTGGCTCATCCCCGTCCCGCCGCTGCTGGCGTTCTTCCTGATTGTCCTGTTCACCAACCGCAGCAAGGGCCTGAGCCACACCGTCGCCCTGCTCGCCATCTTCGCCTCGCTGGCGCTCAGCTGGACGGTGCTCTTCAGCGTCATCGTCTGGCCGGCCTTCGGTAAGCAAGTGATTGCCTCTGCCGTGCCCTGGTTCCCGGTGGGCATAGCCGGGCTGACCGAAACGACGGCCTTCCAGATGGGCGTGCTGGTGGACCCGCTGACGGCGGTGATGCTGTTCTTCGTGCCGCTGACCTGCGCGATGATTTTCCTCTACAGCGTCGGCTACCAGAACTGGGGCAAGCCGCGCGATCCGCGCGATGTGCCCGGCAAGCCGCCGCATTACGGCATCGAGCCGCTCTACTCCCGCTTCTTCGCCTATCTCTCGCTGTTCGCCTTCGGCATGCTGCTGCTGTGCGTGGCCGATAACCTGCTGCTACTCTTCATCGGCTGGGAGATCATGGGCCTGTGCTCATACCTGCTCATCGGCTTCTGGTTCGCCCGCGAGTACGACGACCCGAAGAAAATCACGCCGCGCCAGGCCGCCGTTAAGGCCTTCATGACCACGCGCATCGCCGATGTCATTATGCTGCTCGGTGTGGCCTACCTGTACTGGGAGACCGGCACGCTCAACTTCCGCGAAATCTTCTACGCGCAGGACGGCGCGCTGCTCAAGTTGCTGGCCGAGACGCCCTCCTTCGTCGGCGGGCTGGCCGCCGCCCACCTAATCGGCATCCTGCTGCTGGTCGGCACCATCGGCAAGAGCGCGCAGTTCCCGCTGCACACCTGGTTGCCGGACGCAATGGAAGGCCCGACGCCCGTCAGCGCCATGATCCACGCCGCCGCCATGGTCTCCGCCGGCGTGTACGCCATGATCCGCGTCTTCCCGCTCTTCGATGTGCCGGCAGCGCTGGGCGGCGCGGGTGAACATGCGGCGCGCGCGCTCGGGCTGGCGGCGGAGGCAGCGGCCGGGCACGGCCTCTCGCCCGCCGGCGCAACGATGGCGACCGTCGGCGCGTTCACGGCGCTGTTCGCCGCCACCATCGCCGTCGCGCAGAACGACGTGAAGAAGGTGCTGGCCTACTCCACCGTCTCGCAGCTCGGCTTCATGCTGGCCGCGCTCGGCATCGGCGGCTACATCGCCGCCACTTTCCACCTGATGACGCACGCTTTCTTCAAGGCGCTGCTCTTCCTCGGCTCCGGCTCCATCATCCACGGCGTCGAGCATGGCCTGCATCATTCGCACGAGAAGATTGACCCACAGGACATGCGCTTCATGGGCGGCCTGCGGACGAAGATGCCCATCACCTTCTGGACCTTCGTCATCGGCGGGATGGCGCTGGCCGGCCTGCCCTTCGTCACCGCCGGCTTTTGGTCGAAGGACGAGATTCTGCTGGATGCCTGGACGCACGCGCCGGTTGTGTTCTACACGCTGGCTGCCGCCGCGCTGCTGACCGCCTTCTACACCACGCGCCAAATCCTCATGGTCTTCTTCGGCCGGCCGCGCACCGAGGCTGCCGCGCATGCGCACGAGAGCCACTGGACGATGACCGTCCCGCTCGTCGTCCTCTCGGTGCTCGCCGTCACTGCCGGCTGGCTCAACATCCCGTCAGACTTCCCGGTCTTCGGCGCGCTGGCGCAGAGCCTGGGCGGCGATTTCTTCTTCAAGAACATCGTGGGAAAGAGCTTGCTGGAAAAGCCCGAGGCCATCCCCTTCCACCCCATCCCGCTGGCGACCTCGATCGCCGTGGCGCTGGGCGGCATCGCGCTGGGCTGGCTGGTGTACCGGAACGCCTACGCCAAAGCCGATTCGCCCGACCCACTGGCGCGGCTCGGCGGGCTGTATCGCTGGTTGCAAAACAAGTACTACATTGACGAGTTCTACGACTCGGCCTTCGTCCAGCCGACGCTGGCGCTGGCGCGCAACGTCTTCCCCTTCATTGACCGCGGCATAATTGACGGCCTGCTCCACCTGATTGGCCGCGTCTCGCTCGGCCTCGGTGAAATCATCAAGGACTACTTCGACGTGCCGCTGGTCAACCGCACGCTCAGCGACGGTTCGGGCGAGCTGGTGAAGGGCGCGGGGCGCGAGCTGCGCGTCATCCAGACGGGGCGCGTCCAGCAGTACCTGGTCATCTCCATGGCCATCATCATGGTCGTGGGCGCGTATGTCTTCCTGATGGCCGTGCGATGATTGCCTTTTTTTCCCTCGTTTCCCGTGAATGGGAAAACAGGGAAAGATGGGAAACGAAGGTCTTGCCTTATGGATTTGCTTCAGACGAACCTGCTCACCCTGATCCTGTTCCTGCCGGCGGCAGGCGCGGCCCTGCTGCTCTTCTTCCCGCGCGACCAGGAAGACGCCATCCGCTGGACGGCGCTGGTCGTCTCGCTCCTCACCTTCGGCCTGTCGCTACTGCTGTGGTTCCGCTTTGACCCGACGGCCCCCGGCTTCCAGTTCGTTGAGAACTACAACTGGTTCAGCGTCATCGGCGCGAACTACCATCTGGGCGTGGACGGCGTCAGCCTGCCACTGGTGCTGCTGACCACGCTGCTCACCCCGCTGGCCGTGCTCATCTCCTTCAGCGTGCAGGAGAACGTCAAGACGTACATGATCCTGTTCCTGCTGCTGGAGACCGGCAGCCTAGGCGTGTTCCTGGCGCTCGACCTGCTGATTTTCTTCGTGTTCTACGAAGTCGGCCTCGTCCCGATGTACTTCCTGATTAATTTGTGGGGCAGCGCCAACCGCCAGTACGCTTCGTTCAAGTTCATCATCTACACCATGGCCGGCTCGCTCGGCCTGCTGCTTGCCACGCAGCTCATCGGCCTGACGCTCGGCTCGTTCGATATGCAGAACGCCTTCGCCCGCTGGCCGGCGCTGAGCGGCGTCCTCTTCGGCGTGGATACCGGCCTGATCCGCGCCATCGCCTTCTGGGCCTTCGTGATTGCGTTTGCGATCAAGGTTCCGGTCTGGCCGTTCCACACCTGGCTGCCGGATGCACACACCGAGGCGCCCACCGCCGGCTCGATGATTCTGGCCGGCGTGCTGCTAAAGCTGGGCGCGTACGGCTTCATCCGTCTGGTGCTGCCGCTCTACCCGGCGGAGGCCTACGCTTCGGCGGGCGTGCTGGCCTTTCTGGCGATGATGGCGATTGTGGCCGGCGCATATGCCGCCTTTGGGCAATGGGACTTCAAGCGGCTGGTGGCCTACTCTTCCATCAACCACATGGGCTTCGTGGTGCTGGGCATCGCGGTGGCCGCGTACGCGCAGGGCTTCGCCGCGCAGTTCAACGACGGGCGCTTTATCCCGGACGCCATCCTGGCGACCAACGGCGCGGTGCTGCAGATGTTCACCCACGGCCTGAGCAGCGCCGGCATGTTCCTCCTCGTCGGCGTGTTGTACGAGCGCGCCCACACTCGCGACCTGAACGACTTCGGCGGGCTGATGCCGCTGATGCCGGTGTACGGCGGCATCCTGCTCTTTACCAGCATGGGGTCGCTGGGCCTGCCCGGCCTGGCCGGCTTCGTCTCCGAGTTCATGGTGGTGCGGGGCGCGTGGCCGGTGTTCACCGTGTTCACGGCCATTTCCATGCTCGGTCTGCTGATGACGGGCGCGTACATCCTGTGGGGGCTGTATAAGACGATTTACGGCCCGCTCAACCGCCGCTGGCTCGGCCATCTCAGTGACATCTCGCCGCGCGAGGTCATCGCCATCGCGCCGCTCATGGCGCTGATGCTGGCCATCGGCGTTTACCCGTACTGGCTGGTGAATGTGATTAACGAGGCGGTGACGCGGCTGCTGACGAGCTGAGGACTTACGGAATACGAAATACGCAATACGGACTACGTATTTCGTATTTCGTATTTCGTATTGCGTATTGCGTATTGTGTATCGCGTATTGCGTGTTGCGCTTGTGACGAGAACTCATCCATGACGTTCCCCATTCTCTCCGTTATCACCTTCACGCCGCTGGTGGCGGGCCTGCTGATTCTGATGCTGCCCGCCGAGCGCAAGAATGAGGCGCGTGTGACGGCGCTGGCGGCGGCGGCCTTCACCACCGCGCTGGCGCTCTTCGCCTATTTCAGCTTCGACCCGAACGGCCCGCGCTTCCAGTTCGTGGAAGGCCCGTATCAGTGGGTGCCGCAGCTCGGCATCACCTACCACATGGCGGCGGACGGCCTGGGCCTGCCGATGATTCTGCTGACGGCGCTGGTGCTGCTCACCGGCGTGATGATCTCGTGGAACGTCGAGGACCGCACCCGCGAGTTCATGGCCTTCTTCCTCTTCCTGTCCGTCGGCGTGTTCGGCGTCTTCGCCGCGCAGGATCTGTTCCTGTTCTTCTTCCTGCTGGAGATCGCCGTCTTTCCCAAATACCTGATGATTGTGATGTGGGGCTGGCCCAAGACGCGCGAGTACGGCGCGATGAAGCTGACGCTCTACCTGTTCATCGCTTCGGTCGTCGCGCTCATCGGCGTGCTGTGGCTGTATGCCCTCTCACCGGTCAAGACCTTCAACCTGCTGTGGCTGGAGGAAGCGATGCGGGCGGGCGGGTTCGACCGGACGCTCAACCTGTTTGGCGCGAACGTCCCGGCGCAGCACGTCTGGTTCCCGCTCATCTTCTTCGGTTTCGCCATCATGGGCGCGATCTTCCCGCTGCACAGCTGGGCGCCCGATGGCCACGTGGCCGCGCCGACCGCCATCTCGATGATGCTGGCCGGCGTGGAGATGAAGGTCGGCATGTACGCCGCCTTCCGCGTAGGCATCACCCTGCTGCCGGAGGGCGCAGCCTTCTGGTCGCCCGTCATCGTGCTCTTCGGGCTGATCAACGTGGTCTATGCCGCTTACATCGCCCTGATCCAGCGGGACTTCAAGTACATCATCGGCTTCTCGTCGGTCTCGCACATGGGGCTGGTGATGATGGGCTTTGCCACGCTCTCGCGCGAGGGCTTCATCGGCGCGGGCCTGCAAATGTTCTCGCACGGCATTATGACGGCCATCTTCTTCGCCATCGTCGGCATGGTGTACGACCGCGCCCACACGCGCAATATCCCCGAGCTGGGCGGGTTGGCGCAGAAGATGCCGTGGGCGGCGACCGGCTTCATCATCGGCGGCTTCACCTCGATGGGCATGCCGGGCTTCTCCGGCTTCGTCGCCGAAATCCCCATCTACATGGGGCTGTGGAAGGCCTCCACGCCCGAGGGCGCCATCTTCGCTACCGCACCCTGGTATTTTCAGCTAATGGCCATCATCGCCGTAATCTCGATTGTGGTGACGGCGGCCTACATCTTGCGCGCGGTGCAGCGCGTGTTCTTTGGCGAGTTGCCGGCGAAGTTCGCGCATGAAGTCGGCGACGTGTCGGTGCTGGATAAGATCGCCATTGCTATTTTGAGCGGTTGGATGATCCTGCTCGGCGTTTACCCGGTCATCATGTATCCGATGGTGACGGCGGGCATCACACCGACGTTGAGGTTGTTTGTGCCCTAACGTAAGAGCTGCGCTCGCAAGTTGCAATTCGTGCAGCGACCTCAGCTCTGCTTTGGATTGATTTATGACGCCTGTTCCCTTCACTCCCTCGATGCTGCCGGCCGTCGTGCCGGAGCTGTTGCTGGCGGCGCTGGCGCTCATCGTAATCATCACAGACCTAAGCCAGCCGCGCCCGGGCGCCGTCGGGTCGGAGCAACTTGCCATCCGCCGCCGCTCGCTGGGCATCGTCACCGCAGTCGGCTTCGGCCTCATTTTGTTCGTCTCGCTGTTGACCTCGCTGCCCGCCGTCAGCGAAGCGCCCATCTTCGGCGGCATGCTGCGCCACGACCTGATGGCCTTCATCTTCCGCCTGATGTTCCTCTTCGCAGGCGCGGTGACGGCGCTGATTTCAACAGACTCGCCGGTGATCGGCCGGCAGGGCGAGTACTACGTGGTGCTGGTCTCGGCGGTGCTCGGCATGAACCTGATGGCCATGTCCGCCGACCTGATCATGCTCTACCTGGCCATCGAGACGTCTTCAATTGCGCTGTATGCGCTGGCCGGCTTCCTGCGCGAGGACGCCAAGAGCGCCGAGGCCGGCATGAAGTATTTCCTGTTCGGCGCGTTTACGTCCACGGTGATGCTGTACGGCTTCAGCCTGCTGTACGGCTTCACCGGCCAGACCGGCCTGTACGCGGTGGGTCAGGCGCTGAACGCGAGCGGGCTGTCCGCCGGGCCGCTGCTGGCGCTCTTCCTGGTGCTGGCCGGACTGGGCTTCAAGATTTCGGCAGTGCCTTTCCACTTCTGGGCGCCGGACGTGTACGAGGGCGCGCCCACGCCGATCACGGCCTTCCTGTCGGTGGCGTCCAAGGCTGCCGGCTTCGCGGTGCTGGTGCGTGTGCTGTGGGCGGCCTTCCCCGGCCAGGAAACGTTCTGGATTCAGCTGCTCGCCGCGCTGGCCGCCGTCACGATGTCGGTCGGCAACCTGATTGCGCTGGCGCAGCGGAACATCAAACGCCTGCTGGCTTACTCGTCCATTGCTCAGGCCGGCTATATTCTGGTAGGCCTGTCCGCCTTCTCGACGGACGGCATGGCGGCCACGCTCTATTACCTCGGGATATACACCATCACCAATCTGGCGGCCTTCGGCGCAATCGTGCTGGTCTCGCGCGTCACCGGCTCGGATGAGATTGCAGATTACAGCGGCCTCTCGCGGCGCGCGCCGGGGCTGGCGCTTGTCCTGCTGGTGGCGCTGCTCTCGCTCGGCGGCATCCCGCCACTGGCCGGCTTCTTTGCCAAGTTTTACGTGTTCACAGCGGCCATCAACAGCGGGCTGGTCTGGCTGGTGGTCGTCGGCATCATCAATTCCATCATCGGCCTGTACTACTATCTCTACGTGCTTAAAGTCATCTACCTGGGCGCGCCTAAAGATGAAGCCGCAACCTATCCGGTACCACGCCCTTATGCGTTTGCGCTGTGGCTGTGCGCTGTGGGCGTGCTGCTGGTCGGCTTCGTCATCAGCCCGTTCGTCAACATTGCGGTGGCGGCGGCAAGCAGCTGGTTCTAGGCCCGGCGACTTTGTGCGCGTGACACTTGTTTTCGCGCGTGATAGAATGCCCAAACAATGAGCCAGAGTCAGAAACCCGGACCGCGCCAGTACAGTCTGAACGTGGCGATGGCCGTGGTGGTCGGCCTAGGCGGCTTCATCACCCTGGCGATTGTGATGGGGGTGCTGCTCATCGGCCTGGCCATTGACCGGGCATTGAACACGCGCCCGTTGTTTACCGTCGGTTTTCTGGTGCTCAGCGCGCCCGTGAGCATCTTCGTGATGTACCGGGTGGCAATGTCTGTAATTTCCAAATCGGTAGTGCAACTGAAATCGGAAAACTCTCTCAAGGAGAAACAACCTTGACGACGCACGCACATGCAGAAGAAGCACCCCGCCGCATCGGTTTCCGGCGCTGGATTTTCCTCGGGCTGATGATTCTCGGCGCAGTCCTGGCCTGGAACGTCCGCGGTATCTGGACGCCCGTGCCGCCGGCGGTGGTGCTGCCCGCCGAGCCGGCTTGGGCCGGCTGGGTCACCGAAGTTGCGCCCGGGATCAGCTTCGGCCTGACCAACACCTTCCTCTCGGCGCTTATCGTGGCGCTCATCCTGTTCGCCATTGCGCTGTTCGCCGTCCAGCCGCACGTCCGCAGTGGGCAGGAGGTGCCCTCCAACTTCTTCTACCACGTTATGGAAGTCGGCGTTGAGTTCTTCTGGAACACGACGCAGAACCTGGCGGGCAAGTGGGCGCCGCAAATCTTCCCCTTCACCATGACCATCTTCCTGGTGGTGCTGGTGGCTAACCTGTTCAAGCTGGTGCCCATCCACGAGACCATCGGCTACACCAAGCTGGCGCATGAAAACATCCAGGGATACCGCACGGTCGTCGTCGGCGGCGTTCACCTGCTCGACGGCTCACAGCCGACCGAGCACGTGGAGAAGGTGAAAAAGGCCAAAGAAGCCGGCAAGGAGCTTAAGTCCAAGGATTTGTACTACGGCAAGGCCGAGCCATGCGAAAGCTGCGAGATTGTGCCCACCTTCCGCGGCGCAGCCACCGACCTGAACTTTACCCTCTCGCTGGCGCTCATCACCATGATTATGGTGCAGGTCTTCGGCGTGCGCGCGCTGGGCATGGATTACTTCAGCAAGTTCATCAACCTCAAGACCATCATCAAGAAGCCGATCTTCGGCCTGATTGATTTCCTGGTCGGCATCCTGGAGTTGATCTCCGAGTTCGCCAAAGTGCTCTCGTTCTCGCTGCGTCTCTTCGGCGTCATCTTCGCCGGGACGCTGCTGCTGGCGATCATCAGCACGCTCAGCTTCGGCGGCGTGCAGCCGTTCGTCTTCTTCGTGCCCGGCCTGCTCCTCGGCTTCGAGGTGTTTGTCGGCATCATCCAAGCGTATGTGTTCTCAACGCTCGCGCTCACGTTCATGAGTCAGGCCACGGTGTCGCATCATGGGGATGAGCACGGCGAGGCGCACTAATTTCACCCTTTCTTTTGGAGGCTGTTCAACATGAATGATCCCGAAATCTTTTTGCAGGCGATGCGTTATCTCGGCGCCGGACTGGCCGTCATCGGCGTGGCCGGCGCGGGCGCCGGCATCGGCGTCGTCGTCGGCGGCGCGGTACAGGCCATGGCCCGCAACCCCGACTATACGCCTACCATCCAGACGAACATGATCCTGGGCATCGCCTTTGCCGAAGCGGTCGCGATCTACGCGCTGGCCATCGCCCTGATCATCTTGTTCGTGTAAGGAGCCGCTTATGGAAGCACTGGCGAACCTGGGCATCAACCCCGGCTTCCTGTTACAGTTCACCATCTACTTTCTGGTGGTGACGGGCGTCATGACCATCTGGGTTTACAACCCCATCATCAAAGGGTTGGAGAACCGCAAGCGCCGGATCGCGCAGGGCCTGGAGGATGCACGCGTAGCGGCGGAAGCGCGCGCCAACGCCGAGTCTGAGGCCCGGAAGATCATCGCCGAGGCGCAGGCCGAGGCCAACAGGCGCGTCGCCGAGGCGACCGCCCGCGCCGAGAAAGCGGCGGCGGAGGTGAAGGCGGCGGCGGAGGCCGAGGCCCGGCGCATCCTCGAGACGGCGCGCGAAGAAGCGGCCGCCGAGCGCAACCAGATGCTGGCCGACCTGCGCCCGCAGGTGGCGGCGCTGGCGATTGCGGCAGCCCACCGCCTGATCGGCGACGCGCTCGACGAGAAGCGCCAGCGCGCGCTGATTGATGAGTTCTTCAGCGGCGTCAAATCCGGCAAAGTAGTGGTGGTGGAAGACGCCTCCTTCAGCGGCGCCTCCGCCGAGGTGATCAGCGCCCTGCCGCTCACCGACGATGAAAAGGCCGTCGTGACGCGAGACATCGCCGGCCGACTGGGCAGTAACCAGGTGCACTTCAAGGTAGACCCGAGCATCCTGGGCGGCCTGGTGGTGCGCGTCGGCGACAAAGTGATTGATGGCTCGGTGGCCGGCAGGCTCGAAGGCCTGCGGCAGGCGGTAAAGTAGCCGGAGCGCGACGTGTATAATCAATGCCGGGTCTCAGCCAAGGCCCGGCATTTTGTTTTTTCAGGAGCGAAGACGATGACCGCCCCGACAGCTCAGGCGAGCGCGCGCTGGACGACGGCCGACCTGGACATCCTCGCGCGCGAAGAAGGAACCCGCGAAGAGATTATCGAGGGGGAGCTGCATATGTCTACCCAACCCGACTGGCATCATCAGGAAACCAGCGATAATGTAGTCTTCGAACTCAAGGCGTGGTTACGGGCTGGCGGCTCAGGCAAAGTGCTTTCTGCCCCCGGCGTCATCTTCGACGAAGAGAACGCCGTCGCGCCGGACGTGGTCTGGATCAGTGGCGACCGGCTGGCGGCGGTGCTCGGCGAGGACGGCAAATTGCACGCGGCGCCAGACCTGGTTGTGGAAGTGCTTTCGCCGGGAATCCGCAACATCCGGCGCGACCAGGAGCTTAAGCTCCGGCTCTACTCGGCGCGCGGCGTGCGCGAGTACTGGATTGCCGACTGGCAGGCCCGTACCCTCGAAGTCTATCGGCGGGAGAACGCGGCGCTCAAACTTGTCGCAACCCTGTATGCCGAGGACGAGCTAACTTCGCCGCTTCTGCCCGGCTTCCGTGTGCGCGTCGGCCAGCTCTTCCCGGCATAGGCAGCGGGCCGGCCACCACAACCAAGCCTCGGCCTGCGCCGAGGCTTTTTGCTGCCCGGCCTAACATCCACCTGTCATCCCATGAAACTGTCGCAGCTTCTGGCTGCCTTGCCGCACATCATCGCCCGCAGCGGCGAGGGCGACCCTGACATCACGCAGGTCACCGCCGACTCACGCCAGGTCATCCCCGGCGCGCTCTTCGTCGCCCGACGCGGCGAGACGGTGGACGGGCACGACTTCATCCCACAGGCCATCGAGCGAGGCGCAGCGGCGGTCGTGAGGGAAAAAGAAGGAAAACAGGGAAACGGATCGGCGTCCTCGTTTCCCTCCGTTTCCTTCATCACCGTTCCCGACTCGCGCCTCGCCCTTGCCTGGCTGTCCGCCGCCTGGCACGGATTCCCTGCGCGCCGACTGGTAATGATCGGCGTGACCGGCACCGACGGCAAGACCACCACCGCCACACTCATCCATAGCATCCTGCGCGCCGCCGGCCTGCGCGCCGGGCTGATCTCCACCGTCGGGGCCGTCATCGGTGAGAAAGTTCTGGATACCGGCTTTCACGTCACCACGCCCGAAGCGCCGGAAGTGCAGCGTTACCTGGCACAGATGGTCGCCGCCGGCTTCAGCCACTGCGTCCTCGAGGCCACTTCGCACGGCCTGCATCAGCAGCGCGTCGCCGCCTGCGAGTTCGATGTGGCCGTAGTCACCAACATCACCCACGAGCATCTCGACTATCACAAAACATTTGAGAACTATCGCGCCGCAAAAGCCATGCTCTTCACCGGCCTGAGCGCCGCCGCACGCAAGCCGGGCGTCGAGAAGGCCGGCGTGCTCAACGCCGACGACGATTCCTTTGATTACCTGAGCCGCGTCTTCGCCGAGAAGCGCCTGACCTACAGCCTGCGCGCCACCGCCGATTTCGTCGCCCGCCGCATCCGCTTCGCCCCCGACGCCACGCACTTCGACGTCGCGTTCTCCAATCTCCGATCCCCAATCTCCATCTCCACTCCCCTCGTCGGTGCGTTCAACGTCTCCAACTGCCTGGCCGCCCTGGCCGCCACAATCGGCGCGTTGGGGATTGCGCCGGAGGCGGCACAACGCGGCATCGCCGAGCTGCGCGGAGTCCCCGGCCGGATGGAGCGGATTGACCTCGGCCAGCCCTTCACGGCCCTTGTGGATTTTGCCCACACGCCCAACGCCCTGCGGCGCGCGCTGGAGACGGCGCGAGGGATGCTGGCAGAAAAATCGGCGCGCGTCATCGCCGTCTTTGGCTCTGCCGGCCTGCGCGACATCGAGAAGCGCCGGCTGATGGCCGAGACTGCCGCCGAACTGGCCGACCTGACCGTGCTCACCGCCGAGGACCCTCGTACAGAGTCGCTGACCGACATTTTGGAGATGATGGCCTACGGCGCGCGTAGCCGCGGCGGCGTGGAAGGCGTGACCTTCTTCCGCGTGCCCGACCGCGGTGAGGCGCTGCGCTTCGCCGTGCGCCTCGCCCGACCCGGTGACATCGTGCTCGCCTGCGGCAAGGGCCACGAGCAGAGCATGTGCTTCGGCGAGACCGAGTATCCCTGGGATGACCGCATTGCCCTGCGCGCCGCACTGGCCGAACTGCTCGGCGTGCCCGGCCCCGCAATGCCGAAATTGCCGACGAGTTTGTCTCGCTGAGACGCCGAGCGCGCTGAAGGCGCTGAAGAGCGCCTGGGCATTCCGAGCTTCAGCGTACTCAGTCCACTCAGCGATTCAGCGACCTCAGCCCATTCGGCGTTTCAGCGATTTGCTTTCGCCTTCTTCCTTCTTCTACAATCCCCGTCGTGCTTGACCTAGGCGTTGTTATTCTCAACTGGAACACGCGCGACCTGCTGCGCAATTGCCTGAAGTCCGTCTTCGCCTCGACCGGACTGAGTGCTTATCGTGTAGTGGTGGTGGACAACGCCTCGACCGACGGTTCGGCGGCGATGGTGCGCGCCGAGTTCCCCCAAGCGCTGCTCATCGAGAGCCGAGCGAACAACGGCTACGCCGCCGGCAACAATCTTGGGCTGCGGGCGTTGGGATTTGCCGATCTTGTCCCTTCGAGAGAGGGAGTTCTTGAGAGAGAGTCGGCGGGTAAGGGCGAGCCGCCCCGCTACGCCCTTCTTCTTAACCCCGATACCGTTGTGCCGCCCACCGCGCTGGCCGAGATGGTGACATACATGGACGCGCGCCCGCAGGTCGGCATTGCCGGCCCTCGGCTGGTGCTGCCTAACGGCCAACTGGATTTGGCCTGCCGCCGCAGCTTCCCCACGCCGGAGGTTTCGTTTTATCGCCTCACCGGCCTAAGCAGGCTCTTTCCCCGCAGTCGTCTGTTCGGACGCTACAACCTGACTTACCTTAGCCCGGACGTGGAGACGGAGGTAGACTCGGTTGTCGGCGCATTCATGCTGGTGCGCGGTGCGGCCATCGCACAGGCCGGCCTGCTCGACGAAAACTTCTTCATGTACGGCGAAGACCTGGACTGGGCGCTGCGCATCAAACAGCACGGCTGGCAGGTGCGTTACAATCCCGCCGTTACCGTACTGCACGTGAAGCGTGCGGCCAGCCGCCGCAGCCGCAGGGCGCAGATTGCCTTTCACGAAGCGATGTTGTACTTCTATCGCAAACACTACGCCGACGTTACCCATCCGCTCCTCGGCGCGCTCGTCGTCTTCGGTATCCGTCTCAACCTGGCCTGGACTATCCTGCGCGAAGCCTTCATCTCTCGCGACTCCGCAACCTCCAATCTCTAATCTTCAATCTCCAATCGTCAATTATTGCTCATCGGTCATCCTTATGGACGCTCGTCGTTTTCGCTCATTTTTTGCCCTGTCGCTGGTCGTGGTGGACACGGCGATGCTTGTCCTGTCCTTCCTCATCGCCCATCGCTGGCGCAAAACCATCCCCTGGCCTACGCCGGCGGTGGACGTGCCGGAGATTCGCGATTACACCGGCGTGCTGTTCATCTTCGTCGCTTCAACGTTGATGGCATTCTTCATCTTTCGGCTGTATCACC
Organism: Anaerolineales bacterium; assembly: GCA_033577755.1. Classification (GTDB taxonomy): domain Bacteria; phylum Chloroflexota; class Anaerolineae; order Anaerolineales; family UBA6663; genus JANWXR01. The sequence continues at coordinate 20,659 of JAVQXV010000012.1, forward strand.
TGCCACGGGCCATCTCTGTGCTCGATGAGGTTTACACTATCGGGCGGGCAGTGACCGTTGGCACACTGCTGGCCGTGGCCGTGTCGGCGCTGGTGCTCAAGAACAGCGTCTTCGAGGTCAACCTGCCGCGCCTGATGGTAGCCTACTTTTGGGTCAACGCCCTTGTCTTGGTCGGCATCGGGCGCTACATTCTCCAGACGCTGCGCAACATCCTGCGCAGCCGGGGCTGGGTGCAAGACCGGGTGCTGATTGTGGGCAGCGGCGAGGCAGCGGAGCTGGTGTTGCAGAAAATCAAAGGCTCGCCCTTCCTCGGCTACCGGGTGTTAGGATTGGTCAGTGCCGACGGCCTGCCAGACCGGGTAGCCGACACACCTGTAATCGGCAGCTTCGCCGACCTGCCGCGCCTGGTCGAAGACCTGAACGCCGACGAAGTCATCATCACCTTGCCGGATGCGCCCGACGATGAACTGGTACATCTGATCGGACTGAGCTACCGCGATCGAACCAGCGTCAAGCTTTTCCCCAATGTCTATAACCTGATTACTTCGGGCGTGACAATTGACGACCTGGGCGGCCTGCCGCTGTTGAGCATGCGCGACGTGGCGCTGCGCGGCTGGAAACTGACCGTCAAGCGCGCCATAGACCTGGTCGGCAGCCTGGTCGGCCTGATTCTGCTCTCGCCGTTACTGATGCTGCTGGCGTTGCTAATTAAGCTGGACTCGAAAGGTCCCGCCCTGTTCGTGCAGGAGAGAATGGGGCTGGACGGAAAGCTGTTCCCGCTGATCAAGTTCCGCTCGATGCGCACCGACGCCGAGGCCGCCGGCCCCGGCTGGACGACAAAGGATGACCCGCGCGTCACTCGGCTGGGCCGCTTCCTGCGCCGGCGCTCGCTCGACGAGCTGCCGCAGCTCATCAACGTCCTCTTCGGCGAGATGAGCCTGGTCGGCCCACGCCCGGAGCAGCCTGCCTACGTCAACAAATTCCGCGAGCTGATCCCGCGCTACATGGAGCGCCATCGCGAGAAGGCGGGCATGACCGGCTGGGCGCAGGTGAACGGCCTGCGCGGCGACACTTCCATCAGCGAGCGTACCAAATACGACCTGTGGTACGTCGAGAACTGGTCGGTGTGGCTGGACATCAAAATCCTGCTGCGCACCTTCGTTCGCGTCTTCATGGACCGCAATGCCTATTGACCCGCTCCAACCTCCAATCTCTACTCCACACTCTCCTACCCCGATCAAACTCTCCAGCGTCTCGGCCTGCTTCCCGGCCTACAACGACGCCGGCACCATCCCGACCATGATTATCCGCGCCATACAAACGCTGCCGGAGATAACGGACGATTACGAAGTGGTGGTGATTAACGACGGCTCAACCGACGACACCGGCCGTGTGCTGGATGAGATGGCGCGCCACTACCCGCAGCTGCGCGTCATTCATCGTGCCACGCCCAGCGGCTACGGCGGCGTGCTGCGCGGCCTGTTCGCCGAGGCACGCAAGGACTGGATTTTCTACACCGACGGCGACGCCCAGTACGACGCGCGCGAGCTGGCGCTGCTGGCCCGCGCCGTGACCGATGGCGTGGATGTAGTTCAGGGCTACAAAATCAAGCGCCACGACCCGCTTCATCGCATCCTGATCGGCCTGGCCTATCAGTACTTTGTGAAGTTCCTCTTTGGGCTGGTTATTCGCGACGTGGACTGTGACTTTCGCCTGATGCGCCGGGCCATCTTCGACCGCATCCAACTCGAATCCACCACCGGCACCATCACGTTCGAGATGGTTAAGAAAATTCAGGATGCCGGTTACCGCTTTGTCGAAGTGCCGGTAAGCCACTGGTATCGGCAGTACGGCAAGTCGCAGTTCTTCAATTTCCCGCGCGTGGCGCGCACCTTGCTGGCCCTCATCGGCTGGTGGTGGCGCCTGGTGATCAAGCGTGAGCACCTGCAGCCCGCGGCTAAGCCACAGGGAGCGCTTAGGTGACAAGGCGACAGACAAGTCACCCGTTCAGCCGACCATTGACTAGAGGTATCTATGGACCTGACGGCATTCAAAGACCAACCCGTCCTCATTACCGGCGGTCTGGGCTTCATCGGCAGCAACCTGGCGCGGCGCCTGGCCGACCTGGGGGCGCGTGTCACCGTCGTCGATTCGCTCATCCCCGAATACGGCGGCAAGCTGTTCAATATCCATGGCTATGAAGACCGCGTACGCGTCAACATCGCCGACGTGCGCGACCAGTACAGCATGAACCACCTGGTACGTGGTCAGGCCTTCCTCTTCAACCTGGCCGGGCAGGTCAGCCACCTCGACTCGATGCGCGACCCATACACCGACCTGGAGATCAACTGCCGCAGCCAGCTCTCGATACTGGAAGCGTGCCGCAAGTACAACCCCGACGTTCGCATCGTCTTCTCCGGGACGCGACAAATCTACGGCAAGCCTCACTACCTCCCCGTGGACGAGCGCCATCCCATTGACCCGGTGGATGTGAACGGCGTCAACAAGGTCGCCGGCGAGTGGTATCACATCGTGTACCAGAAGGCCTACGGCCTCAAGACCACCTCGCTACGCCTGACGAACACCTTCGGCCCGCGCATGCGCGTCGTGGACGCGCGCCAGACCTTCCTCGGCATCTGGCTGCGCCGCCTGATCGAGGGCGAGGCCATCCGCGTGTACGGCGACGGCTCGCAGAAGCGCGACCTGAACTACGTGGATGACGTGGTGGATGCGCTGCTGCTGGTCGCCACGCGACCGGAGGCCGTGGGCCGCATTTACAACCTGGGCGGTGACGAGGTCATCTCGCTGCGCGCCCTGGCCGAACTGCTGATAGAACTGAACGGCGGCGGTCGTTACGAGCTGGTTCCCTTCCCTGCCGAGCAGAAAGCCATTGACATCGGCGACTATTGCGGCGACTACGGCCTGATTCATCACGAACTGGGCTGGCGCCCGCGCACCCCCTTGCGCGACGGCCTGGCCCGCACGCTGGCTTACTACCGCGAGCACCATGCCGAGTATTGGTAGGAAGTGGAAAGTAGAAAGTAGAAGCGCATCTTCCCACTTTCTACTTTCTACTTTCTTGTTCGGGGCCTTGCTGCTCGCCTTTTTGCTGGCTCAACTTCACGCCCTGCCGCGTGCCGCACCCACTGTGGACGAGCAGGCACACCTGGCGCGCGGGCTGGCCATCTGGCGGGCCGGCGATCTGAGTCTCTACGTCGGCCATCCCCCACTGATTCACCTCCTCGCCGCACTGCCCGTCGCCGTTGACTCGCGCGTGCGCTTCCCCTTCGATGACCCGACCTGGCTCAGCCGCGACTGGATCGAGTTCCCCATCACGCTATTCTGGAAGACGGACAACCCGGCGCTGACGATGTTCTCCGCGGCGCGAACGATGATCGTGCTGTTGAGCGTGCTGCTGCTGGCGGCGCTCTACCGTCTGGGTGCGGACGTGGGTGGACGCCGGGCCGGGCTGGCCACCGTCGTGCTGGCCGCGCTCGATCCGAACCTGCGTGCGCACGCCCGCCTGGTCACCACCGACCTGGGCGTGTTGCTGGCGCTGACGTTGACCGTGCTCGTTTGGCGGCGCTGGCTGCGCGCCCCCGGCCACAGAGGTTTGGCCGTCGCGTCGGGAGCGATGCTCGGTCTGGCGCTTGTCAGCAAGTACACCGCCGCGCTCTTCGTACCGCCGCTGGTTTTTGTTACGCTGATGTTGCTGGGCCGCAACGCGCTGCCACGCTTGTTCTTGGCGCTGATCGCCGCCGGCCTGACGGCCTGGGCCATCTACGGCTTCGAGCTGCGCCCTGCACTCGGCCTCGACCTCCCAGTTCCGCTGGCCAGTTACTGGGAGGAGTTCCTGTGGACGACGGAGACGCTGCGTTTTCCCAGCTATCTGCTGGGCCGCGTCTCGGAGAGCCACTGGCTGTACTTTCCCGTCGCGCTGCTGGTGAAGACTCCGCTGCCGTTGTTGCTTCTGGCTATATTCGGCGCAGCGCACCTGCGTGCCGAGCCGCTCCTCTGGCTGCCGGCGGCGTTTTACTTTGCGGTCGCCATCATCTCCGGCGTCAACATCGGCTACCGCCATCTCTTTCCGCTGCTGCCGGCGTTGTATGTGGCAGCGGCGTTGGTGCTATCTCGATGGTGGGAAGCGCACGGCCGGTGGCGCATGCTCGCTGTCGGCGCCGCCGGCTGGCTGCTGCTGAACAGCGCGTTGGTCTATCCGCGCGACCTGACCTTTTTCAATGAGTTGGCCCTCGGGCCGAATAACGGCTGGCGCGTGTTGGTGGATTCGAACCTGGACTGGGGACAGGACTTGGGCGAGCTGGTGGACTTCGTCCGCGAACGGGGCATCGGCTCGCTCTACGTCAGCTACTTCGGCTCCATACCCATCGGCTCCTTCTTTGTGGACGAGTACCCACTTCCGGCCAAACCGTTGCCGCCGCGTCCCGCGTCCGACTGGCAACCTCTATTTCCCCGACCCGGTTGGTACGCCATCAGCCTCACGCATCTGCTGGGCAGCGCCGGCCTGCCGAACCCTGACACCTTCGCCTACTTTCGTCATCAACGACCCGAAGCTGTTCTGGGCCGGACCATCTACGTCTATCACGTGCCCGAGGAGACAGGCACGGTCGCCGTCTGCATCAACCCGCCGCCCTCGGTGGGCGAGACGGAGGCCCGGCGTATCTTCGGCGCTGCCGCCACGCGCCTGATTCAATTCGACTGTGCGCGTGGTCTGCCTCTGCCTGACGGTCGCGCCTGGTACCTCCTGCGCGGCGAACAGGCCGACCTCATGCGCGAGCCGCTCGCGAAACTGGGCGCAACCCTGCAATACGATGAACCGAACAACCCTGACCCGCGCTTCACGTTCCGTCTGTACCGGCTGGAGGACGCTGCCGCGCAAGCCGCTACCTATCCCGCGCAGCCTACCGCGCCGCAGGTCTTTGGCGAGCGGCTGGCCTTCCTCGGGCATCGCTACCGGGCGGCACTGACGCCGGGCAAGCCGGCAGAAGTGCAGACCGTCTGGCGCATCGTCGCGCCGCTGACCGAGCCGCTCAGCCTCTTTCTTCATTTCAGCGCGCCGGACGGCTTCCCGCTGGCGGTGAGCGACGGCCTCAACACGCCCTTCGACTCGCTCCGGCCCGGCGACGCGCTCATTCAGTTCCATCCGTTGGAACTGCCGGAGCCGTTGCCGGCAGGTGTGCAGTTTCGCACCGGCGCCTACGCGCTCGGCGGCGCGCAACCTCGTTATCTGCTCCCCGACGGCGCAGACTCCGTGGTTTGGGAACCCTGAGCTTCCGAAAGAGATTCGTGACCCTCATGCAGAAACCACCATCTCACTGCTAAGATGCGAAGAGCGCCAAGGGCTCGACCCCATTCTCCTTCGCATGTCCTTAGCGGTTCAGATGGACTTTCTTTTCGGTGGAGTCGAGTGTGTGAAGCTCGAAGAATACGAAATCATGTTCCGCGTCGAAGAGACGCTATGGTGGTATCGCGGTATGCAGGCCATCACCCGCGCGCTGATCGAGCGCACCTACCCACGCGGCGCGGGCCTGAAGATTCTGGACGCGGGCTGCGGCACCGGTGCGGCCATGAGCTACTTGGCCGATTACGGCACGGTGATCGGCCTCGACTTCGTGCCGCTGGCCGTGCGCCTGGCACAGCGTCGCGCGCACACCCGTCTTGTCTGCGGCTCCGTCCTTGAACTTCCGTTTGCCTCGGCGAGCTTCGACCTGGTCACCTCGCTCGATGTGCTGCCCATGCTGGATGCCCACAGACAATGCGATATGGTCGCGCTGAACGAGATGGCGCGGCTGCTAAAAGTGGGCGGGCGGCTGCTGGTGCGCGTCGCCGCCTACGACTGGCTGCGCGGCGCGCATGACCGGTTGTGGGATGTACAGCATCGCTATACGCTGACAGAGATGCGCGCCAAGCTAGAGCACGTCGGGTTGACGGTGGAGCACGGCACGTACGCCAACATGTGGCTCTTTCCCCTCGCTGCCCTCAAGCGCCTGAGCGAGCCGCTCTTCCCCGACCAGAAGCAATCGGATATTGCGCTGAGCGTCGGCCCGTTCAACAGCGTGCTGGCCGCCATCCTCACAAGCGAAGCGCCGCTGGCTGCGCGCCGCTCGCTTCCCTTTGGCCTCAGCCTCATCCTGGTAGCGCGGAAATTCTCGCAGCATGCCCATTGACGCACTGTGAGCCGGATGATACTATTCGCGCCCAAATACGAATAACCTTCAGGCGCTCTTATCCAGAGAGGCGGAGGGACCGGCCCGATGAAGCCTCGACAACCTGGTTAAGTTCAAGTAGCCGGTTATCAGGTCGCGAAGTAGTCAAACCGCTGCCGACTACTCGACCAGGTAACCACCGCACTATGAGACAACAACCAAGGTGCCAACTCCGGCAGAACGTCAAGTCTGGAAGATGAGAGGGTCAACGCAGCGAATTGCGACGCCCCTTCTCGCCTGAAGGGGCTTTTTCTTGGATTTAAGGAGAAAACCGATGAGCACAACTTTCATGACCTCGCCGAAGCTGATGTTCACATCAGAGTCGGTGACCGAAGGCCACCCCGACAAAATCTGCGACCAGGTGAGTGACGCTGTGCTGGATGCCTGCCTGGAGCAAGACCCGTTTAGCCGTGTAGCCTGCGAAACGGCGACCAAGACCGGCTATGTGATGCTCCTGGGCGAAATCACCACCCAGGCCATCGTCAACTTCGATGTGCTGGCACGCGAAGTCATCAAAGACATCGGCTATGACAGCAGCGAGAAGGGCTTCGACGGCAACACCTGCGGTGTGCTCGTGGCCATCGCCGCCCAAAGCCCGGACATTGCGCAGGGTGTGGACGTTGCGCTGGAGGCCCGCAGCGGCGAAATGAGCGAAGCCGAAATCGAAAAAATCGGTGCCGGCGACCAGGGCATGATGTTCGGCTTCGCCTGCAACGAGACCGAGGCGCTGATGCCGTTGCCCATTCATTTAGCGCACAACCTCAGCCGCCGTTTGGCCGAGGTGCGCAAGAACGGCATGCTCCCCTGGTTACGTCCCGACGGCAAGAGCCAGGTCACCGTCGAGTATTCATACGGCAAGCCCAAGCGGGTGGACACCGTGCTCGTCAGCGCGCAGCACGCGCCGAACATCAGTCAGCACGAAGTTCGCGAGGCCATCATCGAATGCGTCATCGACCACGTCATCCCCGAAGAGTTGCGTGACCGCAACATGCGCATCTTCATCAACCCCACCGGGCGCTTTGTCATCGGCGGCCCGATGGGCGACTCGGGTGTGACCGGGCGCAAAATCATCGTGGACACCTACGGCGGCATGGCCCGCCACGGCGGCGGCGCCTTTTCCGGCAAAGACCCGACGAAGGTAGACCGCTCGGGGGCCTACGCCGCGCGCTGGGTGGCCAAGAATGTGGTCGCCGCCGGCCTGGCCGACCGCTGCGAAATCCAGGTGGCCTACGCCATCGGTGTGGCCCGCCCCCTCAGCGTCAACGTCGAGACCTTCGGCACCGGCAAGGTCCCGGATGACATTATCGCTCAGCTCATTAACGAGTACTTCGACCTGCGGCCCGGCGCCATCATCCGCGACCTGAACCTGCGCCGCCCGATTTACCGCAAGACGGCGACCTACGGCCACTTTGGTCGTACCGACATCGAAGCGCCCTGGGAGAACACCGACAAGGCCGAAGAGTTGAAGCAGGCGGCGATGATGTATGCGTAAGCGGTAGAGAGTAGAAAGTAGCGAGTGATTCGGGGCGGACGTTGCGCGCAGCGTCTGCCCCGAGTTGTTTAATCTACTGTTGAGGCGGGCGTGGTACAACTTCGCTGGCGAGGAAACTGTAATGGCTGTAGTCTCCGGTCGTTCACGCCTTGCACGCCGTGCATTGCACGCCCTGGCGCGCGCTACCATCGCGCTCGACCGCCTCTCGCCGCGCCCGCGCCGCATCTACCCCACCGCCGACGAACTTCTCCTGTTGCCCGAGCCAGACGCGATCGAAAAGCGCTTCGTGCCGCTGGAGGGCGGCGTCAACCTGCGCGATATCGGCGGTTACCCAACCTACGATGGCCGCCACGTGCGCTGGGGCCGAGTCTATCGCTCCGGCACACTATCCGACCTGACGGATGCCGACCTGGAGCGACTGGCCGCGCTCAACCTGCGCCTGATTTGCGACCTGCGCGCCGCGGAAGAAATCGAGCGCCAACCCGACCGTCTGCCGCCAACTCCCGGCCTGGTGTACGTGCACCTGCCCACCAACGCCCCCACCCCTCTGCGGGAATGGCTGCATACACTGATTTTCCGGCGCGATGCCCTGGACGAGGTCGTGGCCGATAGCTACATCCGCCTGGCAACGACGCGCGCCGAAGCGTTGGGCGCGGTGCTCACACGCCTGGCCGCGCCGGATGCGCTGCCCGCGCTCATCCACTGCACGGCGGGCAAAGACCGCACCGGTATCATCATCGCCCTGCTGCTGCACCTGCTGGGCGTCGCCGACGACCTCATCCTCGCCGACTATGCGTTGAGCAACGCGCACTATCAACGCATCCTCCGTGCCGCCCGCCATGACCTGAAGCGCACGACCTCGCTCGGCCTCACCGAGAACGAAGTACGGCCTGCCATGACCGTCAATGCCGCCTACCTGCAACGCCTCTTCGCCCACCTGCGCACCGAGTACGGCTCCATAGATCGGTACCTCCGCAACGCCGCCGGCCTGACGGAGGAGACGCTCGAGCGCCTGCGCACGCAGCTCCTGGAGTGAGCGCCGATCTCGTCTCGCCATCGTAATCTCCAATCTCCGCTCTTCAACACAGCGTAGAAGAGCTGCCGGGCCGGCTCACCCAATTAAGCGAAACTCAAGAGAATTTTGCGGGCGGCCTGTTATAATCTCCATCAGCTGTTTCAAAAAGGAGAAAAAAAGGAGAGACGTTCGATGCTAACCAAAGGCAAAGTGGTGCGCGGCAAAGCTAAAGTCACCTTCACCATGCCCGCACTCGAAGATGTGGATGCGCTCTATCTGGTGGGCGATTTCAATAATTGGAGCATCAACTCCCACCCGATGGAGCGTGGCGCCGACGGTACCTGGAGCGTGACCGTGTCGCTGGCGCCGGGCACATACCAGTTCCGCTACTACGATAACAAGAACCAGTGGCATAATGACTGGGCTGCCGATGCCTACGTCCCCAACCAGTATGGTGGTGACAACTCCGTTGTCACGGTGGAAGCGCCGGCCAAAAAAACCGCTTCACCCAAACGCGCGCCGCGCAAAAAGAAGTCCGTCTAGCCGCTTCCTTTTGATTGAGTTCATCGCCGGCTCCGCCGACACCGGAGCCGGTTTTTTTATGACCCTGAGCGAACTGACCCAGCAGATGCACGCCTTCGTCGCGGCCAAAGGCTGGTACGCGCCGGACAGCCCGCGCCCGCAGACGCCGCGCAACTTAGCGGCCTCGCTCGCCATCGAGGCCGCCGAAGTGCTCGAACTTTACCAATGGCGAGAAACGGCGGAACCCGATAAACTCGCCGGTGAGCTGGCCGACGTGGCGCTGTACCTGCTGCAGCTGGCCAGCCTCACCGGCGTTGATCTGGAGCAGGCCATCCTGGAAAAATTGCGCGTCAACTACGGACGCGAGTGGTGAACCGACCTGTGGACCGACAGGGCAAAGCAACTCACGGGGCCGGGCGAGCACAGGCCGGCGTTCCCCCTATGTGTGAATGAAAATCCTGGCGCTCAGCGACGAAGTCGTGGAATCGCTCTACCGCCCGGAGATTCGGGAACGTTTTGGGGACGTGGATGTCATCCTGGGCTGCGGCGACCTCCCCTTCTTCTATCTGGAATTCATGGTCACGGTGCTTGGTAAGCCGTTGTATTACATTCACGGCAACCACGATAAGCCATTCCAGTACCTGAGCGACGGTCGCATTATCAATCGAGCCGAAGGGTGCGAGGACATCGAAACGAAATGTGTGCACGTTCGACTTGCCGGCGGCGACCTGTTGCTGGCCGGGCTGGGCGGCTCCATTCGCTACAACGAAGAAGGCCCGCACCAATACACCCAGGCCGAGATGAACCGGCGTCTCCTAAGCCTGACCCCGACGCTGCTGGCCAATCGGGTGCGCTACGGGCGTTACCTGGACGTGCTCATCACTCATGCGCCGCCGCGCGGCATCCACGAAAGCGGCGACCGGGCACATATCGGCTTCGAGGCCTTTCTCACGCTGATGGACCGCTTTCGCCCGCGCTTCCTGCTGCACGGCCATTCCCATGTCTATCGCAGCGACGCCGTCACCGCGACGCGGTATAAAGAGACCCAGGTGCTCAACGTCTATCCGTACCGATTGATTGACTTCGATCAGAACTATGTCTGACAAGCCCGACCTGCACTGGCGCACGCAGGCCGACTTTACGGCGGCGCGGCTCAAGGCGCTCTTCCGCGAGCTGCTGGCCTTCCTCACCGGCCGGCGCAACGAGCTGCTGGCGTACAGTGAAGTGCGCGAGAAGCTGCGCCTCGGCGGCCCCATCTATCGCGGCGTGCAGACCGTGCCCATCGCCCAAATCATCGGCAGCGTGGACCGCTATCGGGACTTCGACCGCGCCTTCCTGCCCAAGCAGGATTTCCTGTCCGAGCGCTGGCAGAAGGTCAATCGCGCCTGGTACCAGGACATCAGCTTACCTCCTGTCCTGCTCTACAAAGTCGGCGAAGTCTACTTTGTAGTGGACGGCCACCATCGCGTCTCCGTCGCCCGCGAGAAGGGGCAGGAGGCCATCGAGGCCGAGGTGCGCGAGTGCGCCGTGCGCGTGCCCGTCACCGCAGACATCGCCCCCGAAGACCTAGAAATCCTCGGTGAGAAGGTAGAGTTCCTCGAGCGCACCGCGATTGACCGGGTGCGGCCCGAAGCACAGCTGGCGGTCACCATCCTGGGCGGCTACGACCGCATACTGGAACACATCGCCGTACATCGCTATTTCATGGGCCTGGAGTTCCAGCGCGACATTGGCGAAGCGGAAGCCGTCGCTCACTGGTACGACACCGTTTACCTGCCCATCGTCAAGGTCATTCGCGAGTCCGGCATCCTGCAAGCCTTTCCCGGCCGCACCGAGGCCGACCTGTATCTGTGGGTGCTCGACCACCGCCATTACCTGGTGGAGCAGGGCAAGGCGAATCTGGTGGAGCCGGGCCAGGCCGCAGAGGAGTTCGTGCGCGCCCTCGCCGGCGACGAGCAGGCCCATGCCGCCGCCGAATCCGTTTAGAATGCTCGTGCTGCCGCCGTGCTGTACACCCGTTTCCCGTATGTGGCCCTTCACCAAAGCTCAATTGACCGCCGGCCTGCGTCGCTATTTTGGCGACTCATCACTGCAGGTCATCGCTATCTATGAACAGCCCTTGCCATACCCGGCCGGCTCACTGACTCCCACAGACATGCGCGGCGCGCGTATTGAGTACATGGCCGGCAGTATGTTAGGGGGCCGGTATCGGGGCCGCACCATGACCATAGACTGTCTGGTAAAGGAGCCGGGCGGCAAGCTGCGCGTCGGCCTGGCCGGCAACGGCCTGCGCGAAGTGGGCGTCTACCGCTCACTGGCCTCGCAACTCCCCGTGCAAACGCCGGCCCTGATCGCCGCCGATAACGCCGGGAGCTGGATGGTGCTGGAGTCCGTGCTGCCGGAGTTAGACCCGGCCGCTTGGTCGGCGGCAGACTACGAGCGCGCCATCCGCGCCCTGGCCGCCATCCACGAGCGCTTTTGGGGATTGAGTGACGACCTGGCCGTGTATCCATGGCTCGCCCGGCCCTTCGCTACCGATTTCGAAGTCTATGTGCTCTCCGCCGTCGTCGCGATGGAGAAGATGGTGGTGGACAATCGTCCGGCCCTCATCACCGGTTCGCTGGAGGTGCTCACCGGGCTGGGCCGGTTGCTCACTCAGGTGGAACTGCTGGCCGAGCGCCTACGCGCTGTGCCGGCCACGCTATTACACGGCGACTTCCAGCCGGGCAACATATACTTGCAAGAGGATGAAACAATAGTCTTCAACTGGCAATTGGCCGGCGTCGGGCCGGGTGTGCTTGACCTGGTCACGTTTGTTAATGCCTGCTGTTGGGACCGGGCCGAGGCGCAGGCCACGCCACCCCTGCCGCCGGAAGCGCTGCTGGAGCTGTATCGCGCCGAGATGCGCACCCGCGTCGGCGTCGTCTGGTCGGACGATGAATGGGCCGAATTGCTCGATCATGCCTTGATGTGGCGCTTTATCCAGGATATGCTCAGCTGGGTTGCCAACCTGCCGCCGGACGACTTCCCTCACTACGAGGCTCGCTTCCGCGACTTCTGGCTACGCCCTGTGCTCGAGGCGGTCAACCGCCGGCTACGTCCCGTACTGTATTTGTGACTTTCGATTGCTGATTTCTGATTGCGGATGAATAGTGACTTTACCCCAACCATAATCTACAATCCAAAATCTAAAATCTGAAATCCGGAGCCTGCATGTCTACCGAGAAACTTCCCTCCCGCGCCGAAGATTTCAGCGAGTGGTACAACCAGCTTGTGCTGCGCGCCGACCTGGCCGATTACGCCCCGGTGCGCGGCTGCATGATCATCAAACCATACGGTTGGACGTTGTGGGAAAACATCCAACAGGCGCTTGACCGCCGCTTCAAAGCCACCGGCCACGTCAACGCCGGTTTTCCAATGTTCATCCCCAAATCCTTCCTCGACCGCGAGAAGGAACACGTCGAAGGTTTCTCACCCGAACTGGCTGTGGTCACCATCGGCGGCGGCGAAGAGCTGGAGGAGCCGCTCGTCGTCCGGCCCACTTCCGAAACCATCATCGGCCATGCTTATTCCAGGTGGATCAAGAGCTACCGCGACCTGCCGGTGCTCATCAATCTCTGGAACAGCGTAGTCCGCTGGGAGCTGCGCACCAAGCTCTTCCTACGCACGGCAGAGTTCTGGTGGCAGGAGGGTCACACCGCTCATGCCACCTATGAAGAAGCTGAGGCCGAGACGCTGCAAATGCTAAACATATATGAAGACTTCGCACTCAACGAAGCAGCCCTGCCGGTGATCAAGGGCCTCAAGACCGAGAGTGAGAAGTTCGCCGGCGCGCTTAAGTCGTACACCATTGAAGCGATGATGGGCGACACAAAGGCGCTGCAATCTGGCACATCACACAACCTCGGCCAGAACTTCGCCCGCGCTTTCAACATTCAGTACCTCGACCGCAATAATGAGCTGCAATATTGCTGGACGACCTCGTGGGGCCTCTCAACGCGCATCATCGGCGCCATCATCATGACCCATGGCGATGACCAGGGCTTGATCCTACCGCCGCGCCTGGCACCCTGGCAGGTCGTCATCGTGCCCATCTTCAGAAACGACGCCGAGCAAGGGCCGGTGCTGGCCGCCGTCGAGCAGGTGAAGGCAGAGTTGCTCGGTGCAGGCCTGCGTGTCAAGGTGGATGACCGTGACACGGTTAGTCCCGGCTTCAAATTCAACGATTGGGAGATGCGCGGCGTGCCACTGCGAATCGAGATCGGGCCGAAGGATGTGGAAACAGGGACGGTGGCACTCGCCCGCCGCGACCGGCCGGGCAAGGCCGGCAAAAGCAGCGTGTCGCAGACGGGCATTGCCTCACATGTAGCCGAGGCGCTGATGGAAATTCAGGCGGCGTTGTTCGAGCGCGCGCTGGCCTTTCGCAAGGCGAACACCTACGAGCCGAAGGACTACGCCGAATTCAAAGAGGTGGTAGAAAAGGGCTGGGCGCGCGTCTGGTGGGCCGGCAGCCGCGAGGACGAAGCACGCATCAAGGAGGAGACGAAGGCCACCGTGCGTTGCCTGCCGCTGGAACAGCCGGACGGCGAAGGAATCTGCTTTTATACAGGCCGCCCGACAAGGCAGCAGGCTATCTTCGCACGCGCCTATTAGGCCGGTGCGGCGGGCACGACCGGGATCTGCTGAGGCAGCGCTGCCACGTTTGACTCAGCTGGTGAGATATAGAGGTCGTTGGCCGTTGCTAACGGGAAGCAGGGACTGAATGGTTTGCGCCAGACTGCTCAGCGAATAGGGCTTGGTCAACACCGCAGTTGCGCCCAGCTGTCTGAGCATGATTTGTTCGTGCGTCAGGACCGGCGCTGTTTGGACGATGATGGGAATGGAGCAAAGCATTTCCTCATAGCGCAACCAGCGGAGGAGCGCCAGCCCGGTCTCATCGGGCAGCATGAGGTCGAGCAAAATTAGGTTAGGACGGACCTGCTGTAGAAATTCGCGCGCGGCAGCCGCTGTCGAAACGGTTGCCGTAACATAGCCGTGGGCATTTAGATAGTCGCGCAGTAGAGAGTAGTTGCCTAGGTCGCTTTCTACCAACAAGATAAGTTGGGGATGTTTCGCCATTCTCGGTAATTTCGTTGTGATGTTGTAAAAATCTTGAAAATCGTATGTTCCCAAGATAAGTGTAACATGAGTATAGGTTAGTTGAAAGCTAAGCAAGTTCAACAGGCCATTTGAACCGAGGCGAGATGAATTATATAAAAACCCGTTCATCTGAAAGCAGACGCCGAGCGAAGCCGAAGGATCAGGGTGCGACCGGCATTTTTGCGCGCACCTAGTGCTGGAAACTCTTTTCTCTCTCTGCTGCCCGTGTGCACGCAAGGGTTGTCAAGAAACGTGTTGCCCCTTCGACTGCCGCTTCAAATTTGCTCAGCGTCCGCTCAGAGTGCGACTGACACGTTTTGCACGCACACTATTTCCCGGCCAAAGAGGTGCAGCCGGCAGTGAGCGTTCCAGCCGGTCCGACGGTAACCGGCGCAGTTCGGGCCGCCGCTCAAAGACCAAAATCTTCAAGGCGCATTTCCGTATCGGCGCTGAGCCGGGCCAACACGCGATAGTTTTCGGCCTCGAGTTCATAAACGACGCTGCGCGCCTCGGCCCAGTCGCCATGCGTGCTTAGGCCGTAATCCAGACACTGGCAGAGCGTAATCAACCGCTGCGCGTCCAGCACGGTCGCCGCTTCGCGCAGCAGGTTTAGCACGCGGAACACGCGCGGCCGGTCTTTCTCGCTGACGGCCCGGTGCAGGTCGGCCAGGCACCAGAGCGAAAAATCGGGGTGAAGCCGGGCCACCAATCGGACGTAAGTGGCCTGAGCCTCGTTCGCCGGCATAGCTTCCAGCGCGGCCTGTAAGAAAGTTGTGTTGGAAGTGGTGAGGTCAGGCAGGGCGTTCATCGAGCCTCCGTTCGTGCTAGAGTGATGGTGACGGCCAATCCGTCGCCTGCCTGTAATCATCTTACTCCTATTTGAGCCTGTGGGATACACCGAAAAATCGGGATTTTCGCACCGGCCCCGGCAAGGAGACGTAATTGCCCCTGTCGGGGTAGGCTCCGGCATTAAGTTAAACTATAGCCAGGCTGCACTTCAATCAGTTCCCTCATGAACATTGCCCCCATCACCCTTACAGGCCGATTTGTCCGGCTCGAACCGCTCTCCGAACAGCATACGCTCGACCTGGCTCAGGCCGGCGCCGACGAGAGCATCTGGCTCTACATGCCCTACGGCCCCGTCACTACCGAAGCGCGGATGCGCGCCTGGATCAGGGACCTGCTCGAACGCCAGCAACACGGCACCGACTTGCCCTTCGCCGTCATTCATCTAGAGTCCGGTAAGGCCATCGGTGCGACGCGCTACATGGACATCCGGCGGGAACATCGCGGACTGGAGATCGGCGGCACGTGGTACGGCGTGGCTTACCAGCGCACCGTGGTCAACACTGAGAGCAAATACCTCCTCTTCAAGCATGCGTTTGAGACCCTCGGCTGCATCCGCGTACAACTCAAGACCGATGTGCGCAACGAGCGTTCGCAGCGCGCCATCGAGCGGCTGGGCGCGGTGCGCGAAGGCGTGCTACGCAACCACATGATCCTGCCGGACGGCTATGTGCGCTCCTCTGTGCTCTACAGCGTAATTGCAGAAGAGTGGCCGCAGGTCAAACGCAGGCTAGAAGAGAAGCTCGGACGATCGTAAGATCGCTGAAGCGCCGAAAGGGCGTCGCTGAAGCACTGAAAGGACTGAAAACGCTGAAGGAGACGTTTCAGCGGCTTAAGCGCCCTCAGCGCTTTCAGCAATCCAGCAGGCGTGGGGGTGGGAAAGAAAGTTTTGGATCGCTGAAGCACTGAAAGGACTGAAAACGCTTAGAGCGAATTCCTGATTGATTTACGGTTCCGTAGACTGAAAACAGGTCGAATTTCGCATGCCTTGCCGTAATTCCAGCTGGAAACCGCTCTAAGGAGCCGTTTCAGCGGCTTCAGCGGCTTCAGCGCCCTCAGCGCTTTCAGCAATCCAGCAGGCGTGGGGGTGGGAAAGAAAGTTTTGGATCGCTGAAGCACTGAAAGGACTGAAAACGCTTAGAGCGAATTCCTGATTGATTTACGGTTCCGTAGACTGAAAACAGGTCGAATTTCGCATGCCTTGCCGTAATTCCAGCTGGAAACCGCTCTAAGGAGCCGTTTCAGCGGCTTCAGCGGCTTCAGCGCCCTCAGCGCTTTCAGCAATCCAGCAGGCGTGGGGGTGGGAAAGAAAGTTTTGGATCGCTGAAGCACTGAAAGGACTGAAAACGCTTAGAGCGAATTCCTGATTGATTTACGGTTCCGTAGACTGAAAACAGGTCGAATTTCGCATGCCTTGCCGTAATTCCAGCTGGAAACCGCTCTAAGGAGCCGTTTCAGCGGCTTCAGCG
>JAVQXV010000232.1:0-4825 GCA_033577755.1 Anaerolineales bacterium
CGAATGAACACAAAGTATTCGATGCAATTCGTGTTCATTCGTGGCTAAAAAGAACTCCCTGTGTCCAATACTTTCCGAATCCTCATCACCGACCCCTTGCCCGACGAAGGGCTGGCCCTGCTCCGTGCTGCCCCGGATGTGCACGCCGACTACCGGCCTGAGCTGGGGACGCGCAACGGCGATGAGTTGCTTGTCGCTGCCGCCGACTACGATGCGCTGATCGTGCGCTCCGGCACCGCCGTCAACCGCGAATTAATCGAGCGTTGTGGGCGCCTAAAGATTATCGGACGGGCAGGCGTGGCGCTCGATAACGTTGACATTGCCGCGGCTACCGAGCGCGGTGTGATGGTGATGAACACGCCGGAGTCCGCTGCACTGGCCGCCGCTGAGCACACGCTGGCCCTGCTGCTGGCATTGTGCCGCCACCTGCCTGCTGCCGACGCCTCAGTGCGGCGCGGCGACTGGGAGCGCTCACGCTACTGGGGCGTCCAGCTTGACGGCAAAACGCTCGGCCTGATCGGCTTCGGGCGCGTGGGCCGGCTGGTCGCGCCGCGGGCACAGGCCTTTGGCCTGAACGTATTGGCCTATGACCCGTACGTTGAACCGGAGATCGCCCGCCGCGCCAACGTCACGTTGACGACGCTCGACGAGCTGCTCGCCCGCGCCGACTTCGTCAGCCTACACCCGCTACTGGCCGAAGGGCCGCGGCAGCTTATCGGCGCGGCGGAGCTGGCGCGGATGAGGCCGGGCGCGCGGCTCATCAACACCGCGCACGGCGCGCTGGTGGACGAGGCCGCCCTGCTGGCCGCGTTGCAGTCCGGCCGGCTGGCCGGGGCCGCGTTGGATGTGTTCGCCGTCGAGCCGCCGGGTCGCTCGCCTCTCTTCGAGTTGCCGAACGTTGTTGTCACGCCGCACCTCAGCTCTAGCACATTTGAGGCGCAGCGTGATGTGGCGCTGCAAATTGCGCAGCAGGTACTGGATGCGCTGCGCGGCCAAAACTACCGCAACGTCGTCAACCTGCCCTTCATCGCCGGGCCGGACTTTCGGCTGGTGCGTCCTTATCTTGAGCTGGCCGAAAAGCTCGGCGCGCTGCAAAGCCAGCTGGCTGCCGGGCCGATCACGAAGGTTGAAGTGGAGGTGAAAGGCGAAGGGATGACGGAGCTGGTGCGGCCTTTGGCAGTGGCGCTGCTGACCGGCCTGCTGCGTGAGCTGAGCACAGAACCGGTGAACTACGTCAACGCGCCCGCGCTGGCCGCCGAGCGCGGCCTGCACATCACCCAGACGCGCGGCATGCAGCTGGTGGACTACCCGAACCTGCTCTCCTGCCGCGTCTCCTGGGAGGGCGGCCAGCGGCTGGTCGCCGGGACGTTGTTTGGCGGGAGCGAAGCGCGGCTGGTGCAGATGGACGACACGCGTATGGACGCCCGACCTGAGGGTCACGCGCTGGTGATGGTCAGTCGCGACGTGCCCGGCGTGATCGGCATCGTTGGCTCGCTGCTGGCGCAGTTCGGCGTGAACATTGCCGAGTGGCGTCTGGGGCGTGACGTGCCCGGTGGCCGCGCGCTCTCGTTTATCAATCTGGATGAAGCAGCGCCGCCCGCTGCACTCGACGCAATCCGTGCTTTGCCGCAGATTATCGAAGTGCGTGCCATTCGCCTTTAGGGTCGGCTTCACCGAATCACGAACGCCCAGGGCCTTTGGTTGGGGCGATTCATCAGGCCGGATGTGTCCCGAATAAAAACTTTCCACTGATAAACACCGCCGGCCAGTGCCGGCGGCGTCCAACAGGTGGAGTCCAGCCAGCCGCTATCAGCGTAGTTCGGGCCGACGATAACGACGCGGCTTTGTACAGACACGTGCTCCTTGCCGAAGTCAATGCGCCAGCACAACTCCGGCGGTGCCTTGTGCACCGACCAAGCTGATGGGCTAACCAGCTCCGGATTGTGCAGGAGCACGCCGTCCATGCGGTTCCGCGCCGCCGGCGCCCGAATCGTGAAATTGAGCTGTCCGAGGTTTTGTGCCGGACGGCGATTGAGATTGAGCGTTGCCGAGTAAACGCCGGGCGGCTGCGTCGCAGCCAAAAAGAAGCGGAATACACCGAAGTCGGGCGTGCGGCGTGAAAGCGGCGCGGTTAGGTTGCCGGCGGCCAGTGAGTCTGTCTCGGTGAATGTGCCGTGCACGGCCACCGGCAGGATAAAGCGCGCGCCGCGTTCCAGGACCACCCGCTGCGGCAGAGCCGCCTTGCCTGCCGGCCAGCCCGCCAGGGTCGGTAGCCAATCGGGCACCGAGTCCGGCGGGTTCACCAGCGTCAGCGCGCTCCAGGGCCGGTTTCCCGAGACCGCCTTACCCAGCCGATAGTCCAGCCCTGCCAGTCGGTCCGGCGATTCGCAGCTTCGCTCCACCACATTCGGCTGAATCCAGAAGTGCAGGTGCGGGCGGACTCCGCCGCTTGAGCCGGCGTAGGCGATCACCTGACCTTGCGTCACGGCTTCGTCTGGCCTAACTACGACTCGCGCCAGATGCATGTAACCCGAGGCCCGACGATCGGGATGGACGAGCATGAGCATCAACCCGGTCTCTTCACGCGTGCCGATGAAAAAGACATGGCCATCTTGCGGGGCGAGCACCGGAACGTTCTCCATGCTTCCGGCAATCGGCACCAGGTCTATGGCACAACGGTTTTCATAGTAGCCGCATTCATGGGTGAAGAGTGTGCCGGAGCCGCAAGGCCCGCGTGAGATTTGCCACTCGCCGGCAGGGAGCGGGAGCTGCCAAGTAGCCGGTTGGGCGCCGGCCTCCTGTGTTGCCGCAGCGAAGAAGAGGGACGGCAAGAGAAGCAGCAGCGCGGGAAACAGCCGTTGGTATAATCTCAAAACGAGTGCCAAGAGCATGACGGTAACACGACGCGACTTTCTCAAATTCACCGGTTTGGCAGCAGCCGGCCTAGCGTTGCCGCACACCGGCTTCCTGCCTCCGCCTCCACCCGAGGAAGCGCCGCGCCAGCCTGAGATGCTGGGCCGGGCCGTACGCGGCCAGTATATCTATGCGCGCCCGTCCTTCAAGTCGGATACCCTCAACTTTCTGGCCGGCGACACCGTTTTCAACATCTACGGCTCGGTCATCAGCGAAGATAACATGAAGAACAAGGTCTGGTTCCGTGTGCGGCGCGGCTTCGTGCATTCGGCGTCGGTGCAACTCGTCGGTTGGCGACTCAACACGCCCAGCCGCGATCTGCCGCCCGGCGGCACAGGCTTTTTGGGCGAAGTGACCGTGCCGTTTACGCAGTCGCGCGTCGGTCCGGGGCCGGGCTTTCGCGGCGATTATCGCTTTTACTACGGCACGACGCACTGGATTCGTCAGACGGCAGTAGACAACGACGGGCGCATCTGGTATGGCATCTTTGGCGACCGAACAAAGCGGTACGTCTGGGTTCCGGGCGAACACATCCGTCGCGTTACGCCTGAAGAACTGGCTCCCATCTCGCCCGAGGTGAGCGATAAATACATCGAGGTCAGCCTATCTACCCAGACGCTGAAGGCATACGAAAACGGCCAACTGGTGCTGGAGACGTTGTGCTCGACGGGAATCCCGCTGCGCGAGGAGAACGGGCGGAAGGTCTGGGGCACGCCAATCGGCGAGTGGCAGGTGATCAGCAAGCGGCCTTCGCGGCACATGGCCGGCGACGACGGGGCCGCTGCCGACTTCTTCGACCTGCCCGGCGTTCCGTGGGTGACGTACTTTCACTGGTGGGGCACCGCCGTTCACGGCACCTACTGGCATACCGACTTCGGCCGCCCGCGTAGCCATGGTTGTGTCAATCTGCCACATGACCTGGCCAAGTGGATATACCGCTGGACGACGCCGGTGGTGCCGCCGGATAAGCACTTCGTGGATGCGAAGGGAACGCGGCTGGTGGTGGTGGAGTGAAACGGGTTGCGTATTGCATATTCCGCATTACCCGTATTGCGTATTCCGAATCGCATGGTGTATAGAGAACGATGAGCAAGCATGCGTTGTTCGAAGGGCTGGTAGTAGATGAAGACGGAAATCCGGTAACGACCACCGTAGTCGGCGGTGAGGCACAGTACGTGGTATGGGATGCCGGCTTCAAATTCCACGTGGATGCCGAGACGATAGACCGGCAGGTGCTGCGTTTGCTGGGCGAGCAGATTGCCGAGCACAAGAGCCAGGTCGCCGAAGGGGTGATGAGGATGCTCGGAAAAGACGACTTGTTCACCAAAGCGGCGATTGATTACTCACTTAACCATCTAGACCAGAGTTTTGATCAGATCATCGCGAGCGGCCTGCCGGAGAGCGCGCGCGCCTACCTGGGTATGCTGGGTTTCCGTATCGTGGTGAACTACCACGGTGAGCTGGTGCGCGTGGAGCAGCCGGGCATCGTGAGCGACGAAGGCGAGTAGGTATTGATCTACAGATGGACACAGATGGACACAGATGCACACAGATTGAAAGTTGCTTATCTGTGACCATCTGTGTCATCTGTAGATGAATACATCTATTGATCCACAGATGGCATGGATGAATGCAGATGAAAGAACACAGATGAGAAGCTGGCTATCTGTGACAATCTGCGTCATCTGTGGATGACTATGTCCTCTTCCCAGAAGTGGCTCCTCGCCGGGTTGGCCGTCGGCATCGTGGTGCTGGCTCTAATCGGTGCAGTGTACGCCTGCCTGGCCACGACGAATACGCCGGATACCGTCGCAACGGTGAACGCGGTGAGCACGCAGGTGCAGGCCACGCTCATCGCGCAGGGCACGCCGCCCCCCACGTCGCCGCCCCTGCCCACGCCTGTGGTTCGCAC
>JAVQXV010000233.1:0-4812 GCA_033577755.1 Anaerolineales bacterium
AGACAGGAACGCTATTGGTGCAAGGCAAAACTGGTGAATTATTTGAGCAAGTCTGTGCATTGTTGGAAGGAGTCATATCACAGCCATTTGCAGAGCGCGGTGCGAGATATGTACCCGACTCTGAGCGAGAAGCAGCCTTGGAGTACCTAAATAAGCCTGAGGCCGAACGAGAAGCTCTCGACTGGATAGATGAGCATCTCGGTCAGGATGTATTTGGATTTCTCCCGAGCAACGAACGCGAAGGCTATATCTCTGGCGCAAGTGTCTTACTTTGGCTAAAGGCCACTGGCCGAAAGTTGCCAGATTACTCAACCGTCGTCATGCCTTTTGCCAGAGCCTATGAGGGCTTTGTCATCCAATTGGCTATACATCTTGGTATCGCAACCGAGGAGAAAATCAGGGCCAGCGTGGACGAAATGAGAGCAGGCAATTTTCTTCAACAGCTAAGAGACAAGATTGTAAAGACGGACAAAGACCGTTACGAGGGGTTGGCCGACACTCTGCATAGCGCATGGCGAGATATTCGCAACAAAGTGTTGCACTCGGACCCACTTAATCCGCCGCCGCACCGGAATTTAGCACATGCTGAAGATGACATCGCCACGCTCAATCGAGCCATGTTTCGCGGCTATGAATACTTGGTAGAGCGTGGGATTGTTGCTCCAAAGTTGCAGAAACCGCCTAAGGAAGAGCATCTTCTTTTCACGATTGACACCGAGAAACTGCGCGAGCAACTTGTCAAAGACGGCTATAGAGTCATAGTAACTCAAGGAGCAAAATGGATTGCCCAATTGGGAGATACCAAAGTTGTTTGTCCAATTGACTCAACTGGGCAAGTAAAAATATCCAGCCCGCAACGAGCGGTTTTTGAGCAAACCTACCAATCACTGCTAACGTCATCAACGGAGAAAACTAGCATTTTCGTTCCCGCACCTGCTCTACCAACGCTACCCCATGCCACAGGGTTAGCAAGAATCGGTTTGGACGAGTCGGGCAAGGGTGATTATTTTGGGCCTTTAGTTATCGGTGCAGTTTATGTGGATGAAAGCACGGAGGTAAAACTGATCCAGATCGGTGTGCGTGACAGTAAACGACTTTCCGATAATCGCATCTTGGAGTTGGCCGAAGAAATCAAATTGATGTGCCCGCACTCCGTTGTACCTATTGGGCCGAAACGCTACAATGAGTTGTACGACGAAATCAAGAATCTGAATGAGTTATTGGCTTGGGGACATGCTCGCGCTCTTGAGAATGTTTTGGAAAAAACTGCCTGCAATCTTGCTGTAGCTGACCAGTTCGGAAACGAGTCATTTTTGCTAAACGCTTTGCTCAGAAAGGGAAGAAAAATCAAACTCGAGCAACGACCAAAAGGTGAGCAGGATACAGCCGTAGCCGCCGCTTCTATTCTTGCCCGTGCCGAGTTTGCTCAAAGGATGGAGCAGTTATCGAAGCGTATCGGTAAACCTTTGCCAAAGGGTTCTTCCGATCCGGCAATTATCACTATAGGACGTGATATTGTAAGAAACGGTGGGCAGAGCGCTTTAGCAGAGATAGCAAAACTGCACTTCAAAACGACACAGACGATTATGAGGTTACAAACAGCCACATGACAAGCACTCGTAGCCGACTCGTCTTTGCTCTACTTTGATGAGCGGCTGAAGTGCGCCGTTCGTTGAAATCATCTGTACATGATTTCAAATAAGCCGAACAATCTGCTGCGGCGTGAACTTTGGCCCACTAATCTCCCGACTGGAGCCGTCTTGAACATCCACCTCACCCTCAACGGCCAACCCGCCACCCTCATCTGCGAGCCGCACGAGACGCTGATGGCCGTGCTGCGACGGCACGGCCTGTGGAGCGTCAAGCACGGCTGCGAGACCGGCGAGTGCGGCGCCTGCTCCGTCCTGCTCGACGGCCGCATCGCGCCTACCTGCGTGCTGCTGGCCGCGCAGGCCGAGGGCCGCTCCGTCGTCACCGTCGAGTCCCTCAGCCCCGGGCACGCGTTGCACCCCATCCAACAGGCCTTCGCCGAGAACGGCGCCATCCAGTGCGGCTACTGCACGCCGGCCATGGTGCTGGCCGCCAAGATGCTGCTCGACCGTAACCCGAACCCGACCGAGGCCGAGGTGCGCGAGGCGCTCGGCGCCGTGCTCTGCCGCTGCACCGGCTACGTCAAGCCGGTGGAGGCCGTGCTGCGTGCGGCGGCGAGGCTGCGCGGCGAGCACGTCCCGCCCATCGGCGAAGAGGCGGGCCTGCCGCTCGAATCCGTCTTCGGCCCGCTGCGCGCCTCGCCCGAACACGAGCCGCCCGACCGCGGCAGCGGAACGGTATTGACCAAGCCCAAGGTCGTCGTCTTCCCCACGCTTGATACGCAGACCACCACCGACGTGGTCGGCAAGCCGGAGATGAAGGTGGACGCGGCCAAGCTGGTCAAGGGCAAGCCCGTCTTCACCGACGACTTCCAACTGCCCGGCATGTTGCACGCGGCCCTGCTCACCAGCCCGCACGCCCATGCGCGCATCAAAAACATTGACACTACGCAGGCGAAGGCGCTTCCCGGCGTCCACGCCGTGCTGACCTACCGCGACGTGCCGCGCGTGATTTACGCCAGCGGCGGGCAGACCTGGCCGAACCCCAAGCCGTGGGACCAAGTCTCGCTCGACTCGAAGGTGCGCCACGTCGGCGACCGCGTGGCCGTGGTCGCGGCGGAGACGCCGGAGGTCGCGCGCGAGGCCCTCAAGCTCATCGAGGTCGAGTACGAGGTGCTGCCCGCCGTCTTCACGCCGGAGGAGGCCATGCGGCCTGGCGCGCCCGTCCTGCACGATGAGCCGGACGCGGTCGGCATCTTCGACGCCCAGCGCAACCTGGCGGCGCGTCTGCACACTGCCGTTGGCGATGTGGAGCGCGGCCTGGCCGAATCCGACTACGTCTTCGAGCGCACCTACACCGTGCATCAGGTGCAGCAAGCCTCCATCGAGCCGCACGTCTGCATCACGTACTGGGACGAGGACGACCGGCTGGTGATTCGCACCAGCACGCAGGTGCCGTTCCACGTCCGGCGTATGATCGCGCCGTTGCTCGGCCTGCCGGTCAAGCGCATCCGCGTCATCAAGCCGCGCATCGGCGGCGGCTTCGGCGGCAAGCAGGAGATGCTCATCGAAGACCTGTGCGCGCACCTGACCATTGCGACGGGCCGGCCTGTGCGCTTCGAGTACACGCGCGAGCAGGAGTTCACCAGCGCCCGCTCGCGTCACCCGCAGACCCTCACTTATCGTGCCGGGGTGATGAAGGACGGCACGCTGCGCGCGCTCGACCTGCACGTGGTCGAGAACACCGGCGCCTACGCCACGCACGGCTTGACGGTCTGCTCGGTCACCGGCCTGCGCGGCTTGGCGACGTACCGTTGCCCCAACCTGCGCTTCAACGGTGACATCGTTTACACCAATATCCCCGTGCCCGGCGCGTTCCGCGGCTACGGCGCGCCGCAGGCCGAGTTCGCGCTCGAATGTCTGATGGACGAGATCGCCCACGAGATGGGCTGGGACCCGGTCGAGTTCCGCCTGAAAAACTCGCTGCGCGTCGGCGACCCCATTGCTATTACCGGCGCGCTCGGTGAGGGCAAGAGCGCGGAGGTCGAGCCGCAGATTGTGCAGTCCTGCGCCCTGCCGCAGTGTCTGGAACAGGCCGGCGCGGCCATCGGCTGGGACCGCAAGCAGGACCCGGCGTGGCACATAGACCCGGCTCGTCCGCACATCCGGCGCGGCTTGGGCGTCGCCGTCTGCATGCACGGCACGGCCATCCCCGGGCTGGATATGGGCGCCGCGAGCATTAAGCTCAACGACGACGGCAGCTTCAACGTGCTGGTCGGCGCGACCGACCTGGGCACCGGCTCCGACACCGTGCTGGCGCAGATCGCGGCGGAGACGCTCGGCGTGCCGGTCAGCGACATCATCATCTACTCGTCCGACACGGACTTCACGCCTTTCGACACAGGCGCTTATGCCTCATCCACCACCTTTATCTCCGGTGGCGCGGTGAAGAAGGCCGCCGAGCTGGTGCGTGCGCAACTCTTCGAGCGCGCGGCATTGATGCTTGATCTCCCTTCTCCTGTTGGGAGAGGGGACGGGGGTGAGGGTTGGTTGTTGCGCGACCGCCGCGTCTATGCGCCGGATGGCCGGAGTGTGTCGCTCGGCGACATCGCCCTCCACAGCCTGCACACGCACGACCAGCGCCAGATCATGGCGACGGCTTCGCACGTCAGCCCGCACTCGCCGCCGCCCTTCGCTGCACAGTACGCCGAGATCGAGGTGGACACCGAAACCGGCCAGATCACGGTGACCAAGCTGGCCATGGCCGTGGACTGCGGAACCGCCATCAACCCGCTCACCGCCATCGGCCAGATCGAGGGGGGGATGGTGCAGGCGTTGGGCTACGCCGTCTCCGAGGAGATGGCCTACGACGAGAACGGCCGGCTGCTGACCACGCGCTTCGGTGACTACCGTATCTTCCAGGCGGACGAGGTGCCAATCCTCATCGCCATCCTGGTGCCGACCTACGAACCGAGCGGCCCCTTCGGCGCGAAAGCTGTGGCCGAGATTCCGATGGACGGCGTTGCACCCGCAGTTGCCAATGCCCTGTTCGACGCCGTCGGCGTGCGCCTGCGCTCTCTGCCCTTCACGCCGGAGAAGGTCTGGCGGGCCATCAATCGTCAGTCTTCAGTCATCAGTCTTTAGTCATCAGTCTTTAGTCATCAGTCATCAATCATGATCAAAGACTGAAGATTGAAGACTGAAGACTGAAGACTGAAGACTG
>JAVQXV010000234.1:0-4786 GCA_033577755.1 Anaerolineales bacterium
GGAACACGAATGGTCACGAATGGTTGCAAATGAACACGAATGGGTGGTACACGAATGGTCACGAATGCGGGCGAATGGACACGAATAAAGGAGTATGCCCTGCCTGAGCCGGTTGGCTCGAATGGCGCTTGGCTTTTCCAAAGACCTTCGTGAACATTCGCGCCCATTCGTGTCTATTCGTGGCTGAAGCATGCGCATCATTGCCTGAGCTGTTTGTCTCAAATGATGTTGAGCCTGCTCGAAGGCCTTCGTGAACATTCGCGCCTATTCGTGTTCATTCGTGGTTGATAGGTAACACTTGCGCATCATTGTTGCCTCCACGAACCCGGTCAAGATCCAGGCCGCGCTCAACGGCTTTCGGCGGATGTTCCCCGAGCAGGACTTCGAGGCGCAGGGCCTGGCGGTGGAGTCAGGCGTTGGCCATCAGCCGCTAACGGACGCCGAGACCTTGCGCGGCGCGCTCAACCGCGCAGCTGCGGCGCAGGCCGCCGTGCCCGAGGCCGATTACTGGGTCGGCATCGAGGGCGGCTGCGAGGACCTGGACGGTGAACTGGCTTGCTTTGCCTGGGTCGTCGTCCGCTCGCAGGTGCTCACGGGCAAAGGCCGCACCGGTCTGTTCTTTTTGCCGGAGGCGGTAGCGCGGCTGGTGCGCCGGGGCGTGGAGCTGGGCGAGGCCGATGACCGCGTGTTCGGCCGCTCCAACTCCAAGCAGCAAAACGGCGCTATCGGCCTGCTGACCAACGACGTGATTGACCGGCTGAGCTACTATGAACACGCTATGGTCATGGCGCTCGTTCCATTTCGGAACGAGGCCTTGTACCGGGACGGCGTGATGGAAAAGACCGACCTATGTTGAACGACTCTCGCATCGCCTTCATCGGCTCCGGCGCCATGGCCGAAGCCATGATTTCCGGATTGCTTAACAAGGGCATGGCTCAACCTTCCAACCTAATCGCCTCCGGCCCACGCGAGGAACGTGGCCAGCGCCTGCGCGAGCTGTATAAAGTTCGCGCAACGACGGACAACGCCGAGGCGGCGCACGAGGCGGACATCGTCGTGCTCTCCGTGAAGCCACAGGTGCTGACCCAGGTCATGCCCGGCCTGCGCGGCAAAATCAAGCCGGATGCGCTGGTATTGTCCATCGTGGCGGGCACGCGCATCGAGACCATCACCAGCGGGCTGGCGCACGTCAACGTGGTGCGCTCCATGCCGAACACCCCGGCGCAGATCGGGCAGGGGATCACGGTGTGGATTGCGGCGCCGGGCGTCAACGACGAGCACAAGGCGCAGGCGCGCACGCTGCTCGGGGCGCTCGGCATGGAAGTCGAGGCGGACAACGAAGACCAGCTCGATATGGCGACGGCGCTCTCCGGCAACGGCCCCGCCTACGTCTTTCTCTTCATGGAAGCGCTGGTGGACGCGGGCGTGCATCTCGGCTTCTCGCGCCGCGTCGCCGAGCAGCTCGTGGTGCAGACTGTGAAAGGCTCGGTGAATTTTTACGAGCACTCGCCCAGCCACTTGGCGCGGATGCGCAACCAGGTCACCTCACCGGGCGGCACGACGGCGGAGGCCCTCTACTATCTGGAGAAGGCGGGCTTCCGCACCGCCATCTCCCGCGCTGTGTGGGCAGCCTATCAGCGCAGCGTCGAGCTGGGGCAGGGGCGTAAGCGTTTTCAGAAGCCGGATGGTGAAAGGTAATCCTTTACGAGTCGCGCTATACTCCCGCCATGCCGACCAACTGGGAAGAGGTAAACAAGCGTGCTGACCGTATCGTGGCTCGGCTGGAGCGCGAGTTCTTCCCGTACGGCCTAACGCTGGAGGAACGCATACGCCTGGCGGTACGCGCCGAAAAGCTGGAAGCCGCACCCGGTTACGCTGAAGTGTTACGGCGGCTTGATCCGGGGATAAAGCTTTAACCAGGCGTTTGTCCTCTGGGACATGGCCCGCGCTGAGTTGTATAGCCAGGCGCTCAGGAAGGGCCTAACTCCTGAAGCGGCCAGGCGCGAAGCCGCCGAGCGATTGCTTACAATGCGAAGCTATGTATGAATCGTTATCCTGAGCCGGAGAACCAGCGGAGCTTTGTCGTTCGAGTGGTTCAAACGCTTGAGAAGCTGCACATCCCTTATGCCATTGGTGGTTCATTAGCAGCCATGGTGTATAGCGCGCCGCGTTTGACCATGGACGTGGACATTATGATCCTGGCAGATGAAGCAAGCCTTGCCCGACTTGTGGAGGAAGTGAATTCTTGGGGAATTTATATTGCTCCCCTCGAAACCATTCTAGAACAAGACCTGCCACATGGATTGCCTTTCAACATCTATGATGGAGCAGCGGGCACGCGGGCCGATTTGTATCCTGTCCGGCCTGTCGGTTTGGCAGGCTCGGCCATAGGCCGGCGTCGCCGTATTCGGAGTGAGATTCTGGATATAGAAGCCTGGTTCTTGTCTCCTTGTCTCCAGAGGATGTGATCCTTTACAAGCTGGATTATTTTCGGCAGAGTGAAGGCGTTTCACAGAAGCATCCCAGGGACATCAGTTTGATGTTGCGAGTCGTCGGTGATCAACTTGACCTTGACTATCTTCAACAGTAGGCCGCTCACATCGGCGTCTTGAACCTTGGGCAGGCGTTGTGGGACGAATTCCACAAGCTCTGATCCAGACAAGACATTGGTATACAAGCCGGGGCGGTTAGCGACTTTTGCCCGACGTTGAAATATCGGGCTGAGACCGGGCCGCCCGTCGAAGCAGGCTGGAACGCCCTAAGCCGGTCTTCGGGCGGCGATTCTTGTCTCAGATCGCCAATTCATTCGCGGGTGACGGCCCGTCAAGGCCCATCAGGGCCCAATATCTGGCTCTGCCGGGTTCGGCGGGAAAGGCGCACACCGATAGGACGACCGGACACGGACTCTCGCAGGCAAGCTCTGCGCCATCCGTGCTCATCCGTGCCATCCGTGTACCAACCCCGCTATGGCCGGGAGAGCTCAATATCTTTTGCGTGCACACAACATTGTGTGTGCACGCAAAACATGTCAGCCGCACCCTGAGCGGAGCCGAAGGGGCGGCACGTTCCCTGACAACCTTTGCGTGCACACAACATTGTGAACGACTGGACAAGCCGCAACCTTTCAAGTATTATCCTGCGCACTTCCCCCAAAGCGGTGATTTTCGTCAGCCTGGCACAACCCAGGCTGTTTCATGAACTGACCTGACCCTACACCTCTCGCGGAGACCCTACAGCATGTCGGATTTCGTCAAAGAACTTGCCCTCTCCCTTCAGAAGCAGATCGAAGCCTATCAACCCCGCATCGAAACGTTGGAGGTGGGCCGCGTGCTGGAAGCCGGCGATGGCATTGCCAAGGCCTCCGGCCTGAGCGCCGTCAAAGCGCAGGAACTGGTGCAGTTCGAGAACGGCGTGATGGGCGTGGCCTTCAACCTGGAGGCCGAGGCGGTCGGCATCATCGTGCTGGGCGACTACAGTGGCATCGAAGAGGGCATGCTGGTGCGCGGCACGGGCCGCATCGCTTCCGTTCCTGTGGGCGACGCGCTGGTGGGCCGTGTGGTCAACGCGCTCGGCGAGCCGATTGACGGCAAAGGCCCCATCAACACGGATAAGTTCCGCCCGCTGGAGCGTATCGCTCCGGGCGTCGTTGAGCGCAAGGACGTCAAGCGCCCGGTGCAGACCGGCATTAAAGCGATTGATGCCATGATCCCGATCGGGCGTGGTCAGCGTGAGCTGATCATCGGCGACCGGCAGACCGGCAAGACAGCGCTGGCCATTGACACCATCATCAACCAGAAGGGCCAAGACCTTTTCTGCATCTACGTCGCCATCGGCCAGAAGAAGGCGCAGATCGCACGCGTGCTCGGCACCCTCGAGAAGTACGGGGCGATGGAATACACGACCATCGTGGTGGCCTCCGCCGACGACCCGGCAGCGATGCAGTACATCGCCCCCTATGCCGGCTGTGCCATCGGCGAGGAATTCATGGAGACCGGGCGCGACGCGCTGGTGGTGTACGACGACCTCTCCAAGCACGCCTGGGCATACCGGCAGGTCTCGCTGCTGCTGCGCCGCCCGCCGGGCCGTGAGGCGTACCCGGGCGACGTGTTCTATCTGCACTCGCGCCTGCTGGAGCGCGCCGCCCAGCTCTCGGATGAGCGCGGCGGCGGCTCGCTCACGGCGTTGCCCATCATCGAGACGCTGCTCGGCGACGTCTCGGCCTACATCCCCACCAACGTCATCTCCATCACCGACGGCCAGATTTACCTCGAGTCCGACCTGTTCTACTCCGGCATCCGCCCGGCGGTGAACGTCGGCATCTCAGTTTCGCGCGTGGGCGGCGACGCCCAGACCAAGGCAATGAAACAGGTGGCCGGCCAACTCAAGGGCGATATGTCCGCCTTCCGTGAATTGGCCGCTTTCGCCACCTTCGGCTCCGACCTCGATAAGGCCACCCAGCGCCAGCTCGAGCGGGGCTACCGTCTGACCGAGATCCTCAAGCAGCCGCAGTATCAGCCCGTTTCCCTGGAGAATCAGGTGATGGTCATCTACGCCGGCACGCGCGGCTTCACCGATGCGATCCCGGTGGACAAGATCAGAGCCTGGGAAGCAGCCTTCCTCCGGTTCATGGAGACCTCACACCCGGAAATCGGCAAGGACATCGCCGAGAAGAAGCTGATCACGCCGGAGACCGAAGCCAAACTCCGAGAAGCGATCCAGGAGTTCAACGCTGCGTGGCAAGGCGGATAGCGGATAGCGGATAGCAAATAGCAGATAGCGGATAGCA
>JAVQXV010000235.1:0-4784 GCA_033577755.1 Anaerolineales bacterium
TCCGCTCCGGCCTGGCCGAGGCCATGAGCCGGCAGGCCGAAGAACTGTACGAAATCCCCGACGCCGAAACGGACGACGAAGGCCTGATCGAGCTGCCGCTGCTTCCGCTGCGCGACCTGGTGATGTTCCCCCACATGGTGACGCCGCTCTTCGTCGGGCGCGAGCGCTCGATGGCGGCCATCCGCGAGGCCAACGCCAACAATCTGACTCTGGTCGCCGTCGCCCAGCTCAACCCGGAGATCGAGGACCCAACGCCGCAAGACCTGTTCACCGTCGGCACCGAGATTGCCGTGGGCCGCATGCTGCGTATGCCCGACGGCTCCACTTCCGTCGTGGCGCAGGGGCGGCGGCGTGTGCAAATCGTCGAGTTCATTCGAACCGAGCCGTTCTACGTGGTGCGGGCGCGGCCCATCTACGAGCCGACCGATAAGCCGCGCGAGACCGAGGCGCTGATGCGCGCCGTGCTTGGCCTGTTCGAGCGCTGCGTGCGCCTGAACAGCGCCGTGCCCGAAGAAGCCTACGGCTTCGCCATGAACATCGAGGAGCCGGGCTGGCTGGCGGACTTCATCGCCGCGACTATTGACTTCCCCCACGCCGAGCGCCAGACCATACTCGAAATCTTCGACCCGACTGCGCGCCTGCAGAAGCTCAGCATTCTGCTCGGCAAAGAGCTGGACGTGCTGGAGCTGGAAAACCAGATTCACTCGCAGGTGCAAAGCGAGGTGGACCGCTCGCAGCGCGAGATGTATCTGCGCGAGCAGATGAAGGCCATCCAGACCGAGCTGGGCGAGAGCGATAGCTGGACGAGCGAGATTAATGCGCTGCGCGAGAAAGTGGCCGCCGCCCAAATGCCGGACGACGTGCGCGATAAGGCCCTCAAGGAGGTGGAGCGCCTCAACCAGATGCCTCCGCTGGCGCCTGAGGTGGGCATGATCCGCACCTATTTGGATTGGCTGCTGGAGCTACCCTGGGTCACCGCCACCACCGACAACCTCGACCTGAACCACGCCGAGGCGGTGCTGGAGAAACAGCACTTCGGCCTGCCCAAAGCTAAGGAGCGTGTGCTGGAGTACATCGCCGTACGCAAGCTCATCGGCGACGAGGCCCAGCGCCACGCACCCATCCTGTGTTTCGTCGGGCCGCCGGGAACCGGCAAAACTTCGCTCGGCAAGTCCATCGCCGACGCTCTCGGCCGCAAGTTCGTGCGCCTCAGCCTGGGCGGCGTGCGCGACGAGGCCGAGATTCGTGGCCACCGGCGCACCTACATCGGCGCGCTGCCGGGCCGCATCATTCAGGCTATGCGTCGCGCCGGCACCATCAACCCGGTGATGATGCTCGATGAGATTGACAAGCTCGGCGCCGACTTCCGCGGCGACCCGTCTGCCGCTTTGCTGGAAGTGCTCGACCCAGAACAGAATAAGGCCTTTGCCGACCACTACCTCGATGTGGACTATGACCTCTCGAAGGTGCTATTCGTCACTACCGCCAATACGCTGGCGACCATCCCCCCTGCCCTGCAAGACCGGCTGGAAGTCATCGAATTCCCCGGCTACATCGAGGAAGAGAAGCTGACCATTGCGCGCAAGTTTCTGGTGCCGCGCCAGTTGGAAGAGAACGGCCTGACTCAGTCTGGGCTGACTTTTACGGATGCAGCCATCCGCACCATCATCCGTTCCTACACCTATGAGGCCGGCGTGCGCAACCTCGAGCGCGAGATCGCCAAAGTTTGCCGCAAAGTAGCGCGACGCCGAGCAGAGGGTAAGCCCGAGCCGAGACGCATTACCCCCGGCCTGTTGCACAAATTCCTCGGCCCGCCGCAGTACACGCCGCTGGACACCGAGAAGCAGGACGAGGTCGGCTTGGTAACAGCCCTGGCCTGGACGGAGGCCGGCGGCGACACCATGCCCATCGAGGTGGCGCTGTTCGAGGGCAAGGGCGGGCTGCAAATCACCGGGCAGGTAGGCGAGGTGATGCAGGAGTCGGCGCATGCGGCCATGTCGTACATGAAGTCGCGGGCCAGGGCGCTGGGCATCCCCTTCCGGCGGTTCGAGAAGACGGACACGCACATCCACGTGCCTGAAGGCTCTATCTCCAAGGACGGGCCGAGCGCGGGCATCAGCATTGCTACGGCGCTGATTTCCGCCTACACCGGGCGCAAGGTGCGGCGCGAAGTGGGGATGACGGGCGAGATCACGCTGCGTGGGCGGGTGCTGCCGGTAGGCGGCATCAAGGAGAAGGTGCTGGCGGCGCATCGCGCCCGTCTCAAGACCGTCATCCTGCCGAAGAAGAATGATAAGGATATGGTGGACGTGCCGGCCCTGGCGAAGCGCGAATTGAAGTTCGTCTTCGTGGAGCACATGGACGAGGTGCTGCGCGAGGCGCTGCATGCGCCGCCGCGCAAAGCGGCAGCTTCCGGCAAAGCGGGGACGAAGAAAGTTCGCCACCGCCGCGCGAACAGCCGCCGCAAACCCACCCGCCGAAAAAACTCGTTGGGCGAGTCGCGACCCTAGGGTCCAAAAAAGGTTCCTATGAGCAAGTTGCAGGAAGCGGAAAAACTTCTGGCCGGGCTGACGCGCAGCGAAAAAGCGCAAATTTTGCAGTGGCTGGTGCGTGATATCGGTGAAGCCTTTCCCGGCATCGAGTCAGACCCGCGCATTGCCGGGGGCGAGCCATGCATCGTCCGTACGCGAATCCCGGTCTGGGTGCTGGTTCAGGCCCGTCGCCTTGGCGCAAGTGAGGCTGACCTATTGCGCTGGTATCCCACGCTGCGCGCCGAGGACCTCTCGAATGCCTGGGCCTACGCTCGCGCCCACGCAGCCGAAATTGACCAACAGAT
This sequence comes from Anaerolineales bacterium, assembly GCA_033577755.1. Classification (GTDB taxonomy): domain Bacteria; phylum Chloroflexota; class Anaerolineae; order Anaerolineales; family UBA6663; genus JANWXR01. Next base: position 2,837 of record JAVQXV010000235.1, read on the forward strand.
TCGCGAAAACGAAGAGGCCTGAGCAATGGCCCGGTTCTATTCCAATGAGAATTTTCCGCTGCCCGTCGCCGATGAACTGCGAAACCTCGGCCACGATGTGTTGACGATCCAGCAAACCGGCCACAGCGGCCAGTCTCTACCGGACGAGGCCGTTTTGGCTTTTGCCCAAGCCGAAGAGTGCATCCTTCTGACTCTCAACCGCCGGCACTTCGTTCGGTTACACCAACATTCAACGGAACACGCCGGGATTGTTGCTTGCACACTGGATATAGACTTCAAGGCGCTGGCTAAGCGTATTCACGAGGCGATAGAAGCCGAAAAGGATATGAGGGGTAAATTGCTGCGCATCAATCGCCCATCAACGGCGTGATTGTCTTTCTCCTCCAGGGCCTCACCCTCGGCTTCGCCGCCGCCGTACAGCCGGGGCCGTTCCTTGCCTACCTGCTCTCGCAAACGCTCCGGCTCGGCCCGCGGCGCGCCCTGCCCCTCACCCTCGCGCCGCTGCTCAGCGACGGCCCAATCATCGCCTTGATTTTGTTCATCCTGGTGCAGATGCCGGCCTGGCTGGTGCGCGGCCTGCAAGTCGCCGGCGGCTCGTTCCTGCTCTACCTAGCCTACCGCGCGTTCCGGTCCGCTCAGGTCCGCGTTGCACTCACCGCCGAGGCGCTGGTAATCCCGTCGGGCGGATCGGGCCGCGGCCTGCTGGAGAGCACGGTGATGAACCTGCTCAATCCCAACCCATACATCTTTTGGAGCCTGGCGGGCGGCGCGGTGCTGCTGGAGGCGTGGCAACAATCACCGCTGTACGCGCTGAGCTTCCTGGCGATGTTCTACCTCACCTTCATCGGCGGCATGGTCGCGTTCATCTTTTTTTTCGCCGCCGCCCAGCGCTTGAACCCGCGCCTGACCCGCGCGCTCAACTTCACCGCCGCGCTGGCGCTGGCCGGCTTCGGCCTGTTCCAGTTGTGGCGTGGCCTGACGGGGACCTGACCGGGATAGCTTGCCCTGTGCTATGACAGACACGGCAAAAACATGACACCCGACACTTTGACACCCTTCGCCCTCGACACTTATACTAAGGCTGTTTCCCAAGACTGCCTCACCCCAAGGAGTGACCCATGGCGACCGAACGCGTCAAAGAAATCCTGTCCTGGTATCGCAGCGATAACCCGGGCACGCTGACCAACCTGGCCCGGCTGCTCAACAGCGGCTATCTGGCAGGCACGGGCAAGCTCGTCATCCTGCCCGTGGATCAGGGCTTTGAGCACGGCCCGGCCCGCAGCTTCGCACCCAACCCGCCCGGTTACGATCCGCGCTATCACATCGAACTGGCAATTGAAGCCGGCTGCAACGCTTACGCCGCACCGCTCGGCTTCCTCGAGGCCGTAGCCGCCGATTACGCCGGCGAGATTCCGCTCATCCTTAAACTCAACAACCACGACGTGCTGCAGGACGAGAAGGACCCGCTCGGCGCGGTTACGGCCAGCGTAGAAGATGCCCTACGCCTGGGCTGCGTCGCCATCGGCTTCACCATCTATCCCGGCACGGCGGAGCGCCGCCTGCAATATGAGCAGCTGCAGCGATTGGCCTTTGAAGCCAAGCGCGCCGGCCTAGTTGTCGTGGTCTGGTCTTACCCGCGTGGCGGAACGATGAGCAAGGCCGGCGAGACCGCGGTGGACGTGACGGCCTACGCGGCACAAATTGCGGCCCAGCTGGGCGCACACATGATTAAGATCAAGCTCTCCACCGACCACATCGAGCAGCCGGAGGCCAAGAAGGTGTACGAAAAGTATCAGGTACCGATTAGCACATTGGCCGACCGCGTGCGGCACATGACGCAGGCGGCCTTCAACGGCCGGCGGATTGTGATTTTCTCCGGCGGCGTCGCTAAGGAAGACCCCAACGCCGTGCTCGAAGAGGTGCGCGCCATCCGCGACGGCGGCGGCTT
>JAVQXV010000236.1:0-4777 GCA_033577755.1 Anaerolineales bacterium
AATCTGATTTCGCCCGCCTGCTCGGGATAGAGGGGCGTGATCCGCGCGTAGAAGTGGCGGAGTTTCTCCAGGTCGGCCTCAACGTCACCGGTCGGGACGATGGCCGGGCCGAGGCCGCCGGCGCGGCGCTTGTAGTCGAGATACGCCAGCACGATGGGCACGTTCGCCTCGCGCGCGATGTAATAAAAGCCGGACTTCAGGTAAGGCGTCTTCTTGCGCGTGCCTTCCGGCGTGATGGCGATGAACAGCCGGTCGGCTTTGCGGAGCACCTCGGCCATCTGCTGTACAGCGTTCAGGTTGACGCTGCGGTTGATGCCGATCCCGCCGAAGCGACGCAGGATGCGCCCGATGATGGGCCAGCGGAGCGCCGAGTCCTTGATCATGTAGCCATACGGCCATTCGGAGAGCAGGCCGATGGCGTAAGCGCAGATCAGGCCGATGGGCACGTCCCAGTTAGAGGTATGCGGGTAGAGGACGAGGACGAACTTGGGCAGGTCGGGCAGGCGGCCTTCGACGCGCCAGCCGATGAGCGGCAGGATCAGGCGGCACAGCCACTGCATCGGGCGGCGGCGAAAGGAGAGGGGACGGATGGCGCTGGTATCGGGCATGGGTGCAGGGACAGGGGGATCGTCGCGAGGTGAGTTGGTGGTGTGCGATTATTCGTCTGCCACAACGCCCTTGGGCGCATCCTTGTCGTACACCTGCACCTGCACGTCGAGGCCTTCACTCACCAGCAGCTGGGTCAGCCGGTCGCGCACGGCGAGCTTGACGGCTTCGATCTCGGCGGCGGCCACGTCCACGCTCAGGCGCGCTTCTTCGTCGGAAATGCGCACCACCTTGATGGCTGCACCTGGGCTGGCCCCCAGGATCAGGGCTTTGACTTCGTTGATGGCGTCATCGAGACTCATGTAGGGTTGCCTCCAACTATGCGGCCCCAAGTGTACCGGCGCAGGCCGGGCTGTCAAACAAGTAGCACCCCTGCACACGTGCATCAAAAACACATCGCCCCCGGTTGACTCCGGGGGCGATGCTTACGCTTCCACCACTTCGGCCTGCGCTACCGGGATGAAGGTGAGCGCCTCGCCGTCCACATCCACGCGGATGGTGTCGCCGCTCTGGAACTGGCCCTGCAGCAGCCGGAGCGCCAGCGGGTCCTGTAGCTCGCGCTGGATGGCGCGCTTGAGCGGGCGCGCGCCGAACGCCGGGTCCCAGCCCGCACGCGCCAGGAACTCCTTCGCCGCTTCGGTCACTTCCAGCTTCAACTGACGCTCGGCCAGCAGCCGCTGTAGGCGGCCAAGCTGGATGTCCACGATGCGCTTCACATGCGCCTGCGAGAGGCTGTGGAAGACCACAATCTCGTCAATACGGTTGAGGAACTCAGGCCGGAAGTGACGGCGCAGCACCTCCATCACGGCCTCGCGCGGCGCGTTGCCGTTCAGGCCCCACAGTTCGCTGCCGAGGTTGCTGGTCATGATGATGACGGTGTTCTTGAAGTCCACCGTGCGCCCGTGGCCGTCGGTCAGGCGGCCGTCGTCGAGCAGCTGCAGCAGGGTGTTGAAGACCTCCGGGTGCGCCTTCTCGATCTCGTCGAAGAGCACCACGCTGTACGGCTTGCGGCGCACGGCCTCGGTGAGCTGGCCGCCCTCCTCGTAGCCCACATAGCCGGGCGGCGCGCCGATGAGGCGCGAGACGGTGTGCCGTTCCTGATATTCGCTCATGTCAATGCGGATCATGGCCTGCTCATTGTCAAACAGGAATTCGGCCAACGCGCGCGCCAGCTCGGTCTTGCCCACGCCGGTCGGGCCGAGGAAGATGAACGAGCCGAGCGGGCGGTTCGGGTCCTGCAGGCCGGAGCGCGCCCGCCGCACGGCGTTCGCGACGCGCTTTACGGCCTCATCTTGGCCGACCACGCGTTGATGCAGCCGCTCCTCCATGTGGATGAGCTTTTCGACTTCGCCCTCCATCAGCCGCGTCACCGGGATGCCCGTCCACTTCGCCACCACTGCGGCGATGTCCTCCGCGCCGACTTCCTCCTTCAGCAGCGCGCCATCGGCCTGAAGCTGCTTGAGTCGAGCTTCACTCTCCGCCAGTTGCCGTTCGAGGTCGCGCAGCGTGCCGTAACGCAGGCGCGCGGCGGCCTCCAGGTCGGCGCGGCGCTCGGCCTGCTCGATCTGCACGCGCGTCTGCTCGATCTTCTCCTTGATGGCCTGCAGATTGACGATGGCCGCTTTCTCCGCTTCCCAGCGGGCGCGCAGCGCATTGGAGCGCTCCTTCGCTTCGGCGATCTCCTTTTCGAGCTTCTCCAGCCGCTCTTTGCTGGCGGCGTCGCGCTCCTTCTTCAACGCCTCGCGTTCGATCTCCATCTGCATGATGGCGCGTTCCACTTCGTCGAGCGCCTGCGGCTTGCTGTCAATCTCCATCCGCAGCCGCGAGGCGGCTTCGTCAATCAGGTCAATGGCTTTGTCCGGCAGATAGCGGTCGCTGATGTAACGATGCGAGAGCGTGGCCGCAGCGATCACAGCGCTGTCCTGAATCCGCACGCCGTGATGCACCTCGTAGCGCTCCTTCAGCCCGCGCAGGATGGAGATGGTCTCCTCGACGGTCGGCTCGTCCACCATGACGGGCTGGAAGCGGCGCTCGAGGGCGGCGTCCTTCTCAATGTGCTTGCGATACTCGTCCAGCGTGGTCGCGCCGATGAGGTGCAGCTCGCCGCGCGCCAGCAGCGGTTTGAGCATGTTGCCGGCGTCCATCGCGCCCTCGGCGGCGCCCGCGCCCACTACCGTGTGCAGCTCATCCACGAACAAGATGACCTGCCCGGCGGCGTCGGTCACTTCTTTGAGCACGGCCTTCAGGCGCTCCTCGAACTCGCCGCGATACTTCGCGCCGGCCACCAGCGCGCCCATGTCCAGCGCCACGATGCGCTTGTTCTTCAAACCCTCCGGCACGTCGCCGTTGACGATGCGCTGCGCCAGCCCCTCGACGATGGCGGTCTTGCCCACGCCCGGCTCGCCGACCAGTGCCGGATTGTTCTTGGTGCGGCGGCTCAGAATCTGGATGACGCGGCGAATCTCCTCGTCGCGCCCGATGACGGGGTCAAGCTTGCCCTGCCGCGCCAGCTGGGTGAGGTCGCGGCCGTATTTCTCCAGCGCGGCGTAGGTGCTCTCCGGGTGTTGCGAGGTGACGCGCTGCGAGCCGCGGATGGTGGTCAGCGCCTTGAGCATAGCGTCGCGCGAGAGGGCGCGCCCGCTGACCAGCGACCGCAGCGTGTTCTCCAGCGCCAGCAGCAGATGCTCGGTGGAGACGTACTCATCGCGCATGGCGGCGGCTTCGCGCTCGGCGGCGGAAAGCGCCTCCGCGGCGGCGCGCGATAGTCCGGGCTGGGTGTTTGAGCCATAGACGCGCGGGCGCGCCGCCAACTTTTGCTCTACTTCGGCGAGCAACACGCGCGGGTCAACGCCGGCCCGCTGCACCACTTGCGGCGCAACTCCATCGGTTTGTCGCAACAGCGCAGCCAGCAGATGCTCCGGCTCGATTTGGGAATGGTTGTATTCGCCGGCCAACGATTGCGCGGCGAGGATGGCTTCCTGTGCCTTCTGAGTGAATTTGTCGAGGTTCATACCGCTCTCCGTGCCTGTCCAAATGTCTAGCCGAGGTTAGGCGGCTCGCGTTAGATTCGTATCTGACCGGTATCAGAGAAAGGTTGGCAGGGGCGAAACGGCGCCGCGTTGCCCGTGCTCAGAAAGTGTGTGCACGCCAAGGTCGTCAGGTAACGTGCCGCCCCTTCGACTGCCGCTTCGCTCAGCGTCCGCTCAGGGCGCAGCTGACATGTTTTGCGTGCACACCAGAAAGTGTGCTGCTTGACTCTGCTCTTCTGCCCTCTTAGAATCCGGTCACAACTTGATGGCCTGCCGGGGGAGAGACTTCATATGCAATGAAGCACCGACGGGGCAAGGCGCATTGCCGCGCAGTGATGCGCCGAATCTCTCAGGTACCCAGGACCCCGGAAGCCGCCTGGCAACCGCCAGGTACCCCTCCCTGGAAAGCTGGCCGGTCAGCTGCGCGGCCACACCGACGGGGCAAACGGCGCGGGATCGCCTCCACGCCGCGAAACTCTCAGGTCCTGTACAGGGATACGGCGCACGGTGTGCCCGTATCCTTGTTTCTTTTTACCCACACTTCAGGAGATCCACCTATGAACATTCCCACCGACCTGAAATATGCCAAAACCGATGAATGGATCCGTGTGGACGGCGCGACGGCTACCATCGGCGTGACCGACTTCGCTCAGAGCGAGCTGTCCGACGTGGTGTACGTCGAGCTGCCTGCGGTGGGCGACTCCTTCACCGCCGGTCAGTCGTTTGGCTCGGTCGAGTCGGTCAAGGCCGCTTCCGAGATTTACATGCCCGTCGCCGGCACGATCACCGCCGTCAACACCGAGCTGACGACTAGGCCGGAGCTGATCAACCAAGACCCGTACGGCAACGGCTGGATCGTCAAAATTAACATCACCGACGACTCCAACCTTGCCAACCTGCTGGACGCCGATGCCTACCGGGCCCACTGTGAGGCGCGCAAGCATTAGAGCGAATTCCCACATTGATTTACGGCTCCACAGTAGAAACTCACTGAAAATAGCTCGAATTTTGCACGCCTTGCCGTAAATCAAGCTGGAAATCGCTCTAGAGCGAATTCCTGATGGATTTACGGTTCCGTAGTAGAAACCTCACTGAAAACAGGTCGAATTTTGCATGCCTTGCCGTAACTCAAGCTGGAAACC
>JAVQXV010000237.1:0-4769 GCA_033577755.1 Anaerolineales bacterium
GGCAGCAGGAGCAAGGCGGCGACCAGCGCGCCCAGAAGGAGTTTGCCTTTCATCGTCGCCCTCCTTTGCGCGCCCGGGCCAGCCATATCCCGCCGCCCAGTGCGCCGAGCAGAACGGCTCCTATCGCCGGCGCATTCAGGTCAGGCACTGATGGGGAGGAGGGGAAGACCGAAGACTTGAGATTGATGAGCACCTGACGCATCGGTTTTATACCGCCTTCACCATTTCGACTCGTTAGAGAGCCGATCACGTTTTGCCTTGCAGGTCGGGCTGAGGTGATGGCGCAAGACGCAAATCATCGGAGTGTGCATGCAAAGGTTGTCAGGGAACGTGCCGCCCCTTCGACTACCGCTTCGCTTCGCTCAGCGTCCGCTCAGGGTGCGCCTGACAGGTTTTGCGTGCACACCAGAGAACGCAGAGTTCTTCCTTGAGTTATTTCTCCGCGTGCTCGGCGCTCTCAGCAGTAAAACTTCCCCTTTACAGTGGACTCACTCATTTTCACCAAACGCAACCGCGTCAACAAGGCGCTTAGCCAGCTCAGGCGGCAGGGTACAATGCTTCTCATGACTTTCACCAAACGCGACTTTTCTCACCTTACGCGCTTCCCCGGCACGCACGGCAATGACTTCGACGTACTTCTGCGATGGGCCGACCGGCTGGAGAAGCTGCCTGCCCTGCTCTTCGCGCTGCTGTTGCTGTTGCCGGCCGGACTGGGAGCCTTGGGTAATCCGACGTGGACCGGCGCACTGTGGCTTTTTCTGCTCGGCGACTGGGCGCTGCTGGAGGCGCTCCCACGTGCCGGCAAATCCTTTGGGCCGGCCAAGCCGCCGGCGCTGGCGCTGGCCATGGCGCGCCTGCCGTTCGCCCTGCTGCCCCAGCCGCTTGCCTTGCTCGCCCAGTTCCTCGGCACGGCACTGGTGGTGTACGGCTTCTGGATTGAACCGCACCGCCTGACGGTGACCCGACAGAAACTGCGCTCGCCTAAGCTCAACCCGGACGCCCCACCCCTGCGCCTGCTCCACCTCGGCGACTTGCACATCGAGCGCGTGACGCAACGTGAGCGCGACCTCAACCGTCTGATTATCGAACTTCAGCCCGATGTCATCGTCTTCAGCGGCGACTTCCTCAACCTCTCCAACATCCACGACCCGGTGGCCTGGGAGCACTGTCGCACCATCCTCAAGGAATGGCATGCGCCGTTGGGCGTGTATGTCGTCACCGGCAGCCCGGCAGTGGATCAGGACGAGGTTGTGCCACGGATTTTAGAAGGGATGCCGCTGCGCTGGTTGCGCGATGAGAAGGTGACGCTGAACCATAACGGACAGACGATAGACCTCGTCGGGCTGGCCTGCACGCACAAACCTTTCGTGGATCGGCCGGCCCTCGACCGAGTCTTGAGCGAGCGACCGCGGAACTTTACCGTACTGCTGTATCACTCGCCGGACTTAGCGCCGGAGGCCGCCGAAGCCGGGGTGGATTTGCAACTCTCCGGCCACACCCATGGCGGTCAGGTGCGACTGCCGTTCTTCGGCGCGCTTTACGCCGGCTCGTTGTACGGCAAACAGCTGGAGTGCGGACGTTACGAAGTGAACGGGCTGACGCTGTACGTCACGCGCGGCATTGGGATGGAGGGCAAAGGCGCACCGCGGGTGCGTTTCCTCTGTCCGCCGGAAATCATCCTATGGGAGCTAAGCGGTTGAGCCGGCATGCAGATCTCGGAGGTTCTTGGGGCGGGAGGGGCCGAGAAGCTAATCAGATGCCGCTGATGATGTTGCTGTACATGTTTCCGACGCTGGGACCGAGTAGCACGAGCACGACAATCACGACGACGGCGACAAACACTAAAATCAACGCATACTCAACTAGCCCCTGTCCACGATTCGTTTGTAACGTCAACATTGGGGGCCTGCCTCCCTCCCCTCGGCCCCTCCCGCCCTGCTAAGTTTAGGCGAAAACGGCACCGGCGGGGATAGGCTTGGTTGGCTACAGTTTGCAGTCGCTTAATCGGCAGGCTTCTGGCCTGAGTGAATGGCCATCGTGCCCAGCATCCAGCGCTCGACTCGAACGGAAACAAAGCCGGCGGCCTGCATTCGTGCGGCCAGCGCTTCGGCGGTCAGGAAGCTCTCGGTGGAGTCCGGCAAGTAAGTGTAGGCATCGGCCTGGCCGGTAAGTAGGCGGCCCATGACCGGGATGACGGTGTGCAGGTGGAAATGGATGACAGGGCGCAACCGGTTACGCGGCGGCGGCGTGGTGTCCAGGCAAACCACCCGCCCGCCCGGCTTGAGCACGCGCCACTGCTCGGCCCAAGCGCGGTCTATGTCGGTGACATTGCGCATCAGGTAAGCCGAGACGACGGCGTCGAACGTTGCTTCAGGAAACGGAAGAGAGAGCGCATCGGCGCCCAACCAGTACGGTCGCGAACCGCCGCGCCGGCGCCGGCCCACGCGCATCATCGCTAGAGTGAAATCGCCGGCAACCACGCACAGGCCGGGGATGCGTTCGAGCGCCGCCAGCGCCAGGTCGCCGGTACCGGTGCCTAGATCGAGCAAGACCCGGCCGGGGCCGAGCGCGGCCAGCTCGAGGACGCGCGCCCGCCAGCGACCATCCTGCCCAAACGTCATCAGCCGGTTCATCAAGTCGTAGCGCCCGGCGATGCGCGTGAAGAGGTCGCGGACGTAAGCCGCTCGCTGCGCGCCGTTCAGATGCGCCATCAGAAAGTTCGTAGCGTATGCAACGTTGGGTCTACTGCAAAAAGGATGTTTCACCGCTGAGTCGCAGAGCACGGAGAAAAGAACTCTGCGGTCTCTCTGTGTTCTGCGCAGTGCGTTTTTTCAGTGCACTCGACGTTGATGCGCTGGGGTCGAGGTGTTCGGGTGTCTCCCGATGCATCATTAGAAAATCTGCAATGTGCGCAGCAACAGGTCGCCGAGCAGGCCGAGCAGGAAGAGCAGGCCAAAGTGCCGGTTATGCCGAAAGGCGAAGGCAACGAACCAAAGCGGCCAGATGCCCTTGGGGAAGTAGTCCGGTGGCTCGGCCGGCTTAGGTTGGCGATAGATGCTGCTGACGAACAGGAAGGTGCGAGTTGCCAAAAAGACGACCAGCAACGCCGGAGAGAAGAATCCGGTCAACACCTGGTACACCACAACGACGTATTGCGCCACCAGCATTCCAATGACGGTGTAGCGCGATGTTTTCTCGCCAAGCAGCACCGGAAGCGTGTGGATGCCTTTTGCCTTGTCCACCGCATACTTGTCAATGTGCTTGCCGAAGATGACGCCGGTCACGCCCAAAGCGTAGGGCATGCCTGCCAGCACCACGTTCCAATCCCACCGACCGGCCACCATGAAGTACGTTCCGCCGATCATCAGCGGCCCCCAGACAATAATCACGGCCAGCTCACCCAGGCCGAGGTACTTGAGCGGGAAGGTATAGAAGAGGACAAAGAACGCACCGGCGCCGAGCAGGCCCCAAGCCAGCGCCGGGTCGGGCGCGGTGAACATCAAGTACAGGCCGATGGCCAGCGCCGCGCCGCCGGTGACGGCAATGTAGGCCAGCACTTCGCGCAGCGACATCAGGTTATGTGCCAGCGGGTGCGGGCCGTACTGGGCGCGAAAGTAGTTGTCCTTATCCACGCCCTTCAGGTAATCGGTCAGGTCATTGAGTAGGTTGTTGGTGGCGTGGGCCAAGATCAGTCCGAGCGTCACCAGCGTCCATTGCACGCCATCGAACAAGCCGGCGCGCAAGGCCAATAGCCCGCCAATGGCTGCCGAGATGAAGGTCATGATCAGCACCTGAGCGCGTGTGGCAATCAGCCATCTGGCGACCACGTCCAGGCCGTTCCATTCTTGAGGCTCCATGCGCGCCACGACGCCGCGCAGCGCCTTGCTCCACATAGCTGGGTTCATAGGTTTCCTCCGATGAAAATGTGCGGGGATTCTATCATTCCGGCTTGCCGATCGGTGTGAGGGGCAGCCAGACGGTGAACGTGGTGCCCGTCTCAGGCGTGCTCTCGACGCGAATCAGGCCGGCGTGCCGCTCAACGATTTCCTGAACGATGGCCAGCCCCAGCCCGGTGCCCGGCTCGCCCGACTCCTGCGCGTTGCGGCCACGGAAGAAGCGTGTGAACAGGTGCGGCAAATCTTCGGGCGGGATAGGTGGGCCATCGTTGTGCACGAAGACGGCCAGGCCGTCCTGTTCATTCTGAAGCTCCCGCCGCGCACCGACGGTGACGCAACCGCCGCGTGCCGAATAGGCCACTGCATTGCCGATGAGGTTATTGAACACCTGCATCATCTGGGCCACATCCACCGCGATTGCCGGCAGGTCGGGTTCACTGCGGTGCTGCAACGTAATCCGGCGCTCGTCGGCGCGCGAGCTGTGCAGGGCCAACACGTCGGTCAGCAGCGCATCTATACGGTGCAGCTCGCGATTGAGCGGCCGGTTCTGGCTGCGCAGACGCGAGAGGTCCAGCAAGTCTTCGATCAACAGGTGCAGGCGCTGGGTCTCGCGTTGCAGCACGGGGAGGTAGCGCGGTAACAGCTCTGCGCCGCGCCGTTCGAGCAAGCCGAGATGCAGCTTGATGGCGGTGAGCGGGGTGCGCAACTCGTGCGAGACGTTGGAGACAAAGCGGTCTTTGAGCCGGTCTAGTTCCTTGAGGCGCTCGTTGGCCTCCGCCAGTTCGCGCGTGCGCGCCTCAACACGCTGCTCCAGCGTCTCCAGCACGCGCGCACGCTGGAGCGCGTTGCCGCCAACTTCGGCGATGGCGCTCA
>JAVQXV010000013.1:0-36524 GCA_033577755.1 Anaerolineales bacterium
TGCCCATTCGTACTCATTCGTGTCCATTCGTGTTCGCCCATTCGTGCCCATTCGTACTCATTCGTGTCCATTCGTGTTCACCCATTCGTGCCCATTCGTACTCATTCGTGTCCATTCGTGTTCACCCATTCGTGCCCATTCGTACTCATTCGTGTCCATTCGTGTTCGCCCATTCGTGCCCATTCGTGTTCCCCACATTCGTGCCCCTTCGCTTTCATTCGTTCTCATTCGTGTTCCCCCATTCGTATTCATTCGCCTTCATTCGTGTCCATTCGTGTTCACGCACTTGCGTCCAATCATGGTCTTCGCCTACACGCCGCCTCCACCAAATTACTGATTGTCACCCACCCGCCCGCTCGCTACAATTTCAGAGTGCAAGGCCGCAAACCACCCACTGACCTCCGCCGCTACCGACTCATCACCGACCGCAATCTGCTCATCGGCTTCTTCGTCCTGCTGTTCGTCGTGGGCGGGACGCTGATTTACCTGTTCTACGGCCTGGGCGGGCTGAGCACCGGCCTGCTGTGCATGTTGGGCGGCGCGCTGCTGGCCGGTGTGATGGTGCTGGTGGTCTACGGCTTTGAGTGGCTCAGCCGCTGGCTGGAAGAGAGAGATTAGAAGATCGCCGTTGAGAAGACACGGACATTCAGGGTAACTATTCGGGCAATAGCTTTTGTTGCAAAGAATCCACAGAGGTCACAGACGGTCACAGAGATTCTCTGCGCGTCTTTGTGCCTTGGCGTAAGATACTCGCCAAAAAATTGAATAGTTATCGCTCAGGGCTAAAGCGCTATACCGCTTACGTCGGCGGCGGCGAGACATGCCACATCGGCGCGGAGAACATACTCCGGTTATTCCCGCCCCTCATCCGGCGCTAACGTGATCAGGAAGGACGGCCTTTGGTGTGCACGCAAAACATGTCAGCTGCACCCTGAGCGGACGCTGAGCGAAGTCGAAGCGGCAGTCGAAGGGGTGGCACGTTCCCTGACAACCTTTGCGTGTACACGGCCCTTGTATAATCTCGCCGTACGACAACCTGCTAAAATTGGGTCATGTTGGCCGGCTTACGCTCCCTGCTCACGTTGCCCTTCTTGCTGCTCCCGTCGCTTGCCTGCGGTTACTCTGTAGTTTTCTCACCGACCGCCACGCCTCAGCCTACGCCTGACCCGCTTGCTGCATACGTGCGCTGGCCGCTCGTTCTACAAGATACCTTCTCCGAGCCGAAGAACGATTGGGAAGTCGGAGACGACATCGAAGGCGAGTATGCCACCGGCCGGCTCAGTGTCCGCAACGGCAAGTATCGCTGGGAGGTCACTGCTATGCAGGCTGTTGTCTGGTGGAGCCTCGCGCTTAAAGACACCTTCACGACAGATTTTTATGCGGTCGTGGAGGCCCGCCACGTGAGCGGCGCGTCCGAGGCCGATTGCGGGCTGATTTTCCGTAATGATGGCGACAACTACTACTATCTCCAGGTCAACGATACCGGTCACTATGCTGCCTATCTTTATCACGCGGGCGAATGGACCGAGTTGATCGCATTGACGGAGACAGGGGCTATTCGTCCGGGCCGCGTTAATAAGATAGCCGTGGTTGGAGAAGGCAAGCATTTCACTTTCTTCATCAACGGCAAGTGGGTGGGCGAGGTGCGGGACGCGACGCTGCGCGCCGGGTCGGTGGGCGTGGCTGTGGAGATTCACGACGCCGGAGAGTCGGCGGTCTTTGAATTTGATAACTTTGAGTGGCGCGCGCCGCGCGAGGCCGTTACCCAAGCGACGGCGGAGCCTTAGCCCGTCTGCATCCTTTGCCCATTTCCGCCCCACTCCGGTAAAATGAAGCCTGCACCGGCATGTTGAAAGCTTCTGAAATCCCCCCGGAGAAACTTGCGGAGTACGCGCGCGGCATGCAGCGTCGGGCGGAGGCCAGCCGTGAGGCGCTTGAGCGCCGCCGTTTGCGCACCCAGGAAGTCGCGCGCCGGGCGGCGGCCCTGCTGAAGGAGAAGTTTGGCGCGCGACGTGTTGTGCTGTTTGGATCTCTGGCGCGCGAGCCGAAGATATTTTACGAACGGTCCGACATTGACCTAGCTGTCTGGGGTCTGGACGAAAGTCTCTACTTCCGAGCATTGCAGCGATTACGTGAGCTTGACCCCGAAATAGAAGTAGACCTGGTGGAGTTTGAGTTCGCCCGGCCTGGTATCCGCCGCGCCATTGAGCGGGAGGGGAAGGAGTTGTGAGCAGGAGCTACCGCATCCTGGCGGCTCGATTGCGCGAGGGGATCGAGGAATTGGAACTTGTCATACAACAAGCACAGAAGCACTGGGCCATTGCTCGCACAAGCAATGACGAAGCCTACTGGAATTCGGTCGCGCTCAACCTGCACGGCTTCTATGTTGGTGTCGAGCGGTTATGCGAAGATGTTGCCCAGACGGTGGACCAGAGTGTACCCACCGGCCGAAACTGGCACATGGACGCCAAATGTCCACAGAACTGACGGGCATACGCCCTGCCGTTCTCTCGCAAAGCACACGTCTCTGCCTGGATGAATATCGAGAATTTCGGCACGTCGTCCGCAACGTCTACACGTTCAACCTGCGCACAAACCGGCTGGATAACTTGGCATCTGAACTGGGAGCTTGCTTTAGCCGCTTCTCTCAGGACATTGCGCAGTTCATATCTTTTCTTGAACAAGTTTCTCAGGCTGATGACCAATTGACTGAAGAACTATAATGCCGGCCCCTTTCATTCCGATCTACCCGGAGGAGTGATAGGCCCGCACCGTTTACAGTCTCTCTGGATTCGACAGCTATCCGCGCGACCCCATTGCCCGATTTGTACTGCTTCCGGTAAAATCGCCCTACGGCGTCCCTTAATCCACAATCACAAATCCGCAATCGAAAATCGTGAGGAGCTTCCCATGCCCAATGGATACACCGGCAACATCCTGCACGTCAACCTGACCACCGGCGCGCTGACCGTCGAGAACCCGCCGGAGAGCTTCTACCGCAAGTATCTCGGCGGCTCGGCCATGGGCCTGTACTACATCCTCAACCAGATGAAGCCCGGCGCCGACCCGCTCGGCCCGGACAACGTGCTGACGCTCATGCTCTCACCCACCACCGGCGCGCCCATCTCCGGCCAGAGCCGCGCCACGCTCAACGCCAAATCGCCGCTGGTGGACGGCATCGGCGATAGCCAAATGGGCGGCTTCTTCCCGGCGGAGCTGAAGTTCGCCGGCTTCGACGGCCTGGTGATTACCGGCCAGTCACCTAAGCCGGTCTATCTCTATCTCAACGAAGGCAAGGCCGAGCTGCGCGATGCCACGCACCTGTGGGGCAAGACCACTTCTCAGGTGGATGAGATCCTCAAGAAGGAACTGGGCGACGACAAAATCGAAATCGCTCAGGTGGGGCCGGCGGGCGAAAAGCTGAACGCCACCGCCGCCGTCATCAACATGGCCAATCGGGCGGCGGGCCGCACCGGCATGGGCGCGGTCATGGGCAGCAAGAAGCTCAAGGCCATCGTGGCGCGCGGCAAGAGCAAGCGGCTTCCGCTGGCCGATGCCAAGGGCATCAACACCCTCGCCCGCAGCGGCGCGGCGGTGCTCGATGAAAACCCCGACGTGAAGGGCCTGCAGGTGCACGGCACCGCCTCGGTGCTCTCCTTCCAGCACAGCATGGGGACCCTGCCCACCCGCAACTACAACGAGGGCCAGTTCGAGGACTTCGAAGCCATCTCCGGCGAGGTGATGACCGAGACCATCCTCAAAGAGCGTGACACCTGCTACGCCTGTACCGTCAATTGCAAGCGCGTGGTGGAGACCACTTGGAACGGCCGCCCCGTCGAGCCGAAACACGGCGGCCCCGAGTACGAGACGCTCAGCACCTTCGGCTCGTACTGTGGCGTGAAGGACCTCCATGCCATCGCCTACGCCAACAAGCTCGCCAACGAGTACGGCATGGACACCATCGGCGTGGGCGCGACCATCGCCTGGGCAATGGAGTGCTTCGAGAACGGCGTGCTGACCGAAGCCGAGATCGGCTTCCCGGCGAAGTTCGGCGATGCCGAGGCGATGGTGCGGTTGACCGAGCTGATCGGCAAGCGAGAGGGCTTCGGCGCGACGCTGGCCGACGGCTCACGAAAGGCGGCGGATAAGCTGGGCAAGGGCCACGACTTCCTGATCACGGTCAAAGGCGCGGAAGCACCTGCCCATATGCCGCAGGCCAAACGCTCGCTCGGACTGATTTACGCCGTGAACCCCTTTGGCGCCGACCACCAGTCCTCCGAGCACGACCCGATGATCGAGGACGGCGCGGCAGATCTGTACCTGAGCCGACTCAAGCTGCTCGGCTTCGACTCTACACAGAAGCAATACTCATTAGGCGAGGACAAGGTGCGCTTCGCCCTCAAGACGCAGCATTTCTACTCCTTCCTGGACTCCGCCGACCTGTGCCAGTTCGTCTGGGGGCCGGCCTGGACGCTGTACGGCCCGCAGGAGACCGTGGATCTAATCAAGATGGTAACGGGCTGGCAGGACTTCACCCTTGACGAACTCATGGCCGTAGGCGAGCGGCGCCTGAACATGCTGCGCGTTTTCAACGCGCGCGAAGGCATTGACCGCAATGCGGACAAACTGCCGAAGAAGTTCTTCAAGGCTCTGCAGGGAACCGGCCCGACGGCGGGCATCGCCCTGAGCGAAGACGAAATCAACTCCGCTCTGGACAAGTACTACGAGCTCTCCGGCTGGGACAAAGCCAGCGGCAACCCAACGCCCGCCACGCTCAAGCGGCTGGAGCTGGACTGGGTGCTATAGAGATGCAGACCGGGGGACAAAGAGCGGCCCGCGCAGTGAATCGCTCGACGTGTTCCTGACTTTACGGCCTGACCTGTTCGCTCTCGAATGGGTCAGGCCTTTTTGCGACTTATCCGCAGATGAAGCGGCTTTTCGCAGAGAAAATCTGTGATCTCTCCTCGTTCGCCGTTCGCTCATTCCTTGACCGGATTTGGAAAGCCGGCGGCATGACCATAGCGTCCGAAGAATTACTCACTCTGCGCGCCCTTGCGCCCTTGAGTCAGGTCTAACCGCAATGCAAACCGACACCGTGCAATTTCATTCCTCCGACCATACACTACAGGCCTACCTTGCCCGACCTGACGGTGATGGGCCATTCCCCGCGCTCGTCATTATCCACGAAGCGTACGGTCTGAACGACGACATGCGCCGCATCACGCGGCAGTTCGCAGCCGAGGGCTACGCGGCACTGGCGGTAGATTTGTTCGCAGGCCGCAGTCACGTTCTCTGCCTGTTCCGCTACTTCGCCGGGATGTTCCTCAATGCCCTCGACCACAGCGGCATTCGCGACCTCAAAGCTGCGCTCGACTACCTGGTTGCGCAGCCTTACGTGGATGCGGGCCGACTGGGAGCGGTGGGCTACTGCATGGGTGGCGCATTCGCGGTGGCGTGGGCCTGCACCGATTCGCGGCTGCGCGTCATCGCCCCCTTCTATGGCAGCGTCAACCCGCCCGACGAGGCACTCGCCCGCTTGTGTCCGGTGGTCGGTTCCTGGCCCGACCCTGACTTTAGCACCGCCGCCGGCAGAAAGCTCGATGCGGCGCTCGACCGGTACAACATCCCGCACGACATCCGGTTCTACCCCGGCGCCACGCACTCGTTTGCCAACAATCGTCTGAACGAGTCCGACGTCAATCGGGCTGCCGCCGAAGATTCGTGGCGGCGAGTGCTGGCGTACTTCCGCGAGCAAGGGGTGTGAGTCCGGCCGCTCCCAATGCACGGTTGCCCGAAACCGCCTGCCTACTTTTGGGCGCTTTCACGATTGACAGGCCGGCCTGCTCTGTGATAACGTCCCGTGCAAGATGATTATTTTCGGCGCAACCACGACTACGATGACCACGATCACCCGACCGGAGGCCGTTGCTTCGCCGTGGTAACGAGCGCCCCAAGACGCTGAGGCCTGAAACGCGGAGCAGACGGCTCCGCGTTTTTTGTTTCATCAGGTTGTTGTAGAGACACGCCGCAGCGCGTCTCTACAACAACGCAATGACGAGATTGAACATGACGAACACCCTCGTGATGAAATTCGGCGGCACCTCGGTGGGCAGCGTTGCCGCTATCCGCAATCTCATCGAGATCACCCGGCAGGCACGTGCCGAATGGGGCCGGGTGGCCCTCGTTGTCTCGGCGATGAGCGGCGTCACCGACGCCCTGTTGCACGCCGCCCACGCTGCCGAGGCCGGCGACACGCACCTGCCCGAGGCCACCGCCGGCAAGCTGCGCGACAAACACTTCGCCGCGCTAGATGACCTTGCGCCCGGCGCAGACGGCGTCAAGGCCCGGATCACCTCTTATCTTGACGAGTACACCGCGCTTTGCCATGCTATCCACGTCCTCGGCGAGGCCACGCCGCGCGCGCTGGATGCCATCGCCTCGCTCGGGGAGCGGATGAGCGCGCCGCTGGTCGCCGCCGCGCTGGCGCACGCCGGAGTCCTCGCTCAGCCTGTGGATGCTGCCGAAGTCATCGTCACAGACGCCGTTTATCAAGCGGCCTCACCGGACATGGAAGCTACTCAGGCGAAGGCTCGGGCCGTGCTGCTCCCGCTGCTCGAGCGCGGCGTGACGCCCGTCATCACCGGCTTCATCGGCGCGACGAAGGCGGGTGTGACCACTACCCTCGGGCGTGGCGGCAGCGACTTCTCGGCGGCGATTATCGGCGTGGCGCTGGAGGCGCGGGAGGTGTGGATCTGGACGGACGTGCCCGGGGTGATGACCGCCGACCCGCGCGTGGTAAAGGAGGCGCGCACGCTCCCCGAACTAACCTTCCGCGAAATCTCCGAGCTGGCCTTTTACGGCGCGAAGGTGCTGCATCCCAAGACCATCCGTCCCGTCATCGAGCGCGGCATCGCGCTGCGTGTGAAGAACACCTTCCAGCCGGAGCATCCCGGCACAGAAATCATCCCCGACAACGGCGTGGCGCGCGGCAGCATCCGGGCCGTCACCGCGTTTCGTGGCCAGAGCATCATCACGCTGGAGGGACGTGGCATGCTGGGCATCCCCGGCATTGCCGCCCGCACCTTCGCCGCCGTCGCGCGCACCCGCACCAGCGTCTCGATGATTTCGCAGGCCTCATCCGAGCAGAGCATCTGCTTCGTCGTGCCGCGGGCCGCCTCGGAGACGGTGGTGCGCGCGCTGGAGGATGAATTCCGCCGCGAGCTGGAGCGCAACGACATTGACGCGGTCACGGCTTCGCCGGAGTGCGCGGTGGTGACCGTCGTCGGCGCGGGGATGCGGCACACGCCCGGCATCGCCGGCAAAGTCTTCGGCGCGCTTGGCGCAGCGGGCGTCAACGTCGTCGTCATCGCGCAAGGCTCGTCCGAGTGCAGCATCAGCCTGGCCGTTGACGCCGCACAGGCAGATGCAGCGGTGCGGGCGATTCATCGGTTGATTGTGGAGTGAATGTGGTGCGTATTGCGTATTGCGTATTGCGTGTTGCGTATTCCGTATGATACGCAATACGTGATGCGCAATACGGAAATGCCATGAGCAAAATCAAAGTCGCCATCCTCGGCGCTACCGGTGCGGTCGGTCAGCGCTTTGTGCAGTTGCTGGAGAATCACCCGTGGTTTGAAGTGACGGCGCTCACCGGCTCGGACCGCACTGTCGGGCAGAAGTACGGCGAGGCGGTGCGCTGGCTGTTACCCGGTTCCGTTCCCGAGTATGTGCGCGACCTGACCGTGCTGCCCACCGCGCCCGGCTTCGACGCGCAGATTGCCTTCTCCGCGCTGCCAACCGAGATCGCCCGCGAGGCCGAGCCGGCGCTGGCCGAGGCCGGCTACGCGGTGTGCTCCAACGCCTCGGCGCATCGCATGTGGTCAGACGTGCCGCTGCTCATCCCCGAAGTCAACGCCGATCACACACGGTTGATCGAACGCCAGCGCCGGGAGCGCGGCTGGAAGGGCTTCATCGTCACCAACCCCAACTGCACGGCCACCGGCGTCACCATCGCCTTCCGTGCTCTGCACGATGCCTTCGGCCTGCAACGTGCCTTTCTGGTTTCGATGCAGGCGGTGAGCGGCGCGGGCTATCCCGGCGTGGCCTCGCTCGACATCCTCGACAACATCGTCCCCTACATCGGCGGCGAGGAGGAGAAGTTCCAGGCCGAGCCATGCAAGATGCTGGGCAAGGTGGTGGACGACGAAATCGAGTTCGCGCCGATTCGCCTCTCGGCACACACCAACCGCGTGCCGGTGCTGGATGGACATCTGGTCTGCGTCTCGGCGGAGTTTGCGCGCCAGCCGTCGCCTGCCGAGGCCGTGGCCGTGCTCCGGTCGTTCTGCCCGCCGGAGATGGTGCGCGGCCTGCCCTCCGCGCCGAAGGTGACCATCGAGGTGCGGCCCGAAGCCGACCGCCCGCAGCCGCGCCGCGACCGCGACGCCGGCGGCGGCATGACCACGGTGGTGGGCCGCGTCCGTCCCGACCCGCTCTTCCACCTGCGCTTCGTCGTGCTCTCGCACAACACCATCCGCGGCGCAGCGGGCGGGGCGATATTGAACGGCGAGTTGCTGGTGGCTCAGAATTTAGTCGGCTAGTCGGGTGGTCGAGTAGTCAAGGGGTCGGGTAGTCGTACGGGCGGGGGAGGAGTAGAATCCGGGTGCGGTTCAAGGAGAGTGCTATGCCCGACTCTAAACCTCATAACGCTGCCCCGGCGGAGCGGGCCGGGCCGGAGCCGGTGTGGAAGTTCCGCGGCTATGAGATACGCCCGGCGGAGTTCAACACCGCCATGGTGCACTACTACCGCGCCGAGATTCAGCGCAGCAACACCTGGCGCATGCGGCTGGATAACACCACCAACTGGGCCGTCATCGCCACCGGCGCCGCCATCTCATTCGTCTTTGCCAGCCCGGAGAATCACTTTGGCGTCATCATCCTCAACACCCTGCTCATCACGCTCTTTCTGTGGATAGAAGCGCGCCGCTATCGTTACTACGAACTATGGAGCTACCGGGCGCGGCTGATGGAGACCGATTTCTTCGCTGCAATGCTGGTGCCGCCTTTCGCCCCGCACCCGGAATGGGCCGAGAACCTGGCCGAAAGCCTGTTGCAGCCGCAGTTCCCCATCAGCATGTGGGAGGCCTTTGGCCGCCGCTTCCGGCGCAACTATCTTTGGATCTACGTCATCCTGGCCGCCGCCCTGCTGCTGAAGACCTATATTCACCCCAAGCCGGCGCAGTCGTGGGTCGAGTTCATCGAGCGCGCCTCGGTGGGGCCGGTTCCGGGTGAAGTGGTGCTGGCGATCGGGGTCGTTTTCAACGGCCTTCTGTTTTTGATCGGCCTGCTGACGAGCGGCCTGCATCAGGCGACAGGCGAGGTGTTGCCCAAATACGGCGACGGACGCGGCTCATTCCTGAGCAGCCTGTGGCCGGGCGACGGCAGGAAGCCCGCCGAAGGCGTCCGGGCCAAGGTAGATGCCTTGCTGCATTCGCGCCGCCGCCAGCAATTGTTGGCGCTGGTCATCACCGGCCAGCCGCAGGTGGTGGCCGACCTGGTGCTCAAGGAGATGAAGCGCGGCGTTACCGCACTGCACGGCAAGGGCATGTACTCGCAGCAGGAGCGCGAGGTGCTGATGATCGCGCTGACGGTGACCGAGACGTCGCGGCTCAAGGCGCTGGTGCGGCAGGTGGACCCAAACGCCTTCATCATCGTCTCACCGGCGCAGGAAGTGCTGGGGCGCGGCTTCCAACCGCTGGGGGAGTAGGCCTCTTATCGCCTCACGCTGCCCTTTGGGAAGAACGGCGTGCAGGCGTTGCGACGCGGAGGTGCGCCCAGCAGCCGGTCGCTCAGCTCGCGCCGGAAGTCGCCCAAGGACACGAACGCGCAGGCGTCGCGCACAGAAATCAGGAACACTGCGCCTTTCCCGTCGGGCGTCAGTTGGGCAGGCAGACGCAACACCCACGCCGGCTTGCCCTCTGCCTGCCGATAACGGCCTAACGTCTGTCCGGCCAGCAGCGCCGCCCCCATCGTTACAAGAAGTCCAACCACAACCGCACAGCCGAGCAGCGCTTGGCGCATGATGCACCTCGGTTTGGAGATGCGGTGATTATACGCCCGTCTCGTGCCTCCGTCCCATCTCTTATTGAACGTGAATTCGGGATAACGCTTTCAACCGCGGAGCGCGCCGAGAACGCAGAGAAAAGGGAGAGGCTCTCCTGGCCAGAGTAGGGGTTGGTACACGGATGGCACGGATGAGCACGGATGGCGCAGATTCTTCCCGCAAGAGTCCGTGTCTGTTCGTCCCATTGGCGCGCGCCTCTTCTGCCAAACCTGGCAGAGCCGGGAAAAAGTACCTCTGCGCGCTCTGCGTTCTCTGCGGTAAATCAAAGCGGCGGGGCTTATCCCGAACTGACGTTATTGAAGGTGTGCCTGCAAAACATGTCAGCCGCACCCTGAGCAGACGCTAAGCGAAGCCGAAGCGGCAGTCGAAGGGGCGGCACGTTCCCTGACAACCTTTGCGTGCACACTATCGAGGAGAGCTTCGACTGTAAGGATGAAGGAAAACCAACAGAGCGCAGCCGGTGGCTGCGCTCTGGGATTGGACGGGCCCGCTTGCGTTACCGACTCATTCGTTTACGAGTTGCTGCCTGGCGTAGGGGTGACGTTGGCCGGCGGTGCGCCGAAGCGGCCGAACTTGCCGAAGCCGCGTGGGCCAAACCCGAAGAAGCCGAACGGCCTCTCCGCAGCCGGCCCCCAGTAGCCCTTGTCGAGGCCTTCCAGCAGCCAGTCCGCGTGAGCGCGCGTGAGCGTGCCGTTGGTCACCGCCTGCTCGATGGCGGTGCGAACTTGCGCGACGCAGGCGGCGGTCACGGCATCCCGTACGTCCTGAAGGTCTACGCCAGCCTTCTCGGCCAACTGCGAGAGCGTGGCGCCGCCCCACAGTTGGGTGCGCAGCTCGTCCACGGTCATGTTGAGCGCCTTAGCCGCCGCCGTCAGGCCGGCTTCGCCGCAGAAACCGCCGCGCCCGCCGCCGCGATGCGCCAGCGTGTCCGTTGCGGTCGCTGCCGCCGCCGGCTGAATGTAGGTGAGGGCGCTCAGGCCGAGCACGCCGGCCAGAACGGCCAGAACCACGATGCCAAGTGCCTTGCCCGTCAGTCGTACCAGTGTTGACATGTTCATCTGCTCCTTTCAACGTGTGTTCTTGGGCTCCGTCGTCCTGAGAATAGGCGAGAGTGATTTAAAACCGGCTTAGGAGAGATGAACGCTGACTAAACGTCGTGCGTGTCGTAGGCAGGAGTCCGCTTCGGCGGGTGACTACGAAATATCCAAAACAAAGTTGAAGGTGGCGGCTCGGCCGTTCTCTGCGGGCTGCTCCTTTAGCAATAACGCGCTGTTGAAGAGGCGGTCGCCGGCATTTCTCGGTTCGTCAGGGAAGTACAACTGCGTGGTGAGCACAGGCCGGTTGGGCGCCTGCACTTTGACGTGAATGTGGCGCGTGCGGCCCGGGTACAGGCCGGGCACGATGGTTTCGAGCGTATAGCGGCCCTGTTCGTCGGTGAACTGGTGCCCGCGCAGCTTGTAACCGACGTTGTCGTACTGGCCGGCGTCGTCCGCGTGCCAGAAGTCCAGCAGGGCGCCGGCCACCGGCGCGCAGCCTGTGGTCAGGACGAAGCCGGTCACGGTCAGCGGCGTGCCGGTGATGCCCGGCTCTCGCAGCGAGGTGCGCTCCGGTGAGTTGGGGGTGTAGAACGGCCCGGCGGTCTGCGGCGGCGTCACATCGTCGTCGTCGCCGCACTGCGGCGTAGGCGCGAGGCTGACCGCTGCATCCGTCGTCAGCGCGGCGGTCGGTGCCGCGACGGGCGGTGCCGCGACGGGCGGGATGGCCGTTGGTTCCGGCGTCGCCGGCCTTGGTGTGTTGGCTAGAGTGGAAGTTGGTGCGGTTGTCGAAGTGGCTGCCGGCGTGCCGCAGGCTGCGAGCACCAACGGCAGGCACATCTGCAAAAACGCGCGGCGACTGATTTGGCTCATGGTCTTATCTCCGGTTGAAATCGCTGAATTGCTGAGAGCACGGAGAGCGCCGAGATATTGAAGTGCTCAGCGCTTCAGTGGCTTCAGTAACTTCAGTGCTTCAGTGGTCTGCCTCGCCGCACTCATACAACGTGAGCGGCATATTACCGGGGCCGCCGTAAGGCGGGGCGGCGCTGCCGTCGGGCACACCGGCGTTGCGCTCGGCGGCCTCAAAGCCGGGTACTATCCTGCATGCGCTCATGAGCCATGCGGAGATGCCGGATTGGTTGGCATTGCCGCCGCCGGGGCTGCCGTTTACGCTCCAATAGATATAGCGCAATTCGCCGTCTGCGACCATCTGCGCTAGGTCGTTGGCTGAGACGACCTCATCCTGCCCATTGAAGCCGCCGATGTACAGTACAGGCCGCCCGGTTGTAATCACGTAATCCGCGCCCTGCATCGAGCTGGGGACGGCGAGCAGGTACTTGATATCCGCTGTGTGGGCGGTCAAATAGTCCAGCAGGGCCTGATTGACTTGAAACCGACCGCCATTAATCGGGCTGCTCGCCCGCCCATTGTAGGCGCTTGGAAGCGATTGATTCGCGCCGGCATTCAACGCTGTCAGGGCCGACCAGACGCCGGGGGTGAGAAGCAGGGCCACGACTATGAACGTTGCGCCGAGACGCGCTGCACGCGTCTGGAATAGCAGCAGGACTCCACCGACCGCGAGTAGGCCGCAAACAAGCGGCAGCCACGGTAGATCGGTATTGAAGGTGGCAGCGATGAACCACTGAAAGGCAATTGTGCCGGCGGCGGCCAGCACAAGCAGGCCTGTCGCCAGCCATCGCCGTTGCGCGCGCAGTCGCCATGCCAGCACTGTGCCTGCGCCAACCAGCGCTGCCAGCGCCGGGGCCAGCATGGATAGATAGTATTCGTGGAAGAAGCGCGCTACGCTGAAGAAAGCCAGTCCGCCGAGCAACCAGCTGCCCCACAACACCAGCGCCTGATGTTCGCTCGTGAGCGGCCAGCTGAGGCGTGTGCTCGTGAACAGCAGGGCTGCGCCGAACAGACCAAAGGGCAGAAGCCAACTCATTTCTTTGCTCAAGGGCGCGGTGAAGAGCCGCAGCGCGCCCGGCTGGCCAATGTTGAACATGCCACCGGCTCCGGGAGGGGCGTCTCCAGGAGGCGAGTTGCGCCCGCCGTCGAAGGGTGGTGGTAAGGCGCCGTTCATAGACGGTTGCGGCGGTTGCCCGTTGAACGGTGGGCGTTGACCGGCATCACGTGGGCCGCCCGGATTGCCTCCGACCCCCGTCAGCCGCTGCGCGCCGTTGTAGCCCAGCATCAGGTTCAGCACCGAGTTGTTGCCGCTGCTGCCGACGTACGGGCGCCGGTCGGCGGGGGTCAATTCGACGGCTATGGCCCATGAGAGTGAGACGACCAGCAGCACGACCGTCGTCAGAGCCAGATGGATTAGCTTGCGTCGCACGCTCTGTGAGGCGCCGAGAAAGTAGAGCGCGTAGAACGCCGGCAATGGCAGGTAGGCCTGCAACATCTTGATGTTGAATCCCAGGCCGACAAGGACTGCGCCAAGCAGCAGATAGCGCCGCCGTCCGCTCTCCGTTGCCTTGATGAAAGCCCAGGCCGCCAGCAACAGAGTCAGGATCAGCGTGCTGTCCATCGTGTTGTTGCGATCGGTGGCGACGACAATCGGCGTGAGCGCCAGCGCGAGCGCCGCAGTCCACCCGGCGATTATTCCAAAGGAGCGCTGCACAAGATGATAGACCACAGCCACCGAGAGCAGGCCGGCGATGATTTGTGGCAGCACAACGGCGAAGCCGTTGACGCCAAGAAAATAGGCCGAGAGGACTTGCAGCCACAGCCCGAGCGGCGGCTTATCCACACTCACCGCGCCGCCCGGCTCGGCGGCGACGAAGAAGAAGTTGTGCCACGACTGCAACATGCTCTCGACCGCTGCCGTGTAGTAGCGGTTGACGTAGCCGAGCGAGTCGAGGCGGACGAAGCGAAGCGCAGCAGCCAGAATCAGAATTGCTGCCAGACCGGCCAGGCCCAAGAAGTTCTCGCGCGTCAGGCGCAGCGTTCCTGCTTGCGCCGGGCGACCGGCAACAGCGGAAGGAAGCGAGACAGCATTCATCTTGGCTGTCCGATAACTTCACGGCGGACCTTTGACGGAAGCAGACCGGCGCAGCACCCTGCGCAGCCGATCGCCGGCGACAGTGATACCGGCGACGCCGACCGAGAACGCACCGACGACGGCCACGTTTTTGCCCAATGTCAACCAGCCCCTTGTGCTGCCTGCTTCGAAGTCATGATGGCCGCCTCGTCTTTCAGCCAGACCTTCGGGGCGCGCACCATCGAAGGCCAACACGGGACGGTTTTCATGGTCACGTGGTAAGGCCGTTGCAATACCGGTGCGCGAGACCAGCACCCAGGTCGCTGCGGCAACTATTCCTGCCGCTAACACAATCACGAAGAGTCGTCCAATTGTCTTCATGGCTACCTTAATTCAGTGGGCGAAGTTGCCGAAGCGGATTTGTGCCCGAGGTTCATCGCCGGGTTCAACACATAGCGCCGAAAAGCATTGAGGATCCACTTCCAATGGATCGCCACATGTAGCGCGGCGAGGAACAACAATAGGTCGGAGGCTTGATGGTGCAGGCTCTCCCAAGCGCGCCCGCCGGAAAAGGTCAGGCCGAAGAGAGGCAAGGCCTCCCGTGAGATCAGAATGCCTGTAAAGACGACGACGGTGAAGGCGATGAAAAGCGCTGCGTTGAGTATAAGGTTGAAGCGCGCCGGCCAGTTGGTGCCGCCGATGAAGCGCCTTAGCACCGCAGCGAGCCACGGCCAGTGCAAAAGCAAGTGGATCGCAACGCCGGCGGCCAGCGCCAGTCCCAACCATTCATGGATAGTCAGGCCGGTCAGCGCCGGCGTAAGCGAGAGCATGAGCGCGACGAACAGCGTCAGATCGAGCCACCAATTGAAGCGGACAGCGTTAGAGGTTTCGCGAGAAGTAAGCATAGGCATGTACCGTGAGTCGAAGTTTTGTCATCGGGCGCGCAGTTTAGGCGCGAGTCATTCAGAAGTGATTTAGAGACCCTAAGCAGAGAATGAAGGAGAGGCGAGGGTGATGCCCTTCAGGCGCGCACCCGCCCAGACCGCCAGCGCCGCCGCAGCGCTCAGGCCCATCAGCCAGGCGCTTGCTTCGCCCGCCGCAGCACTCACCGCCTGCCATTGGTCGGCAAAGGCGTAGCCCAGCCCGCCGAACAGGACGACCCATAGGGCCTCGCCCAGCAGCACCGGTGTGAGAAAGCGGCCCGGCGCATAGCGGGTGCTGCCCGCCAGCACATTCACCGGCAGCGCCAGCGGCGTCAGCGCAAAGCGTGAGAGAAAGATCGCCAGCGCGCCCCAGCGTTGAAACAGGTCGTGTGCCTGTTGCCAGGCCGGCAGCGACTGGATGCGCGTCGCGGCCAAAGCGTGGCCGGTGCGTCCCAAGCCGTATGAAATTACATCGCCCACGATAGCGCCGACGGTCGCCAGCAAGATGGCGCTCGGCCCATCGAGGAGGCCCTGCCGCGCAAACGCGCCGGCGGCCAGCAGCAACAATGTGGCCGGCAACGGCAGGCCGGCAGCGCTCACCAGAGTCGCTGCACCCAGCACCCAAGCGCCATAGTCGATCAGGCCGGTCAAAATCAGTTGAGTCCAATCCATCCACATAGCAGGCTCCGTATTTGCCCGGCAGCATAAAACCGGCCGGTTCAAAAGCGGTTCACGCCGGCGAGCAGTTTCTAAGCCAAATCTGAATCTCCCGCCCTTACTCTGAGCGCGTATGGAAACCGGCTACAATGGGCCTGTGGCCAAGAAAATCCTTGTGGTGGATGACAAAGCCAACGTCCGTGACCTGCTGCGCGACTACCTGACCCAGCAGGGCTTTGCCGTGGTGACCGCCGTCAACGGGCGCGAGGCGCTCTATGCCGCGCGACATGAGCACCCCGACCTCATCCTGCTCGACATCATGATGCCGGAGATGGACGGTTACGAGTTTCTGCGTCAGTACCGGCGTGAACGCAGCGTGCCCGTCATCATCATTACGGCCAAAGACGAAGAGACCGATGCCGTGCTCGGCCTGGAGCTGGGCGCGGACGACTATGTGATCAAACCGTTCCGGATGCGCGAATTGGTGGCGCGTGTGCGTGCGGTGCTGCGTCGGGCCGAGCCGCCCGACCCGGCCCTCCGGCCATTGCACGTCGGCGACTTGCTGCTTGACGAAGCTCGCCACACGCTGACGGTGCGCGGCAAACCGGTCGCCCTCACGCCGACCGAGTTCAACCTACTGGCGTTGCTGATGCGCTCGCCGGGTCGAGTCTTCACCCGCCAGCAGATCGCCGACCATTTGGCCGAGGACGGCTTCAGCGGACTGGAGCGCACGCTCAACGTGCACGTCCGCAACCTGCGCCTGAAGATTGAGCCGGACCCGGAGAACCCCATCTACATCGAGACCGTGTTCGGAGTCGGCTATCGGCTGAACCGGCCTGAAGATTGAGAATGCTGCGCTCGCTGACCTGGAAACTGACGCTGGCCTTTCTGCTCGTCGCGCTGACGGCGGCGTTGCTGCTGGCCGTCGTCATCCGCCTCACCAGCGCCGGCCAGCTAGACCGGCTTATCGTCGAGCAGCGCCGCAACGAGCTCCAGGCCCTTCTCGCCGATTACTATCAAACCACCGGCTCGTGGGTCGGTGTGCAAGCGTATCTGAGGCAGATGCGCTTCGACCAGCGTTTCGGCGAGGCAGACCTTCGACCGCTGGCGGGGCGTCGCGACCGGCGCGAGCTTTTCGGCCTGGCCGATGCCGATGGCGATGTCATCATCCCCTTGCGCGGCGAGTACCCGCCGGGCGCGCGCGTGCCGCCGAACGTTCTGGCGCGCGGCGAGCCGGTCGTCGTGGATGGGCAGACCGTCGGCGTCATCCTCACCGCCGACCTGCCGCCCGGCCTCAACCCGGAAGAAGTGGCCTACCTGCAACGCACGACGGCGGCGCTGGCGCTGGCCGGCGTTGGCGCGGTCATCGTCGCCGTGCTCGTGGGTGTGTGGCTGGCGCGCACGCTCACCCGCCCGCTACGCGCCCTCACCAACGCCGCGCACCGCATGGCGAGCGGCGAATTGGAGCAGGCGGTGGACGTTCGCTCGGAGGACGAGATCGGGGAGCTGGCCGCCGCCTTCAACCGCATGAGCCGCGAGGTAGCGCGTGCCAATCAAGCCCGCAAACAGATGACGGCGGATGTGGCCCACGAACTGCGCACGCCGCTGACCGTGATTGCCGGATACATCGAGTCCATGCGCGACGGCGTGCTGGCGGCGACGCCCGAACGCCTCAGCGTGATTTACGCCGAGATTGAGCGCCTGCAGCATCTCGTCGGCGACCTGCGCACACTCTCACAGGCGGACGCCGGCGAGTTGAAGTTGAACCTGGAGCCGGTCTCACCGGCGGAGCTGCTGGAGCAGACGCAGGCGGCCTTTGCGCATCAGGCCGAGCAGAAAGGCGTGGCGCTGCGCGTCGAGGCGGAGCGCAATCTGCCGGCGGTCAACGGAGATGAAATCCGGCTGTTGCAGGTGCTGAGCAACCTGGTCAGCAACGCTCTGCGCTACACGCCCGCAGGCGGCCAGATTGTGCTGAGCGCGACCATGAACGGCGACCGGCAGGTTGCGCTCTCGGTGCGTGATACCGGGCCGGGCATCGCGCCGGAAGACCTACCCTTCATCTTCAATCGCTTCTATCGCGCGGATAAGGCGCGCGCCGGCGAGGGCGGCGAGTCCGGGCTAGGCCTGGCCATCGCCAAGGCTCTGGCCGAGGCGCACGGCGGCGCGTTGACCGTGCAGAGCGTGCTTGGCCAAGGCTCCACCTTTACACTGCAACTTCCCGCAAAGACGAATGTCTGACCTCGTGCGCGAAGCCGGGCCGCTCAGCCTGTACCTGCACATCCCCTTTTGCACGGTGCGCTGCGCGTACTGTGACTTCAACACTTACGCCGGCCTGGACGACCTGATGGCGCCGTACACGGAGGCGTTGTGCCGGGAGATCAGGCTGGTGGGCGAGGCCGGCGGTCGGCCCGTTGCTCATACCCTCTACTTCGGCGGCGGCACGCCCTCGCTGCTGCCGTTGGAGCTGCACGCCCGCATCTTCGCCGCGCTGCACGAGTCCTTCACGCTCACATCGGATTGCGAGGTCACGCTGGAAGCCAACCCCGGCACACTGAGCCGCACCTACCTCGAGGGGCTGCGCGCGCTCGGCGTCAACCGGTTGTCGCTCGGCGTGCAATCCTCGCACCCTCACGAGCTGCGCCTGCTCGACCGGTTGCACCTGTTCGGCGACGTGGTGCAGGCCGTAAGTTGGGCGCGGGCTGCCGGCTTCGAGAACATCAACCTCGACCTTATCTTCGCTTTGCCCCATCAGACGTTGGCGCAGTGGCAGGCCACACTACATCGCGTGCTTGCCCTCGGGCCGGAGCACATCTCCGCCTATGCCCTCTCGCTAGAGCACGGCACGCCAATGCGCGCCTGGGTCTATCGCGGCTTGTTGCCCATGCCCGACCCCGACCTGGCTGCCGAGATGTATGAGTGGGCGAGCGAGACGCTGGAGCGGTACGGCTACGTTCAGTACGAAATCTCAAACTGGGCGAGAGATGACCGCATACCGCAGACGGCAGACGACAGCAATCCAAAATCAGAAATCAGAAATCCCCAATTCGCCTGTCGCCACAATCTGCAATACTGGCGCAACGGCGAGTATCTGGGCTTCGGCGCGGGCGCGCATGGGCATGCAGCCGGGCTGCGCTACTCGAACGTGCTGGCGCCGGGCGCCTACATCCGGCGAATCGAGTCGGGCGAGCATCGTCCCTATCCGCTCTCCCCTGCCGTTTCGGAATGCACCCGGCTGGGGCCGGAGGATGCGATGGGCGAGACGATGATGATGGGGATGCGGCTGGTGCGCGAGGGGGTATCGAGCGCCGAGTTCGAGCGGCGTTTCGGCGTGTCGCTTGAGACGCGCTATCCGCGCGAGCTGCGGTCGTTGCAGCGGCGCGGGCTGATCGAGTGGGACGGCGAGCGCGCGCGCCTCACGCGGGCCGGGCGGCTGCTCGGCAATCAGGTCTTTCGCGAGTTTTTGGTGGTTTGACGCAAGCGTGAAGTGTGGTTTTGGGAGTCCACGAAGGAACACGAATGAGTGCACTGAACAAAGCCCATCTGAACCGCGAAGACGCGAAGAACGCTGAGGAAAACAGGAGTCAATCCTTTGCGCCGGGCGCTCGCTCCACAGCGCGTGGCTCACCCGGCGCCTGCCAGCAGAAGCGAGCACATGCGTGGTTGCGGCAAACTCGTCAAACAACGAGGAGAAGTCTTCGTCGTACGCGCGCGAATACAAGGCGATAATCTTGGCCCGCCGGCGCGCGGTCAGCGAGTCGCCGGGCAGCACGTCAATCTGCAATGGGCCGGTCATTCCGGCAGTGTGCTCGCTACGCATTGCGGGTGAGCAGCGAGTCGGTCAGTTCCCACAGGGCCTCGGCGGCAGGGCCGCTCAGGGCGGCGGCGCGCAGGTGCGCGGCGGCCTGTTCGGTGAACGTCCGGGCCGTCGCCAGCGTGTAGGCCTGCGCGCCGAGGGCGTCGAGCCGGGCGGCCAGTTCGGCCACCGATTCGCCGGGCCGGTGGGGGCGGGCGTAACGTTCCGCGAACTCCGCTGAGTGTTCCAGGCCATACACCACCGGCAGGCTCTTCTTGCGCTTCTCCAAATCACTTGCAGCAGATTTGCCCGTCGCCGCCGGGTCGCCCCAGATGCCCAGCCAGTCATCCTGAATCTGAAAGGCCAGGCCGAGGTTGCGTCCGTACTCGCTCAGGTGGTGCCTCGTCTCGGCGGGCGCTTCGGCGATGAGCGCGCCCAGCCGCGTGCAGGCCGCAATCAACGCAGCCGTCTTGCCGCCGATCATGGTCAGGTATTCGTCCACGGTCACGCGCTCGCGCGTCTCGAAGCGCATGTCCAGATACTGTCCCTGAGTGAGTTGCAGGCAGGTCTGGTCAAAGTCGGCCAACGCGGCCAGGACGATGTGAGGCGGGACGCCGCATTCCGTCAGGCGGTGCGGCGTGAGGTGCGCCAGCGCAAACATTGCGTCGCCGGCGTTGATAGCCTGCGCCTCGCCCCACAACTTCCACACGGTAGGCCGGCCCCGCCGCAACGGGCTGGTATCCTGGATGTCGTCATGCAGCAGGGAGAAATTGTGGAGGAGTTCAAGCGCGGCGGCCATTGGTAGGGCGCGCTGCCAGTCGCTGCCGCAGGCGGCGTTGCTGAGCAGGCACAGCAGCGGGCGCAGGCGCTTACCGCTTGCCTGCGAGTCTTGCAGCGGCAGCCCATGCTCATCCAGCCAGCCGAGGTGATACTCCAGCATCACGTAGTACTCGCGCAGCTGCGCCGGGCCGCTGCCTAATGCCCGGCGCAGCTCGGCTTCGATGGCAGGCAGGAATTCGGCGGTAAGTTGCCGGAGGGACATGGGGAGGTAGCAAGTAGACAGTAGACAGTAGACAGTAGGGAGTGACTTTCTACTTTCTACTTTACTATCTCAACAAGCCGCGTCTCTTGCAATTGCGCAATGTTGCCGGCGCCGGCGGCGAACATGGCAATTTGCAGTTCGCGCATCAAATCGTGAGTGACCTGACAGACGGCCTCAGCGGAGATGTTGGCTGCCTTGAGGAAAGGCCCGGCCAGCCCGCACAGTCCCGCGCCGAGGGCCAGACACTTGGCGACCTCGATGCCGTTGCGCAGGCCGCCCGAGGCGATGATGGGCAGGCCCGGCGCAGCACGACGCACGTTGAGAATCGAATCGGCCGTGGGGATGCCCCAGTCCGCAAACGCGGCGGCGATGCGGCGCTGCGACTCGGTGGCGGCGCGGTACATCTCCACCTGCGACCACGAAGTGCCGCCTGCGCCGGCCACGTCAATGGCCGCCACTCCCGCCGCAGCCAGCCGGCGCGCCGCCTCTTCGCTAATTCCCCAGCCCACTTCCTTGGCAATCACCGGGACGGGCAGGGCGCGGCAAACCGTTTCAATTTTCGACAATAGGCCGGCGAAATTAGTATTGCCCTCTGGTTGTACGGCCTCCTGCAGCGCGTTCAGGTGCAGGATCAGAGCATCGGCTTCGATCATCTCTACGGCGCGACGGCATTCATCTGGGCCGTAGCCGTAGTTGAGTTGCACCGCGCCCAGATTGGCGAACAGGAGAATATCGGGTGCGAGGCTGCGAACGTGGAAGGTGGCGGCAAGCGCGGCGTCCTCCAGCGCCACGCGTTGGGAGCCAACCCCCATGGCGATGCGCATGGCCTGCGCCGCCTCGGCCAGCCGGCGGTTGATCACCCCGGCGTCGCCCGTGCCGCCCGTCATCGAAGAAATGAGCAGCGGCGCGCTCAGCCGTTTGCCGAACCACTCCACCTGCGTATCCACCTCGCTTAGGTTCAGCTCGGGGACGGCCTGGTGGATAAAACGGTAACGCTCCAGGCCGGTGGTCAGGCCGGAGCGCACGTCTTCTTCCAGGTTAATGCGGATGTGGTCGGCTTTGCGCCGGGACGTTGCCTGCACAGCAGCCGGCGTAACTTTCGTCATCAGAATGTGTTTCTATAACCGTCAAGAGATGGTGGCGCGCAGCCAATCTTATCAATTCGGCGAGAGCAGTGTCAATCGGCGCACACTTGTATCTTGACAACTTGCCGGTCAAAACTACAATTCGGGCGTCCGGCCAGACCGGCCGACGCCCTCATCTGAACTGAACATACAAAGGAGACTCCCCCATGGCCGATACGTTCGAAGAGATCAAGGCGATTGTTGTGGATCGCCTGGGTGTGGATCCTGCGAAGGTCACACCCGAAGCCCGCTTCCGCGAGGACTTGGAGGCGGATTCGCTTGACCTGGTCGAGCTGATTATGGCGTTTGAAGAGAAGTTTGGCAGTGAGATTTCGGATGAGGACGCGCAGAAGATTACGACCGTCGGGCAGGCAGTAGAGTACGTCAACGCGCGGATGAAAGCGACGCAGGGGTGAAGTAAACATCTTGCGTGCATCTTGCGTGCAATGCCAAGGCGAGAGGCCTCTCTCGCCTTTTTCGTTTTACATGATGGCGGATGGCAACGGATGATAACGGATGTAACGGATAACAGATGGTAGCGGATGCCCGTGTTCAGAACGGGTGAAGTTGGAGGTTTTTTGCAATTGCTGAGAGCACCGGTGTGCACCGAGACGTTGAAGCGTTCGGCGGCTTCATTGCCATCAGCGCCTCAGCGATTACTTTCTCTCCATTACCTCTGCTGGGCCGCCCTCACTACCCGATCCACCATTTCTCGGCATAGCCCCACATGCCGCCGATAGTCGAACAGTGACTCGATCTGCTCTACTGTGAGGTGCTTGCGGATCTCCACGTTCTCCAAAATCGCCTCCTTCAAGGGACGCCCCACCTCGTGCGCCCTCATCGCCGTTTCATAGACAAGCGTGTGCGCCGACTGTTTGCCCACTTTCTCGGCCAGCGCCAGCATCACTGCCTCGGATAGCACAAAGCCCTTCGTCGCTTCGAGGTTCGCCAGCATCCGCTCGGGATGGACGACGAGGCTGGCCGTCATGGCGTTGGTCAGTGCGAGAAGCTTGGCGGCGGCCAGGCAGGTTTCGGCCAGCACTGCCCACTCCGCCTTCCACGCGCGCCCATCGCGCTCGTGGTCGTGCACCTGGCTCTCGGCGATCAGCGCCGCATTGTGCCGGATGACCCGCGCCAGCGTGCCGAGATGCTCGGCGATCTCCGGGTTGCGCTTGTGCGGCATGGTGATACTGCCGACTGTGCCGGGTAGGAAGCCCTCGCTCACCTCGCCGATCTCCGGGCGCTGCAGGTTGTACACCTCGTGGCCGATCTTGTCCGCCGTCCCGGAAATGAGAGTGAGCAGATTGAACCATTCGACTAGGACATCACGGGCCGTCGTCCAGGTGATATCGGGCGGGCGCAGGCCTAGGCGGGCGAAGAATTTTTCCTGCAGCTCCAGCCCGCGCGGGCCGAGCGATGACAGGCTCCCTACGCCGCCGGCCAGTTGCCCAACTTCCAATCGCGGTTTGATCTCCCTTAATCGTTGTAGATGCCGCCGCACTTCGCTCGCCCACACCGCCGCCTTAAACCCAAACGTAATCGGCAGCCCCGGCTGGCCGTGCGTGCGTCCGGCCATCACCGTGTCCCGATGCGCTACTGCGAGTTTCAGCAGGTTCGCTTCAATCGCCCGCAATTCACCATCAACGATCTGCCAGACGCGATTGAGCGTCATCATCATCCACGTATCGGTCAGGTCTTGCACGGTCGCGCCGTAGTAGACCCACTCGCCCGAGTCACCCGGGCAGCGGCGCTGCACGGCTTTGATCAGGCCGAGCGTGGAATGGTTGGTCGCTTCAAAACCTCGGCGCACTTCCTCGAAGAACTCCGCGTCCAGGGGCATTTCACGACAGGCCCGGGCAACCTCGCGGGCAGCATCGGCAGGAATGAGGCCGACCTCGGCCTGCGCCTCCGCCAGCGCGGCCAGAATCTCCAGCCAGGCGCGAGTGCGCGGCTCATCATCGAAGAGGGCGCGGATTTCCGGCGTGCCCCACGAGTTGCGGTAGATGAGGGAGTCGGAGATATGCGTCGGCATAACGGTCAAAATCCCCACCGGCCTCTTCGCGGCGGTCGGGGCAGGTCTTTGAATATCTCGTCCACCAGTTCTTCCAGCGACTGCGGTTCGCGCTTTTCGGCGGGAGGTTCTTCGGCAGGCCGGGCAGGTTCGCGGCGCAGCCGGGCAGCCGTCATCAGCAACATGGCCTCGGCGGCTTGCAGGCGCGCCTGCGCGGCCTCACGCCACCGGGCATGCTCGGCGATAGACTCACGGCATTCGGCAATCATCTGTGCGGTGGGGGCCTCGCCTGCGCCGCCCACGCCGCTGCGCGCGGCGACGATGCGCGCCGGGTCGAGGGCCTCGGCAACCAGCTCTGCATCGAGATCGAGTGAACGTCCGAGCTGGGCCTGCGCCGCGGCCTCCAGCAGTTCGACGGTGAGGGTCGGCGCGCCGGAGTCGAGGGCGGAGCGGACGGCGCGGCCCACGAGGTCGTGCGCGGCCTTGTAATCGAGGCCGCACTTGAGCATGATGACTTCCGCCAAATCGGTTGCGCCGATGAAATTCTCGCCGGCGCGTCGGGCGGCAAGCGGGGCGTTGACCGTGAGGCCGCGCAGCACATCGGCCATGAGGCGAACCGCGCCGATGGCCTGGTCGAGCGCGCGGGGGATGTCGCCGTAGGCGAAGAGGCGGTTGTCTATCTGGCCGGAGGGTGTTTTGCCGACGGCGGCCATGGCGGCCAGCACGCCGATGGACTCGCCGCACACGCCGCGAAGGTAGGCCAGCGAATAGGGGTTCTTCTTCTGCGGCATGATGACGCTGGTGCGCGTATGGCGGTCGGCCAGTTCCACGAGGCCGAACTCGGCGGTGGAGAAGATTTGCAGGTCTTCGGCCAGGCGGTCGAGGGTGACGAGGGACGAAGCGAGGAGCGCGGCGATCTCGATCGGGCCGTCGGCCTGCCACATGGCGTCGCGCGTGTGGGGGATCAGGCCGTCGAAGCCGAGCAGTTCGGCGAGGCGAGCGCGGTCGAGCGGCAGGCGGCTGCCGTTGACGCTGCCGGCGCCGGCCGGGCTGAGGTTGGTGCGGGCAAAGGCGGCGCGCGTCCGTTCGAGGTCGCGCAACAGCGGATAGACGAAGGTGAGCAGGTAATGGCCGAAGGTCGTCGGCTGGGCGGGCTGGAGGTAGGTGTAATCGGGGAAGAGCGTGACGCGATGGGTCTCGGCGAGGTCGAGGGCGGCGTTGGCGCAGTCTTCGAGCGCGGCGGCGAAGGCCAGGAGCCGCTTGCGCACGGCGAGGCGATAGGCGATGGTGGAGGCCTCCCGTCGGGCGCGACCGGTCGAGAGCCAGCCGACGGGTGCGGCCAGCATCCTAAGGTAGGCCTCGCGGTTGGAGTAGAGGTCGCCGCGCGCCGGGTCGAGGGCGAAATCGAGCGGCGGCGCGGGATGGATGGTGAGCAGCGCGGCCAGCAGTTCGCCGCCCGACTCGCGCGGAATGATGTTCGCCTCGATCAGGCCGACGACGTGCGCGATGTCGGCCAGGCTCATGCCTTCGTAGAGAATCGCGGTGTCGCCTAGCTCTCGTGCAAAGGCGGTGCGGACGAGCAGCTCGGCGGGCGGTTCTGCGAGGCGCATGGCCGGCGGTTAGTAGATGGCGGATGGCAGATGGCAGATGGCAAATGGCTGATGGCTATCGGCTATCGGCTAGATCACGCTTCAGGCACGGTGCGCCGCAGCATGTGGGAGACGCGCTCGATCATGGAGAGGCCTTCCTCCTGCTCGATCTTCTCGGCCACCGGGCGCAGCGTTTCGAAGCGCAGGCCAGCGCGCAGGGCTTCGGTGGCGAGCACCTCGCGCGGCTGAATGTTGCCGAGGCTTACGTCTGGGCCAAAGCGCAGAATAAGATACTCTTGTTGGTTCTTAAGCGGTGCTTCCCAGATCAGCCGGTCGAGATGTTCATCCAGCATGGCGACGATAATGTCCACATCCTGCTCGTGAACTTCGCCCTCCTTGCCGTAGATGCCGATGCCCTTGCCCGATTCGCGTGCTTCCACGATGACCCATGCCGCGCCGGAGTCGAAGTCGTCCAGCGCCTGTCTGGCCAGCGCGGCGGCGGTGGGCTGCTTGCGCGGGTCCTTCTTGCCGACTTCGGACACGACCGTCAGGCCGGCGTCGAGCGTGTAGCGGATCAGGTCACGCCGGATTTCCCGGGGGAGTCGAATGGTGCCATCGGAGATTTCGACGGCGTTGAAGCCGAGCTGGCGCGCCCGGTGGATGAAATCGGGGAATACGTCCTTGAGGATGGCGTATTCGGTCAGCGTGCCGCCCGGGTAGACCAGCAAACCATGATCGCGGGCAAGGCGGACTTTCTGGCGGAGGACGTCTTCGTACAGCAGCGCCGCGGTGCCGAACGAGAGCTTCCAGTGGTCAATGAAGTCGCCGGCCAGCGCCAGCAGTTCGGTCATGGCCGTCAGGCCCTGACACTTGTCAATGACCATGGTCGCGCCTTTGATGCGCGGCTTTTGAGAACGGCCATCAAGGTGCGGGAAGACGTCAGACCAGGCTTTCATGTGAGGATGATCTTGTGGTAGGCAGGCTGCCTTCTGTTCAAGATAGAGAATTGACAGTCTGTTGAGCGTTGGTTGCCAGACAGCGCAGCGCTTCTTCGACCATTTTTAGATCCGCGCCCCACGGCACAATAGCCATCCGGCCCTCGGTCTCAACGTGGAACTCAAGCAGGCAGCACTTGACCAGGGTCAGCTCCTCGCGCCGGCCGGCGATGACGCGCGGGCACATTTCGATGCGCCGTGGCTCGTCACCGTAGTAGTGGCGATGGAATTGCAGGCTGCGCTCACAACCGATCAGAGTCCAGTCCTGCCGCTGCGCCGGGCGCTCATCCAGAAAATAAACCGGCGCGGGAAACTTGTCCAGCCCGCCTGAGCGGCAAGGGACAAGGAAGGCCGGGGGGTTGTGGCCGGCGGCCAGATCGTTGAGGTCAATGCGCTCGAGTTCGAGCCGGATGGGCGGCAGGTCGGCATAGCTCAAGACGTGCTGAGCGAGGCCGAAGAGCTTGGGCGGCTCGGGCGGGACGACTTCGACGACACGAATGACAAGCGGGTCGGGATGATGGATGAAGTTGACGTGCTCATATTTGCCCAGGACGACCAGCGTTCCTTCCAGGCCAACGCCGAGTTCGTGGGCCTTGGCAGCCAGCGCGGAGGGGTTGGAAGGGTCGGTTTCCGGGGCGACGACAAAGCGACAGGAGTCCGGCAGGGCGAGGACCTCGACGTTGTTGATCGGGCTGAAGAGGGACGCACGATCAGGTGCGCCGACGGCGACTACGGCGGTGGCGTCGCCCTGGCGCAGCACGATGAAATCGGTGCGCCGGTACGTCTCGCGCCCGAGGAGATGGGCGCGGATGGCACCCTCGCTCATCTCACCGGCGTAGTCCTGGACGCTGACCCGCCGGTAGGGGAGGGGGACGAGGTTCCTGACCGCCTTCATTTTCCGTCTCCCTTCTCCCTCTCTTCGAGGAGCCGGAAGCGGCGGAAGGCGACCGCCAGGGTGGACGACTGCGCGATCGAGCCGGCGATCAGCAACGCGTCGAAGATCTCCTCGAGGCTCGCGCCCCGGCGCCGCGCCGCGCGCAGGTGGGCGTCGAGGCAGTGCTCGCACATCAGCGCTGCCGCGGCGGCCACCGCGACAAGTTCGACCGTCTTCGGGTCAAGGGCTTTAGGCGCGTCGTACACCTGGGCGCCGTAGAGAACGTACGGAACGAAGGCTTCACGGCGGCGACGGAGGACGTCGAGCATCAGCCCTACCCCGCCGTCGCGTGCGCGCAGGTAAGCCAGCAGCGTTTCGGCGGCGCTTTCGTCGTTCTTGATTAGGGAAGCCAGCTCGGCCAGCAGTTGGTCTCGATCCACGGTGACTCGATGCGAAGAAGACAGACGGGAGCCTAGGAACGACGTGGCTCCCGTCTGAAGCTGCAGGGATGGATTAATAAACGCCGTGATCAAATTTGGGCGCCGGCAGGTATTCCCATTTCTCGCCCTTGCGGTGTTTGGCCGCGATGTCGAGCACCTTGGCGGCGTACTCGAAGGCGTAGGGGATGCCCGGCCCGCCGGGCACGAACCCGGCAGCGATCACGCCGACCACGCAGGCCTCGAAGATCTCGCCGTCAGTTGCGCCTGACTCGATGGCCGGCACCACGTGGATGAGGCAGCGCGGCGAGCACCAGGAGATGCCGATGGCGGTAAACATCAGTTCCTTGAGCTTCTTGGGGATGGCGCCATCGGCAAAGATGGTCTGATAGAAGTTGGCGAAGGCCATCCCGTGATCGGGCACGACCGTGTTCAGAATCTGGTACATGCGCGGGATGAACTTCATGTTTTCCTTCATGAAGGCATTGACTTCTTCGGTGGTGGCCATGGGTATCTCCTTAGGTTGAGAATGAAAATGGGATGGCAGATCGGGCTACGTAAAGTGGGAAACGGTTCGGAGTGAATGACGGGTGGCGGATAGGCTGGACCTCCTTTCTTCCGGAGATGTCGCCCGGACTCACATCGGCACGAAGAACCAGCCGCGCTTCTGGGCGATCGGTGTGTAGATCAGCCAGATCAGGAACAGGACGCCGAAGGTCAAGTTGATCGGGTCAAGCGTGCCCTCGTCGAGAAATAGCCAGACGTAGTAAGCCAACGCCCAGAGGGTGAAGACTTGCGGCACATACGTTGCCCATTTGGGCGGCTTGCCGTTGGCCACCGTGATTTCGCCGGCATAATCTTCGTAGCCGGGTGGCAGGGGGGCAGGGATGTCGGTCGTCATTGCCGGGGCAGATCGTCGTCAAATATCCTGTACTTGATCGCTTCGAAGTCTTCGAACTGGCCGTTCCGCCATGCCCAATAGACTCCGGTGAGGAAGATGACAATAATGATGGCGGTCGTCGCCAGAATGAGCCAGGTGCCGGCGTAAACCATCGAAGGAGTCCACGAAGAGCACGAAGTCGCACGAAGTTACACAAAGGGCACGTAAGTTTCTTCGTGTTTCTTCGGGTGACTTCGTGGGTACAGAATCTTCGCGGCCATGTGATTCTTCAAGGGTAATTCTACAAGGCCATGAAGGTCACGTTCGAGGCCTAACCAGCTTAAACTACTTCAGCGTAAGCATATAGGCCGTCAGGGCTTCGAGTTCGTCCTCGCTCAGATAGTTGTACGAGGGCATGACCGAACCGGGCATCATGCCGCGCGGGCTTTTGAAGTGCGCCATGTGCCAGGCAACGTTATCGCCGATGCCCTTTCGGCTGGCCACATGCGCCAGGTCGGGTCCCTGCCGTTGCGTGCCCCAAAACACCGGGCTTTGATAGTAATAATCGCCGGGGACCGACTCCGGGCCGATGTCGCCCTTCTGGTGGATCATCGAGCGGTTGGCCTCAGGGGCGCGCACCTGCTGAGTATGGCAGTAATGGCAGCCTTCGCGCTTGTAGATTTCGCGCCCCTTTAGCTCGATTTCGGTATAGGGCCGGGCCAGCGGCGATGGCGTCACCGGGTCTTGGGCCGGAATTACAATGGTGACAATGATGCCGAGCAGCAGGCTGATCATAGAAACAGATACCAGATAGGCAAGGTTCTGTTTCATGCTCAATCTCCGCTCACGACAACGGTCTGCGGTCGGGCAACCGCGGGCGCTGCCACCGGCTGGCGGACCGTCATCCAGATGTTATAAGCAAAACACAAGATGCCTGCGCCCGCCGCCAGGCCACCCAGCAGACGAAGCAGAAAGTAGGGCTGCATGGCTCTGACCGTGACAATGAACGGCACGCTGTTGGTCGCCCAGTTCTGGGCCTGAATCAGGCCGGCGATCCATAGGGCGACCATGAACACGGTCATGCCCCCAACCGTGAGCCAGTAGTGCCATTCCATCAGCTTCTTGCTGTAGAGAGGCCGGTTCACGAGCTGGGGCACAATGTAATAGATCAGACCAAAGGCCCAGAACGAGTAATCGGCCACGAAGGCCAGATGGCTGTGGCCGACCACCCAGTTGGTGAAGTGGACGGCCATGGAGAAGTTGCGAAACGACTGGGCCACGCCTTGCACGCAAGTGAGCGCCCAGAAGATCGCCCCGGTGGCCAGGAAGCGCAAGGCCACGTCGTCTGCTGCCCGGTGCCAGCGGCCTTCGATGGTCTTGAAGAAGTTGACGGTGAAGGCGATGGTGGGCACAGCGGCCAGGATGCTAAAGACGACCGTAAGATATTCAAGCCAGTCGGGAGCGGGACTATATAGTTGGTGATGCTGGCCCGTCCAGACGCTCCATAGGCCCCACAGGGCGAGGCGGTGGCTGTAGAGAGGTTTGTCGCTGAGTTTGGGCAGGAGGTAGAGCGCCAGGCCAACGCCGGCAGTGGTGAACCAGGAGTTGAAGAGGTTGTGAACGTAGAAGTAATTTACGATGTTGTCAGTCATGCCGGTGAAGGCGCCGCTCGGATCCCATATCTTGTTACCAACCGCGTAGACCGGGATAAAGATGATGACCGACACCATGAAGTTCCAGACGCTGATGTAAATCTTCGGTTCGGTGCGTCGTAGAACCGTGCCCCAGATATTGATGCCCAGCAAAACGAAATTGAGTACGAGTAGGAGATCGAGCGGCCAGATCAGCTCGGCGTACTCGCGGCCCTGGGTGAGGCCCAGGGGCAGGGTGATCATCGCGCCGAGAACCATGAGGTTCCACAGCCACCAGTTCACATGGGCCAGGCGTTCGCTGTAAAGCTTGGCGCGGGTGAGGCGCGGGACGATGAACAGGATCGCGCCGACGTAAGCCTGTGAGAGCCAGCCGAAGATCGCCAGATTCACGTGCGCCGGGCGCAGGCGACCAAAGCTCAGGTACGGCTTGAGCCAGAGAGGAAGTGAATCGTAAATTGTGGGGACGTAGAGAAAGGCGGCCAGGATCAGCCCGAACAGGCCGGGGACCAACAGCCAGAAAATAGACGAGTAAAAAAATCTGCGACTGGCGCTGCCGGGTTCTTCCGGGAACATGCGGGGCGTCCTTAGAAGGTCAACTGCCCACGAGCACGAATGGCGTAATCAATCAGCGCCGCACCACCGATGAGTTTTGCCTGGGGGATTAGGTCTTCAGCCTTGATGTTGCGAACGCTGGCCGTCTGCTCGCAAACCTCGATACGTACGCCCATATCGAGCGCTTCCTCGATCCGTTGCGTGATGGTCGGCCCACCGGGAGGGGAGGTGTCTTTCTGCGGCACGTCCTTTTTGGCCGCGTCGGCGCCCTCTTGCACACAGTAAACGACTGTATCCTGTCCCATTGCGGCAGCCAGTGAGGCGTACATGAAGGCCGCCCGCACTTGCCCCGGCTGATTGAGGCCGGTGCGTAACACGACCAAGAAAAGATTTTCGTCTTTCTTTTCTTTCCTCTGGCTGGAGGCCGGCACGCGGCCTTTGCGAACGTAAAAGCTGTATTGTCCATCGCTCGTCTCGGTGACGGCCAGCAGGTCCGACTCAATCCTTTCGGCCCACGTCGTCAGATCGGGCTTGGTGTTTGCGTCTGTGGACAGCACTTCCAGGATTTGGCCGGCAGCCATCGTCGCCAGTGCCTGTTCAGCCTTGAGAATTGGAACAGGATAACTCATGCCACGGCAGTCGAGCGTTCGATCCACGTGGGAAGGGATCATGGCAGTCTCCTCCATTATCAAGGAGGCAGCGACTAAAATGGATTAGGAGTTACGCAGTTGAACCCATGCTGCCACATATGTGGCGATCAGCCCCCGGAGGTCCGCCGGATATAGCGGCACCTCCGCCAACTGCGTAAGTCCTATGGATGTGATAATAATACTCTTATTCGCCTGAAAACGCAATCAGTTTGGAGTTCGGGCGTGCACGCAAAACATGTCAGTCGTACCCTGAGTGGACGCTAGTAGTTTTTTCAGTCCACTCATCAGAGTATCTTATAAAGGTTTGCCATGTCTGCCACAGCGAAAACCGACGAGATCAACCTCGATGACCCCCAACTCTTCATCAATCGTGAATTGAGCCTGCTGGAGTTCCAGCGCCGTGTACTGGAGGAGGCCCGTGACCCCACCCAGCCGCTGCTGGAACGGGTCAAGTTCCTGTCCATCGTCGGTTCTAACCTGGACGAGTTCTTCATGGTGCGCGTAAGCGGGCTGAAGCAACAGGTTGAGGCCGGCGTGGTCGAGCTTTCGCCCGATGGCCTGACGCCTGCCGAGCAGCTGGCCGGCGTCCGCAAGATGGCGCTCAAGCTAATGCAGGATATGCG
The DNA here is from genome assembly GCA_033577755.1 of Anaerolineales bacterium. Classification (GTDB taxonomy): domain Bacteria; phylum Chloroflexota; class Anaerolineae; order Anaerolineales; family UBA6663; genus JANWXR01. The sequence goes on from JAVQXV010000013.1 coordinate 31,940, forward strand.
CGCCTGTTGGCACAACGAACTACTCCCCCAGTTGGCCGAGGCCGGCATCTACGTGCTCGATTATGCCGCGTTGGACGCTAATCAGAAGGCGCGCGCCGATCAGTATTTCGATGAAGTGGTCTTTCCCGTGCTGACGCCGCTGGCTTTTGATCCGGGTCGTCCGTTCCCGCATATCTCCAACCTTAGCCTAAACCTGGCGGTGCTCGTCCGCGATAAGAGTCGGCGCGAGCGGTTTGCCCGGGTCAAGGTCCCCAACACGCTGCCGCGGTTTGTGCCTCTCAAACGGTCATCCGGCGGCACGCGCAAAGACGGCACCGTCCCGAACAAACATTACTTCGTCTGGCTGGAGCAGCTGATTGCCGCACACCTGGATAAGCTCTTCCCCGGCCTGGAGATCGTCGAGGCGCATCCCTTTCACGTCACCCGTGACGCCGACATCGTCATCAAGGAGCTAGAAGCCGCCGACCTGCTGGAGACCATGGAACAGGGCGTGCGCCGGCGACGCTTCGGGGACGTGGTGCGGCTCAAACTACTAGCCACGATGCCCGACCACCTGCGAGACTTGCTGGTGGAGAACCTGGAGATGGATGCGCGCGATGTGTACGTGGTCGAGAACCCACTCGGTATGTCCGACCTACGTGCGCTTTACAACATTGACCGCTACGATTTGAAGGACCCGCCGTTCGTGCCGGCGATCCCGGCGCCGCTCAACGACAGGGCAGCGGAAAAGGACATCTTTGCCGCAATCCGCAAAGGCGATATCCTGCTGCATCATCCTTACGACTCCTTCACGCCGGTGGTGGAGTTCCTCAATCAGGCGGCCCGCGACCCGGATGTGCTGGCCATTAAGCAAACGTTATACCGGGTGGGCCGCAACGCGCCTGTTGTCGAAGCGCTGCTGGAGGCCAGCGAGAATGGTAAGCAAGTGGCGGTGCTGGTGGAGCTAAAAGCACGCTTTGATGAAGAGCGCAACATTGACTGGGCGCGCAAGCTGGAGTCCGAGGGTGTGCACGTGGTCTACGGCCTGCTAGGGCTGAAGACGCATTCCAAGATTGCGCTGGTGGTGCGCAAGGAGGGCGAACACATCCGCCGCTATATTCATCTCTCCACAGGCAACTACAACGTGGTCACCTCCCAGATTTACACCGACATTGGCCTATTCACCTGTGATGAAGACATCGGCGCCGACGCCACCGATCTATTCAACTACCTCACCGGCTACTCGGCCAAGACACGGTTCCGCAAGCTGTTGGTCGCGCCCATCAACTTGCGCCAGCGCATGGAGGAGCTGATCGAGCGCGAGATCGAGCATGCGCGCAAAGGCAAAGGTGGCCGGCTCATCTTCAAGATGAATGCGCTGACCGACAAGGGCATGATCCAGAAGCTCTATAAAGCGTCCCAGGCCGGTGTGAAGATAGATATGATTGTGCGTGGGATGTGCTGTCTGCGTCCCGGCCTGCCCGGAATCAGCGAGACGGTGCGTGTCACCAGTATCGTCGGCCGCTTCCTCGAGCACAGCCGTATCTACTACTTCCATAACGCCGGCAACCCGGAGATTTACATCGGCAGCGCCGACGTGATGACGCGCAACATTGACCGGCGCGTCGAAGTGCTCTTCCCCATCCAGGACCCGCGCCTGATCAAGATTGTCAGCGAGGACATCCTCAAGACCTATCTGATGGACAACGTCAAGGCGCGTGTGCTGCTGCCGGATGGTACCTATGAGCGTGTCAAGCCCAAAAAGGACCAGCCACCCATCAACGCGCAGGCCATCCTGCTTAACCACCGCGCGCCGCTCAACGGCCTGTCCTAGGCTTTGAACGGACGGCTGCAACCATAGGGGTGCTGCGCAAGCGACCTTCAACAACGTTTGCCCCTCCGTTGACCCTCGCTTAAGCCGTCGCCGGTAGTCTTATACGGGAAGCGTCTCCCTGTATGGACTCGGCAGACCTCACCGTTGTTTTACCTACGCGCAACGAAGCGAACAACATTCGAACGTTTCTGGCCACCCTGCCCGAAGCCCTCCGGCTGATCGTGGTGGATGCCAGCACGGATGAAACGCCGAGGCTAATACAGGAAATGCGTCCGGCGCGCACCACCGTGCTACGTTGCCCGGGCAATGTCGCCGTGGCGCGCCAGATTGGCGCAGAAGCGGCGTGCACTCCGTGGCTGCTCTTCACCGACGCCGATGTGATTTTCCCAACGGGTTACTTCGAGCGGCTACGACAGCATTCTGACTGCGATGCGTTGTACGGCGCAAAACTTTCGCGCGATGCCTATGATTGGTACTACCGCTGGTTCACGCATGGCCAACGGTTGGCGCATGCGCTGGGCATTGCCGCCGTCAGCGGCTCCAATTTTCTGGTCCGCGCGGAAGCCCTCGCTGCGGTGGGTGGGTTTGATTTGGACCTGTCGTGCAACGAGGACTCAGAGCTGGGCTGGCGTCTGCAAAGGCGCGGCTTTCGCGTGCGCTACGACTCGCAACTGTTCGTCTTCGCCTGCGACCATCGCCGGCTGCGACGTGGAGTGCTTGCCAAAACCGTTCACTCGCTGACGCGCTGCACGTTGTTGTACCTCGGCCTGCTGCCCCGGCGCTGGCGTCGGCACGACTGGGGTTACTGGTCGCCCTACTCAGAGGAGCATTCCTGATGGAACTAAGTCGCGGCATTGCAGGAATTGATTCTGCAAGGACGTGGGACTTGCGGTTGGCGCGGCTACTCTCCGCTATCTTCAGCCCGCCGCTGATGATTGTGAGCGGCGCAGCGCTGACGGCGGCGCACCTGGCCACGCCGGAAGCCTGGCGCTGGACGGGCATCTACCTGTTGCTTGCCGTCTGTGTGCCCGTCACCTACGTCGGCGTGCAGCTGGTGCGCGGGCGCATCAGCGACTTCGATCTGAGAGTCCGTGAGCAGCGCATCAAGCCGTATCTGGTCTCACTGTTCTGTGCGGGGCTGGCCTGGCTCTGGCTCCGGCTGGGTATGGCCCCGGCCCTGCTGATTGTGGTGGTCGGCGCGGGCGTGGCGCAGGTGGCCTTGATGCTGGCCATCACGCTCTTCTGGAAAATCAGCGCGCACACCGCCTCAGTCGCCAGCCTGGCCGCGCTGGCTGTGATGCTGATGGGCGCAGCAGCGCTGCCGTTGTTGGCGCTGGTGCCGCTGCTGGCTTGGGCACGGCTGCGCCTGCAGCGCCACACCCTGATGCAGACGGTTGCCGGCGCCCTGGTAGGCGCGGGCTTGATGGCGCTGGCCCTACAGCTCGGCCTCGGGTAACGACCCGGCAACGCTTATGCGCCTCGCTCTCTTCACCGAGACGTTCCTGCCTAAGGTGGACGGAGTCGTTAACACGCTCTGCCATCTGCTGGAGCATCTGGGCGTGCGTGGCCATGAAGCAGTGCTGTTCGCCCCGGAAGGCGGCCCGGCGCAGTTTGCGCGCACTCCCGTTTACGGCTTTCCCGCAGTGCGCTTCGCGCTGTACCCCGAGTTGAAGCTTGCTTCGCCCTTCGCCGATGTTCGCCCAATCCTGCAACGCTTCAAGCCTGATTTGATTCACGTGCTCAACCCCGTTTCGCTCGGCCTGGCCGGCATGTGGTATGCACTCACGCACCGCATCCCGCTGGTTGCCTCTTATCACACCGATGTTCCGGGTTTTGCCGAGCGTTGGGGATGGGGCTGGATCAATCCCGTGTTGTGGTTGTTCTTTCGTACCCTACACAATTTGGCCCATCTCAATCTGGCGCCATCGCGCGTCACACAGCGCGAGCTGCAGGCCCATAACTTCAAGCGCGTCAGGGTCTGGGGCCGGGGAGTGGACACGGCCCTCTTTCATCCTGCGCGTCGTAGCCGTGAATGGCGCGAGCGCCTGAGCGGCGGGGAGCCGCGGGCGCCGCTGTTGCTCTACGTAGGCCGGCTCTCCGTGGAGAAGCGCGTGAGCTGGCTTCGGCCGCTGCTGGATGCTCTTCCCGGCGTGCGGCTGGCGCTGGTTGGGGACGGCCCGGCGCGCGCCGCGCTGGAAAAGCTATTTGCCGGCACGGCCACCACCTTCACCGGTTACCTGCGCGGCGAAGCCCTTGCTTCCGCTTATGCCTCGGCAGACATTTTCGTCTTCCCTGCTATGAACGAAACACTTGGCAACGTGGTGCTGGAAGCGATGGCGTCCGGTCTGCCGGTAGTTGCGCCGCGCTCCGGAGGCCTGCTCGATCACGTGACTCATGGCCACAACGGCCTGCTCTTCGAGCCGCATGAGCCGGACGACCTCGCAGCGAACGTCGCCCAGCTGGTGCGTTATCCCGAACACGCGCGCCGTCTGGGTGCAGCGGGTCGGGTGCACGCCGAAGCGCGTCGCTGGGACATCGTCCTCGACGGCCTGCTCGAGGAGTACAGCGCCGTGTTGCAACGCCACGCCCGCAGGCAGCGCGCCCAGCGCGTACGGCGCATCGCCCCCGTCTTTCCGTAAGATGGTGGGCATAGGGGGGCCTGGCGTACGATCGCCGGCTGCCGTCCTTGGTCTGGTATCCTAACCCCATCTGTGACAGAATCAGGCAGGAGGCTGCTATGGCGATTGAAACTACTACCGCTCTGCCGCCGCC
>JAVQXV010000238.1:0-4732 GCA_033577755.1 Anaerolineales bacterium
CGTGAGCTGGGTTCAGACCGTCGTGAGACAGGTCGGTCTCTATCCACTGTGGGCGTAAGGGACTTGAGGAAGCCTGCCTCTAGTACGAGAGGACCGAGGTGGAGCGACCTCTGGTGTGTCGGTTGTCGTGCCAACGGCATTGCCGAGTAGCTACGTCGCGTCGAGATAACCGCTGAATGCATCTAAGTGGGAAGCTCGTTCCAAGATGAGGTCCCTCATGGCATAAGCCAGTAAGACCACCGAGAGACTATCGGTTAGATAGGCGTCCGTGTGTAAGCGCCGCAAGGCGTGCGCAGAGGCGTCCTAATCGGTCGAGGGCTTGGTCCAAAGGTGATGCGGAGAAATTGGATTTCCACGAACGCTATTCAGTTGCGCCGGCACGACCGGCATTGGACTAACTCGGCAAACGCTTTTGGTGATTGGAGCGTCGAGGGTACACCCGGTCCCATCCCGAACCCGGAAGTTAAGCTCGACAGCGCCGATGGTACTTGGCGGGGGACCGCCTGGGAGAGTAGGTCATTGCCAAAAGTTTTGTCACACTCACAAATGAGCGTTACGCTCGTTTGTGAGCCGGAAAAGGCCCAATGTGCTTGGGCCTTTTTCTGTTTCTGTTATCTTGCTCGGCGAAAGAGGCGGGAAGCACAGCGCAGGTCAATCCGGTTCACGACGTTCTGCCGGGTTTTGAAGAATGAGGAGGGGAGCTTTCTTTCGACAGCCGGCCTGCTTTCTTCGGATCAGGTGAAACGCCCTCGCGCCGCCGGAAACGCAGTTGTACTCGGCCCAGATTGATTAGGTCGCCGGATTTCAGCTCATATCCTTCGGTGAGTGAGATGAGGGTGAAATTGACCCAGGTTCCTGAGGTCGAACCTTCGTCATACAGGCAGAATATGCCGGGGCGGGTCTGCTCAATGCGGGCGTGCAGGCGTGAAACCGACCGGTCTGTGAACAGGATGTTGACCACCGCCGGGTCGCGACCCAGTTTCACCGTCTGTCCGTAAAGCTCGATGGTCTCGCGCGGCGCGTCGCCTTCACCGCCGTCCAATATTTCAAGATAGGCCAAGCCCGGCGGCGCGCTCCTGCCGGCTCGCGTCAACCGAGGGGCAGCCGGATGCTGCAGAGTGGGCACCTTTTTCGCCGGAGTCGGGGAGCGTGGCAATGTGGAATCGTCCGACCTCGTAGCCGGCTCACGTGGACTTGCCGGCCGCGGGTCGGAGGCCAGCGGCCGGCCGGGGATGGTCTCGCCGCCGATGAGAGCGCGCTGTTGTTCCACCTGTTGACGACGTAGCCAGATGAACACACCAATGCTGCCGAGCGCCATGAGAAGTAGTGCAAGCGCCGCGATCGGCAGGATGAGCGTGAGCAGACCGGGTGCAGACGTCTGGGCCGGCATACGTGCGTCGGCCGATGCTGCAACGGGCGCAGCGATCAGAGCCACCGTCTGCGGCTTGCTCTCCGCCCTCAGCCCCAGTTCGTCGGTCACACGCAGTTGTACGGTCGGCGTCACGCTCTCGGTATATGCCGCCAGCGGCCAGTCCACCGTGGTCGCATCGCCCGACTGTGTGGCTGCCACGTTGCCGTCTACGAGCAATTGCACTTCGCGCAGCGCGCGCCGGTGGCCATCCGGGAAGGTGACGACGATGGGCACAGCCAGGCTCTCACTTTCGCCGAGCATGATTTGCGCCGGCAGGCCCGGATCCATAACCAGCGGCGGTTCAACGCGGAGTTGGAAGCTGACCTCTGGTGTTGTGAGCGTGGTTCCATCCGGCAGCTGAACCGTTGCCGCCAGTGTATGCCGGCCCGTTGTCTTCACTGTGGAGCGATAGCTGAGCCGGTACTGCGGGCGCGCGTTGGCCACCGCCTCGAAGATCGGCTGAAGCGAGCGCGCGTTCTCCAGGACGAGGCTCAGGCCACCGGTTGCCTGCGAGAGCCGACCGAGGGTCTGCGCGCTAACGGTTGCCAGGGCATCTGCTGGGCCGACGTAGACGGTGTGGATGACGACGCCGGTTGCCTGCGCGCGCGCCACCAAGTCGGCGACGGGCGTTGCGGGTGGCAGGCCGTTCGCCAGCACGACGAGCATACGCCGCATGCCCGGGCGCGGCGTCACATCGCTCGCCAGGTTCAGGCCGGTTGAGATAAGCGCGCCGGGGTCGGCGGCCCCGGCAAAATCGGTGGTGTAGCGGTTGAGCGCATCTATCACCGGGTCGCGCGAACGCCCATGCGCGATCAGCGTCTGCTCCGATGTGACGATGGATACGTCATCGGCTTCCGCCTGCATCTCCTGGCGCACGAACTCGTTGAGCGCCTGCAAGATGTAGCCCAGCCGGTTAACGCCGGCAACATCCCGCGTGCGGAAAGCGGCGTTGGCGTCCAGCACGAAAACGATTTGCACGCCGAGATCGGCTTCTAGGAGGGAGAGATTAGGGAGTGGAGATTGGTTCTCGATCAGCGCAAAGGCCGAAGCGGGGAGGCCGGGGATGTGCCGGCCCGAGGCGTCCGTGACCGCGAGGTAGACTTGGATTTCCGGGAAGTTGCCGGCATCTACGGCGGTGATGACCGCCGACGGCTGCCTGGCCTGTGCACGCGCCCAAGCGGGTTGGAGCAGCAACCCGAGCAAGCAGAGCGCCGTCGCCCAGCGAGCGATAGCCTGACCCAGCATAGGCTGAGATTGTAACGTGTTCGGATTAGGCCGGGATGAGGCGGCCACGAGGGGACATAAACGACCAGGGAGCCTGATAGCAGGCTCCCTGGGATCAGAAGTTTACAGCGAAGGTGCGCCGAGCACAAAGCTGGCCGGCGGTGCCGCGGCAGGCCGGGTGAACGTCTTATAGGCCAGCGTGAAGGCCGAGGTTGTCCATGCCTGCAGGATACCGTTCAGGACTAGAAGCACCGGCAGGTACAGGCAGAAGCAAATCAGAGCGAAGATCAGGCCTATGCTCAGCGCCCGGTTCTCGGCGGCAAAGCCTACAACCCCGGCCATGACGGGCACGATCATGAACAGGAGCGGCAGCGCCAACACCAGGCCAACGAAGATGCCGATGACGCCTACGATGATCGCCAGGATGATGGTGTTTGCCAGGTTGGCGCGGAACACCTCCCAGCCTCGGCGTAGCGAGTCGAACACGGGCAGGTTGTCCACCACCACACCGATCTGCGCAAATTGAACGATCAAGCCAAACAGCATTGTAATAATGATGATGAAGATGCAGAGGAGGGGAATGAAACAAAGCAGCCCTACACCGAGCGTTACTATACTTAGGAACACACCCGGCACAATTATGACCAGTACCATACCGAGGATGATCGCGACGATGAACAGGGTCAGCCCGAGCAGCGGCAGGAATTTGGCGGTGGCGATGCTCCAGGCTTCGCCGAAGCTCACGCTGCCCACCGCGTCCGCCCGATCAATGCCGCCGATAAGGCCGCCGATGCCGAGCGTCTGGACTACGATAGTGATCACCGCGATCAATAGAGTCAGGCAGATGGCGGCCACAATGAAGACCGTAGAGTCTATGTTGTCAAACATCCGCTCAAGTTCGGGCGGCAGGACGAACTGGCCATCCGGCCTGACCGGCAGGTTGTTCGGGTCGAAGCTTGGGCCGCCGCCACCACCGCCGCCGCCACGCACACAGCCGGCCAGGATGGCGAATGGCCACAGCACCCGGTTTTTCCAGGTGATGTTCCAGGCGCGTGTCAGGATATTGCCGAAGTCGAGCGAGATGGTCATGGAGCCTCCGAAGTAGAGAAGGGTGAAACGCTGCCGTATTGTCTCACGGGGAGTGTGATCCGGTGCTCACGATACTACGTTGTAATTGGGCTGCCGGTAGCATCCGCCAGCCGGGCGGCGGCACGATAGACCAGAGTGTACAACGTCGTCGAGAACACGGCGACGAAAAGCACCAGCGCCACACCGAGCGGTCCGGCCACGGCGCCATACAGCAGCAGCACGGCCACGCCGACCATCGTGTTCAGCACCATCAGGGCAAAGATGAAGCCTACCGGCAACACCAGGGCAACGATGGCCAGGCTGGGGAGGAAAGCAATGAACAAGACAAGCAGAAACGCCCACCAGCCCTTGCGAAATACAGCCCAGGCGCGGCGCGGCGCGCGGCGGGCGCTCACGTCCTCCACCGCGATGGCCAACACGATCAGGAAGACGGCCAGCCCCAAAACTGAGAGCACCGGTGAAAGCACGGCTTGCCCCATGTCCACCAGCATCATGCCAAACAGGCCGGCCTGTTGTGCCATCAGAAGGCGTAAGAGGACCGGGATCAGGGTCAGGGTCGAAATCACCGCTCCCACCGTTCCGGCCAGGCCGAGCAGACGCCTCAGGCGCGGTCGCCCAAGCTGCAACGTCTCTCGGAGTGAAACCGGCTGTAGGCGCTCGGTGGCCAGGGCCGCGCCGCGGATGGTGGCCGCCTGGGCGATGTAGCTGACGGCGGTGGAGGCGATCAGAAAGAGGATGGCAACCATCCCCAACGTTGCCCAGACCCACGCCGGCCAGCGGCGCAGCGCGCCGAGCCATTCCGGCTCCGGGCCGGCATAGGGAAACGTCAGCGCCGCCGAGGCCGCGCCCAGCCCGCCGGCCAGTAGCGCCGCCGGAACAAAGGCCAGGAACAGCGCCGCGCTCAGCACCCACAACGACCAGCAGGTGCGCGTGATGCGCCAGCTTTCTTTGAGGAGTTGGGTGAGGTCCATGAGGGGGATTCGTGTTGCGTATTGCGTATTGCGTATT
>JAVQXV010000239.1:0-4712 GCA_033577755.1 Anaerolineales bacterium
CCAGGCCTCCACGCCCTCGCCGGTGCGACAGGAGAGCGGGAAGAAGCTCAGGCCGGGGTTGAGAATCTCCACGCCGCGCCGGAAGTAATCGAGGTCGAAGTCCACGTAGGGCAGCAAGTCTATCTTGTTGAGGATGAGCGCATCCAGCCCGCGATAGATGCCGGGGTACTTGTAGGGCTTGTCCGCGCCCTCCGGCACGCTGGCCACCAGGACGTTCAGGTGCGTGCCGAGCGCGAAGGCCGCCGGGCAAATCAGGTTTCCGACGTTCTCCACAATCAGCAAATCCAGGCCGTCCAGCGTCAGCGCGTTGAAGGCGTTCGCCACCATCACCGCGTCGAGGTGGCACTCGCCGCCGGTGTTCACCTGCACGGCAGCGGCGCCGGCGGCGCTGACCTTGTCGGCGTCAATGGTCACGGGCGCAGTGTCGCCCTCAATCACGGCAATCTTTAGCTGCGGCGAGAGCGCCTGGATGGTGCGGATGATGAGGCTGGTCTTACCTGCGCCGGGCGAGGCCAGCACGTTGATGCCAAGCGCGCGGGCGGCGTCCAGCCGGGCGCGGTTCTGCTCGGCCAGACGGTCGTTGGCGCTGAGAATCTTCTCAACGACGGGGATGCGCTGAGTCATGGCGGCTCTCCTGCCGGCGCGGCGACCGGCTCGACTTCAATGGCTTCGACGCGAAACTCGTCGCCGGCGACGACCTGCACGCGCAAACCGCCGCAGGCCGGACAGGCCAGGTCTTCGCCGTTGGGGGAGTAGCGGTGGTTGCAATCCCAGCAGCGCAGCTCGGCGGGGACGCGGCGGAAGTGCAGGCGCGCGCCCTGCGCCGCGGTGTTCTCGCTGATGGCGTCCCAGTAGAACTGCACCGAGTCATCCACGATGGACGAGAGCTGACCGATGACGAGGTACACGTCCGTGATGCGCACCGCGCCCGCCGGCGCGGCATGGCGCAGGGCAATTTCGAGGACGCTTTGAGTCACAGCCAGTTCGTGCATTCGAGGTCCGCAGCGCCCTAACGGGCGGTCTGGGGGCAAGGATACCTGAGTTTTTTCGGAGCGGGGCAGTGTCAATTGTCACCATTCAGCGTTCAGCGTTCAGTGCGGCCAGCACTCCGGGGTCGCGCCACAGGACCGCATCCAGTTGAACGGCCACCGCGCCGGCTTCCCGCATGGCGCGCGCATCGTCCGGGGTAAAGACCCCGCCCGCGCCGATGACGGGCGTTTCCGGCAACAACGCGCACACCGCGCGCACTTCCTCCAGCGCCGCCAGCAGACAGTCGCGGCCATAGTAGCGGCCTGTCACCCCGCCCACCGTCCGGCGCGGCGGCGCGCTCACCGTCAATGCATCGGCTCCGGCGCGAACTGCAGCCTCGGCCAGCTCCAGGCCCCGGCCCGCCGGCAGGCGCGCAATCAGCGGCACGCCCCGCGCCGCGCGCACCAGCAACTCCAGCTCGCCGGCCGTCACATCGTCGCGAAAGCCTAATTCGACGCCGCTCACACGCTCCTCGCGCTCGATCCAGTCCACGCTCCTTCGCACCTCGCCCGGCGTGGTTGCGGCCAGATGCACGATGACGGGCACGCCCAGCCGGAGCAGGTCGCGCTCCCACTCGCGCGGGAAGCGGCGCAGCGCGACGCGCAGGCCGGGGTTCGGCAGGCCGGTGTGAATCAGCACGCCGTCCGGCAGCGCGACCGCGTTCGGCGGCGCAGCAGGCGTGCGCGCGTGCAGCGTAATCGGGTTGGTGATGAACGCGCCTAACCGCGAAAAGTCCAGCAGGCCGCGATACTCGCCGGCAAAGCCGAGCACGCCGGCGGCATTATGCAGCGGCCCGCGCAGCGTCAGGCCGCGCTTGTGTTGAGGGGAAAGTTCGATCATGCCGAGCCAATAGACCTGACAGAGCGCTGCCTATCAGGTCTTGCCGCGCCGTTGGCTACATGAGCGCGACTGCGCGTTTCACGAGCTGCAGCGCCAACCCCCACGGGTCGCGCAGGAAGACGAGCGTGTCGCCTGCGGCGTTAGTCGTCGGCTCGTCGAACGGGGTGCAGCCGGCGGCCAGCAAGCGCGCGCGCTCGGCGGCGATGTCATCCACGACGAAAGCGATGTGATGGCGCACGGGGTGAAGCGCGGCGTAATCGGGCACGGGGTCGGCGGGGTTGTGATAGAACTCAATCATCGGCTGGCCGGGCGCGGATGCAAGGAAGTGCGCGTGGAGCGGTGGGCCGTAGTTGCGGATAATAGTTAGCCGCATGTGCTCGGTGTACCAACGCGCGACGGCAACCGGGTCGGCAACATTGAAGGCGATGTGTTCAAGTTTCATAGAGCATCCTCTCTGAATAATGACCGCCGGCGACAGACTGCCGACAGTAGTCGGCGGTCAGGAGTCTGTGGTCGGCGGTCCTTCGTCAGCAATCTGCAGTCTGTCAGCGGCGGTCTCTGTTCCACGGTCTGACTCAATCTTCTGCCGCGCTTCGGCCAGCGAGGCCGAGTCCGCCAGCATCATGACTCTATCGCCGGCTTCCAGCACCAACGCGCCGGTGGGGATGATGTTCTGCTCGCCCTTGCACACCATGACGATGAGCGCGCCGGGCGGCAGGCCCAGCTCCACAATCTGCCGATTGACCGCAGCGGTTCCGGGCGCAACCGTCAGCTCTACCAGACGGCTCTCCGGGCCGGCCACCGATGTGAGTTCCAACGGAGCGCCGGCCGGCTGGACTGCCGGCTTGCCGACTCCGAGCCAACCCGCGACGAGCGGGATGGTAGTGCCTTGCAACAGCACCGAGACCAACACAATGAAGAACACCAGGTTGAAGATAAGTTCGGATTTGGGGATGCCGGCCAGCAGCGGGAACGTCGCCAGAATGATGGGCGCCGCGCCGCGCAGCCCGACCCAGGCCACCATCGTCTTCTCGCGCCAGTCCAACTTAGAAAGAGCCAAGGCCAGCACCACGCTGGCAGGTCGCGCCACTAGGATCAGAAAGGCAGCCAGACCGAGGCCCGGCCCGATCACTGCCGGCAAGCGGCTCGGAAAGACGAGCAGCCCGAGGGTCAGGAACATCACAATCTGCATCAGCCAGGCCAGACCGTCGTGGAAGTGCGTCAGGCTGCGTTTGTGGATGAAGTCGCTGTTGCCCAAAATCAGCCCGGCCAGATACACGGCGAGGAAGCCGTTGCCGCCGAGCGAGGCCGTCAGGCCGTAGGTCAACAATGCCAGCGTCAGAGAGAGCACCGGATACAGTCCCTGCGCCTCCAGCTTAATTCGATTGAGGACGATCACCGACAGTCTGCCGGCGGCCAGGCCGAGCAGCGCGCCCAGACCCATCTGCTGGATGAAGAACGGGATCAGGCTCAGCAAGGATTGCGCCGGGTTGAGCAAGAGCTGGATCATGCCCAGCGTGAGAAACACCGCCATCGGGTCGTTGCTGCCGGATTCGAACTCCAGCAGCGGTTCGAGCGAGCCGGACAGGCGCACGCTGCGCGACCTGAGCACCGAGAAGACGGCGGCAGCGTCCGTCGAAGAGACAATGGCGCCGAGCAACAGCCCTTCGAGCCAGGAGAAACCAAAGGCCAAATCGGCAAAGGCGCCGACCAGCAACGCGGTCACGACCACGCCCAACGTGGCCAGCGACAGGCCGGAGCGCCAAACGGGACGCACCGGCGCCCATTGCGTGTCCAGCCCGCCGGAGAACAGGATCAACGCCAACGCAGTCACTCCCAGCGCCTGCGCCAGCCGCGCATCGTCAAAGTAGATCCCGCCGGGGCCGTCGGAGCCGGCGACCATACCGATAACGATGAAGAGCAGCAGCGCCGGCACGCCGAGCAGGCGCGAGACTTTGCTGGCCAGGATGCTGACCAGCGCCAGCACTGAAGCAATGAGCAGGACAACTTCAATTGGCGGCATCGGACTCAGACGGCAGACTGACAACGACGGACGGCGAATCGGAGCCGGCGGTCGTTGGTCGGCGGTCGTGAACATAGCCGTCCACCCACTCCCGCAAAACGTCCGGCTCCGTCCCAGGCCAGTGACGGCGGAAGGCTTCGCGCGTCAGCAGCACTTCGCGCACGGTAAGCGACCGGCCTGCCTGCTGCGAGCGGCGGCGCACAAAGAGCGCGGTCTGCGTCCGATGGCAGAGCGCTGCCGCCTCCTTGCGGTCAAGCACCGTTGTCACATCCACAACCCAATCAGCCGGGTCATCGGGGTTGCTCAGGCGCGGGTAAGGGTGATCGGGATACGTTGCGGCAAAGGAGTAGAAGGCGGGCACATGCTCGGCCTTCTCTTCGACGAGGGCGGCGACGGCGGCGCGCGTCATAGCGTGCATCAGCACGTGGGCGGGATGGCCGTATTCGCCGTTGCTGCCGTGAGTCAGCACAACATCCGGCCTGAACTGCTGGATGCAGTTGACGATTTGCCCGGCCAGCATCACCGGGTTGTGCTCAGGCGCGGAGAGCGTCCCGTCCGGTCCGATGGGCGGGTCTATATAGCCAAGAAAGGTCAGGCTCTTGCCGCCGAGCGCTTGCACCGCGCACACCAGTTCCTGCTCCCGCACCGCGCCCAGTTGCTCGCGGGTAGTCAGCGGCGGCTCGCCCAGTTCGCCGCCCTCGCCGCGCGTCAGGCAGACGACGTGCACCGCCACCCCGCGCGCGCTGAGCAGGGCCAGCGTCCCACCGCACAGGATGGTTTCATCATCAGGGTGAGCGACCAGACAAAGGAGAGAAGGCAT
>JAVQXV010000240.1:0-4701 GCA_033577755.1 Anaerolineales bacterium
TCCCCCACCTGCGCGCCGAGCCGCTGCTGCGCATTGCCGTTGACCAGGCCGATTTCCAGTTCACCGACGTGGTTGATAAGCGCCGTCAGCTCGCCCGGCGCGCGCTCGCCGAAGGTGCGGGCCAGCCCGCGGACTTCCGCGCCGCAGACTCGCACCACTACCTTGCCCAAACCGATCAGGTCTTCTGCCCGGATGTTCGTGGACAAGTTGCCGAAATGGTCGGCGAAGATGATTTCGCCGCGCAGGCCGGACTCCGTGCGCGTTACCGGCGGGATGGGCAGGCGCACCGGGTCATCAAAGGCCGGGCCGAAGCTCGTCAGCGGGACGCCGTTGGCCAGATGGGCGCAGACCGGGGCGAAGATGTCGCGCCCGTGAAAGATGGGGCTGACCTCGGGCCGCCAGTAGCGGGACTCGGTCAGGTGCACAAATTCCGTCGGCCAGCCGCGCTGCTCGGCCTGCTGCAGCACCAACGTCAGCACGCCGTTGTCCGGCCCGACGAAGAAGTGTGCGCCGATGCGGGCGGCCATTCCGCGCCGCGCCGTTCCGACGCCCGGGTCCACGACGAACAGGTGGATGGTTCCATCCGGGAAGTACAAGGCGGTGCGACTCAACACCACAGCAGCTTCGCGGATGTTCTGCGGCCGGATGAGGTGGGTGACGTCTACAATCTCGACCTGCGGCGCGAGGCCCTTGATTACGCCCTTGCATACGCTCACATCACCGTCGCGCAGGCCGAAGTCGGTCATGAAGGTGATGAGCATGGTTACTTCGACCCGGCTCTGTCCTGCAGCATCGCCGCGTTCCTCACCATGACGCGATCGAGGAAGAGCTGTGTGCGCTTATCGGTGGGGTTGTTGAAGAGTTGTCGGGGCGGGCCTTGCTCCACGATTGCACCGTCGTGCATGTACACGACGCGGTCGGCGACTTCGTAGGCAAAGGACATCTCGTGTGTGACCACAAGCATGGTGGTGCCCTCGCGCGCAATTTGCTTCATCACCTCCAACACCTCGCCGATCAACTCCGGGTCGAGGGCGGAGGTCGGCTCATCGAAAAGCATCACCTGCGGCTCCATTGCCAGCGCCCGCGCGATCGCCACACGCTGTTTCTGCCCACCGGAGAGGCGGATGGGGTGGACGTTGCGCTTTTCCAGCAGGCCGACCTTGTTCAGGAATTTCTCGCCGATGGCCACCGCCTCGTCCTTGTTCATCCCTTTGACGGTGATCAGGCCCTCGATGACGTTCTCCAGCACCGTCATGTGCGGGAAGAGGTTGAACTCCTGAAAGACCATGCCGGTGCGCAGGCGCAGCGCAGTAACGGCAGCGCGGTCAGGCTTGCTGCCGACGGCGATGTTCACACGCACATCATCAATGGTGATGCTGCCCGCAGAGGGCTGCTCCAGAAAGTTCAGGCAGCGCAGGAAGGTGCTTTTGCCGGAGCCGCTGCGTCCGATGATGACGACTACCTCGCGCTCCGCCACCTCTAGCGAGACGTTGCGCAGCACATGCAGCATCCCGAACCATTTGTGCAGGTTTTCGACACGGATGAGGGGTTCAGCGCTCATAAGCATGGGCCATGCGCTTTTCAAGCAGGCTTTGCAGCCAGGTGGAGACGATAGTCAGCAGCCAGTACAGCGCGGCGGCGCTCAGGAACATCTCCATGTACTTGTTATCCAGACGGGCGGCGCGGTTGGCGATGTAGGTGATCTCCCAGACGCCCATCACCGAGACCAGCGCCGAGTCCTTCTGCATGGCGATAAACTGGTTGCCGATATCGGGGATGATGACGCGCACCGCCTGCGGCAGGATGACGCGGCGGAGCAGCTGCCCGCGCGTCATGCCCAACGCCTCGGCCGCTTCCCACTGGCCATGATGGATGGACTGGAGGCCGGCGCGGAAAATCTCCGTCATGTATGCGCCGTAGTTCAGGCTGAGGGCTAGGATGCCGGCAGGGATGGCGTCCAGGATGAAGGCTTGACCCAGCTGGGGATAACCCAGGTCGCGCAGTTGCATACCGATCTGTGGCAGGCCGTTGTAGATGATGAAAATCTGGACGAGCAGAGGCGTGCCGCGCACTACGGAAATGTATAAGCCGGAGACGCCCTGAGCGATGGAGTTGGAGGAGAGCCGGGCCAGCGCGCCCACAATCGCCAGGACGCTGGCGAAGGCGATGGAGACCAGCGAGACGTAGATGGTCGTCCACAGACCGCCCAGCAGAGTGAAGAGGATATCCGTGCGGCGGAAAAGGTAACCCGGCTCGAATCGTAACTGCAGCAGCGCCAGGCTCAGGATCAGGATGAGGGCGACCCAAACGGCGCCCACCCGGACTGTGTTAAGCAGGCGCTCACGGCGTTGTATGGCCTGAAGTTGCAGACCCATTCCCAGGTCGGGGTCGGCAATCGCGGTTCGGGTGGTAGAGGCGCTCATTTCAGTTCTCGTTCACGGTTGGGGTGCCAGGCCGGGATATTTACCATTCGCCGAACTCTGGCTAACGTTCTGCATTCGTCGTCTGTTTTGCCCACCGTAAGTCCACTGCAAAGAGGATGTTGTACCGTTGAGATCACAGAGAACGCGGAGAAATCAGCAAAGAATTCTGTGTCTCCGCGTTCTCTCTGCGGTGCATTTTTTCAGTGCACTCCACCGTGCAAAAGAAACGGTGGGGTCGGGCAGACCCCACCGTTATCCAACGCGCTTACGGCGTCTGGTTAAGTTTGGCCAAATCGAAGGTCGCGGCGGCACTGGTCAAGTCTGTCCGGTAATACTTCTGGGACAGGGACTTGAGCGTGCCGTCGCTGTGCAGCTGCTTCACGATCTCGGTCACGCGATTCAGGAACGGGATCGGATTGGGTGTGGCCGCCTTGTCAATGGCCGGGGCCAGATACTCGAAGAACACCGGCTCGCCCAGCTGTTTGAGTGGCTGGCCGTCGGCGATGAAGCCCTGGCCGGTCGGCTCGGCGGTGATCACGGCGTCCAAGCGCACGCCGTCGCCCAGCGCCAGGTCTTGCAGCGCGGTGGAATCGGTGTCGTAGCCTTTGATGTTGGCGCCCTTGATGGCGAAGTTGATGGTCTCGCCGGGGATTTGTAGTGTGCCGTTGAGGTAGGACTCATACGTGCAGCCGCTACATACGCCTACCTTCTTGCCGGCCAGGTCGGCGGGACCGGTCAACGTGGTGTTGTCTTTGTGGACGAAGATGGCGGCAGGCGTAGTGTAATACGGCTGGGCGAAGTACAGCACCTGCATGCGCTCCGGGGTGATGGTCATCGAACCGACGCTGATGTCCCAGCGATTGGCCCAGTTGCCGGCGGTAATCAGCGTCCAGTCCGGCGTGACGAAGCAGGCTTCCACGCCCAGGCCCTTGGCGATGGCGACGGCCACGTCAATGTCAAAGCCGACCAGTTCGCCGGCGGTTTTCTGGTCGGCGGCGCATTTGGTGCCCGCAGTGCGCACGCCGTCCGGCTTAAGCTCGGATTGCGGCGGGTAAGCGGGGTCGGTGGAGACGATCAGCGTGCCGCGCGCCAAAATCTCAGCCAGCTTGTCTTGTGGAGGCGGTGGAGTCGTGGCGGCCGGCGCGCAGGCGGCCAGGAGTAATGCGCTCAGGGTGAGCAAGCTCAAGAGGCGGTAGGTCTTCATTTGTCTGCTCCTCGTGGTGAAGGGTGAGAAGGAGCACGGCTCGCCGAGCAAGCCGTCTCCTCGGCGTCGAGTGGTATTGTAGACGAGCCAGGGTCAATTTTCAATTGAACCGCCGTCCAGCGCTCCTTTCAGTTCGACGGTGTGCGCGAGGATGAGGTCGGCGCCGTGCCGTTCCAGCTCGGCGCGTGAGCCGAAGCCGCACAGCACGCCGACGGTCTGCGCCCCGGCGCTCCTGCCGCAGAGGATGTCTACGGCAGTGTCGCCCACCATCAGGCAGTGCTCCGGCGCGACGCCGAGGCGCTCGGCGCACCAGTACAGCGGGTCGGGGAAGGGTTTGGTATGAACGGCGGACTGGGCATGAGCGACGACGTGGAAGTATCTAAAGAGGTCGAACTGTTCGAGGAAGAGATGAGTGCCGCGCTCGGGTCGTGCAGTGATGATACCCAACGGATAACGGGCTGAGAGTGCTTCCAGCAATGGCCGAACGCCGGCCATTAGCACGAAGTGGCCTTTGGCCTGCTGATCGAGGCGGTCAGCAATCCAGTTGGAGACACGCACCAGCTCTTCGTCGAAGTGCAGTAGGTCGGGCACCATCATCAACGTGTTCAGCGGCGAGATGGCCGTGGTCAATCCCCAGCGCAGGAACGGGCGTGGGTTGCCTTGCGGGAAGAGCCATTTGAACGGGCGTAACCACCGGGTGACGCGTTCGATGTACTCGTCATCGGTGTCGGCCAGCGTGCCGTCCAGGTCGAAGAGCACGGCGCGGATGCGGGGAACGTCGAGCGGCATGGACGGGGATTGTAAACGAAAACCGGGTCGGCTCGTCGGTTAAACAAAACCCGGCTTCGCATAAGGAAGCCGGGCTTTTCACTTCGATGGATGTGTTGGTTCGCGCCTCAGATTAGGCGTTGCGGAACTCGCCTTCGACCACGTCTTCGTCACGGCGCCCGCCGTTGGAGCTGTGCGTGCCGCCGTACCGGGCGCTGCCACCGCCGGCGTACATCTGCTGGCTCAGCGCATAGCTGGCCTGCTGCACGCTCTCGGTCAGCTGCCTAATGCGCGCGATGTCGTCGC
>JAVQXV010000241.1:0-4683 GCA_033577755.1 Anaerolineales bacterium
GCTGAGCGCGCTCAGGGGAGCGGCGGGCGTCCTTCGACTGCCGCTTCGGCTTCGCCGAGCGAAGCCCGCCGAAGGGCGAAGAGGCGGCCAGTTCCCTAACAACCTTTGCGTGCACACCGATGTTTGTGTGCACGCAAAAGATGTCAGCCGCTCTTCGACTGCGCGGGCAAAAGCGGCCTGCTCCGCTCAGGATGTGGCTGCCACCGATAAGCTTTGCGTGTACTTTAGTATTTGCAGGCCGGTGCGCACGCAACAAATGCCAACCGCACATTGACCCTTTAGCTTCGCTCTGATGAGCGTGCTCAGAGGAGCGGCGGGCTTCAACTATCGCTTCGGCTTCGCTCAGCGTCCGCTCAGGATGCCCATCGCGCAGGACGTCCTGAGCGTGACTTCGCTTCGCGAAGCCCGCCGAAGGACGAAAGGGTGGCCGGTTTCCTGACAATCTTTGCATGCACACCGATGCTCAAGTTTTGAGCGTGGTCGGTTGGGCGATGGGCGCAATATAGCTGCAGTGGGTGTGTATTGCCGGCACGCATTGGCCGGTCGGCTAATTTGACGGTAAGCCGGCGTATCCCAGGCTCTACTCTTCATAGAGGCTCAGAAGCCCTATGCCCGGTTTGGGAGTCCGGCCTTTTTCCTCATCCTTGCCGAAACGAACAACCTCGCCGTTATCCTGTATGGCCTCCACCACCAGTCCCAGGCTTTGCAACTCCTTGACGAGCACGCGGAACGAAGCCGGAATCCCCGGCTCCTCGATAGGCTCTCCCTTGATAATGGACTCGTAGGTTTTGACGCGGCCCTGTACATCGTCAGACTTGACGGTGAGCATTTCCTGTAGCGTATAGGCAGCGCCGTATGCCTCCAATGCCCAGACTTCCATTTCGCCAAAGCGCTGGCCGCCGAACTGCGCTTTGCCGCCCAGTGGCTGTTGCGTGACCAGCGAGTATGGGCCGGTCGAGCGTGCATGCACCTTATCCTCGACCAGATGCGCCAGCTTGAGCATATGGATGACGCCGACCGTAACCGGCTGATCGAAACGCTCGCCGGTCTTGCCGTCGAACAGAATCTGCTTACCGAGGATGGGCAGTGGGTCGCCAACCTCCAGCGACACACGGTCGGCAAGCCGGCGCAATTCTGTACCGTGTAAGTTCTTCGCCTGGTGACCGTGGCTCTCCAGCCACAACTTGAGACAGGCTTCAATTGCCACGTTGGGTGAACTTTTTTGACCGTTCACCGCCGTCTCATCGAATGCCATGATGCTATCCGGCTCATAACCGCGTTCGCGCAACCATTCACGCACGGTAGCCCGGCGGGCGTAAATTTCATTGGTTGCCAAGAGGGTCTGATTGTATTTCTTCCCTCGCAACCACTGCGCCAGATACAGACGGCGCACCTCGGCATCGTCTTCAATGCTCTCCGGGTTGTAATCCTGCTGTTTGATCCACTTCCAGGCGAGTTCGGTAACTTCACGCCAGGCATGGTCAATCAGCCAGGCGCGCGCCAGTTCAGCCTCAATTTCCTCTTCGGTCGCGCCATCGAAGACCGGAGTGATAGCGCGGAACCCCAGACGGTCTGCCGCCCAGCCCAGATGGGTCTCCAGGATTTGTCCGATGTTCATGCGGCCGGGCACACCCAGTGGGTTCAGGATAAGGTCAATCGGAGTCCCGTCAGCCAGGAATGGCATATCGGCAATCGGCACGACCTTGGAAATCACACCCTTATTGCCATGTCGGCCGGCCATCTTGTCGCCTTCCGTGATCTTGCGCCGTTGTGCTACGGAGACGCGCACCATCTTTTCAACGCCGGCGGGCAGATCGCGGTGCTCATCACGTGTGAAGACGCGCACGTCAATCACCTTGCCACGCTCGCCATGCGGCAGACGAAGTGACGAATCTTTCACTTCGCGAGCCTTCTCGCCAAAGATCGCCCGCAGCAATTTCTCTTCGGGAGTCAGCTCTTTCTCGCCCTTCGGCGTGATTTTGCCCACCAGGATATCGTTCGGTCCGACCTCGGCACCGATGCGGATAATGCCGTGTTCGTCCAGGTCTTTCAGGGCTTCTTCGCCAACGTTAGGGATATCGTAGGTAATCTCTTCCGGCCCGAGGCGCGTGTCGCGCGCCTCTACCTCGTGCTTTTCAATATGGATAGAGGTAAATTTGTCCTCACGCACCAGCCGTTCCGAGATCAGGATGGCATCTTCATAGTTGCCGCCCTCCCAGGAAAGGAAAGCGACGAGCACGTTGTGACCAAGGGCAATCTCGCCGTTGCTGGTGGAGGATGAGTCGGCGAGGACGTCGCCCTTTTTGACACGCTGACCCTTAACCACGGCGGGCCGCTGATCAATACAGGTGCTCTGATTCGAGCGCTGATACTTGCGCAAGCGATACGTACGCTTCTTATTGCCGCTCTGGATGATAATTTCTCGGCCTGTCACCGAAATCACATCGCCGTCCTCCTCGGCGATCAACACCTGGCCGGAGTCCAGGGCTGCTTGCTTCTCCATGCCGGTCGAGACGATGGGCACATCGGGGCGCAGCAGTGGCACGGCCTGACGCTGCATGTTCGAGCCCATGAGTGCGCGGTTCGCATCATCGTGCTCAAGGAAAGGAATGAGGGCGGCGCTGATGCCGACGATTTGACGCGGCGCAACGTCCATGTAGTCAATCCGCTCAGGCGGTGCAAAGAGAAATTTGCCTGCGTGACGACAGGAGGGACGGGCACGGACGAACTCCATATTCTCATTCAGTGGGGTCGTCGCCTGAGCAATGGTGTAGCGGTCTTCGACATCGGCCGAGAGATAATGGATTTCGTCGGAGACAAACGGGACGATCGGTACATTGCAGCCGAGCTTGGCCAGTTTTCGTGCCAGTTCCTTAGTAATCTCTTCACCTTCAGTGGCCAGCGTCTCACCGGTCTTCGGATCAGTGATGGTTTCACGTAACCGCCGGCCGATGAGGCGTTTGTCATCCGCCGGCAATTCCTTCACTACTCTGCGATAGGGCGTCTCGATGAAGCCAAAAGCGTTGACCTTGGCATACGACCCCAGACGGCCTATCAGGCCGATGTTCGGGCCTTCTGGCGTCTCGATTGGGCAAATGCGACCATAGTGGGAATGATGAACGTCGCGCACGTCAAAGCCGGCGCGCTCGCGGCGCAGGCCGCCCGGCCCGAGCGCCGACAAGGTGCGCTTGTGCGTCAACTCCGCCAGCGGATTGGTCTGCTCCATAAACTGAGAGAGCTGGCTAGAGCCGAAGAATTCACGGATGGAGGCGACAATAGGCCGGATATTGATTAGAGTCAGCGGCGTGATGTTGTCGCTCTCGCGTATTGACATGCGCTCCTTGACCACGCGCTCCATGCGACGCAGGCCTACGCGCATCTTGTTTTGAATCAATTCGCCGACCGTTTTGACGCGCCGGTTGCCCAGATGGTCAATATCGTCCGTTGCCTGCACACCGTTATTGATATTGATCATCCGCTTGATGACGTTGACCACATCGAGAGCGGTGAGGGTGGTGTGGTTCAATGGGACCAGCTCCATCTGGCCCAGTTTCTGGTTGAGCTTATAGCGCCCGACTCGCTCCAGGTCGTAGCGGCGTGGATCGAACAGCTGTTGTTGCAGGAACTCACGAGCGTTATCCAGTGTGGTTGGATCGCCTGGGCGCATGCGCCTGTAAAATTCAATCAACGCCTCCTGGGCCACGGTGCGCTTTTCACGTGTGGTCTCTCCCCAGCTTGGCTCCTGTCGCAAAGTCGCCGGGATGTAGAGATGATCGGGGTTGTTGTCTACGTCCTTAAACAGCTCTAGGAGCTCTTCGTCAGTCCCTTCTTTGATTGGAGAATTGGGCAAGCCGTCACTGACGGCGGCCATAGCGCGGAGCAAGATGGTGACTGGGACGGTGCGTTTGCGATTGAACTTGAGTGTGATGTAATCGCTTTTGCGTGTCTCGAACTCCAGCCAGGCGCCACGATCCGGGATCAGCTTCGCCATCGCTAAAGTCCGACCGGTCGCACGATCTTCTTCGCCTTCAAAGTAAACACCCGGTGACCGGATCAGCTGCGAGACGACCACTCGCTCCGTGCCGTTGATGATGAAGGTGCCCTTCTCTGTCATCAGAGGGAAATCGCCGAGGAAAATATCGTTCTTGATAGGGCTAGGAACTTCGCTTCCGGTCAGCAGAACGGACACATACAATGGCGCGGAGTAGGTCAGGTCACGTTCTACACATTCTTCCAGACTGTGCTTTGGCTCGTCGAACCAGTACTTTAGATGAAAGCCCATGGCTTCAACGCGCCTGCTCGGGAACCATAACTGCATCCCGCCACTGAACGATTCAATAGGTGAGATCTCTTCAAAAAGCTCGGCCAGGCCTTCCCTGCGAAACCAATTGAACGACTCGATTTGGACTTCGATCAACGAGGGCAGGGTGAGAACATCTTTGATGCGTGCGTAGGACTTGCTTCCGAGATAAGACATTCGGCTGCTCCTGTACCAACCGAGTAAGTTGGCAGATGGTTTAGGTTTAAGAGAGGTCTTTTATCTGCGGTTGTGCGGGTCGGAACCTAGCAAGAAGTTGAAACGTTATTATAGTCGCCTAGATAGAATAACGTCAAATAGCACGCATTAGGGGTGTGCACGCAAGAGATGTCAGAAGAACGACATAACCAGCGCGTTGCCAGCTT
>JAVQXV010000242.1:0-4643 GCA_033577755.1 Anaerolineales bacterium
CCAGGCCGAACGCGCCCTCGGAATAGCCGGGCTGGACGCGCAGCACCTCGCGGTCATGCCAGAGGGTAACGGTGAGCGCATGCTTGCCCTTTGCCAGCGCAGGCTGCAGGTCAAGCAAGGCCGGTAGGTCAATAGAGGCATCTTTGATCTGCCACTGCTCGGCCAGCGCCCGCTGCAAACGGCCCCAGTCACTGCCGTGCGACTCGAGCGTGGCCGCCTCGACCTCGACGTAGACTTGCCGCACGGCGGGCTGTACATCAATGACGCGGTCGGTGGCAGCCTTGGCGATGATCTGCTTGCGCGCCTGGCTTTCTTCCGGCACGACCAAGAGCAGGTCGCCAATCACCTCGCAGGCGCAGGCGAGACGCCGGCCGGGCGGGAGCGCGTGCTCGGCGAGGTATTTGGCCTCGCGCCCGTCCACCGGCGTCAGATGGCTCGCCGCCGAGGTCAGGCCGTGTTTAGGGAAATGGCCTTCCTCGACGATGACCTGACACTTTCCACAGGTCTGGCGCCCGGCACAAATCGACTCCAGCTCGACGCCAAGGCGGCGCGCGGCCTCTAACAGATTAGTGCCCTTCGGCACGGTCCCGCGGCGGCCGGAGGGCATTAGGGCAATCGTCACAAAATCCGTTTGGTTTTCAGGCATGAAGTTGGTTGTAATAATATACCCGTGAGTGCACTGAAAAAAGGTCATGATTGAAACGCTTGGCCGCCACATATGCCGCTTTGGTCGTAATCTCGACGCCATATATGGTAGCGTTTACGCCTGAAAATTAGTTTTTTCAGTGGACTCACCCATTTTTCTAGCTGATTATAAATTAGACAGTAATAGTAGACTATGTTTGTAGCGGCAAGATTTGCCTGTCGAGCTTGTGCCTATTGCACAAGGCAGAACTCATAGGCATTCCGCCGAGAGCATCCAGCGAACGTCCTCGGTAGATGCTCAAGCGGGAAAAAGCGGTTAGCGGTAGCCAACGCCAGCAGAATGCGCATCTACAACAGCTCGGTAGATGCTCAAGCGGGAAAAAGCGGTTAGCGCGTCGCATGTACCCGCTTTTTCGTTCCATCCAAAAGCACGTACCGTTCAAACGCTTGCCCGGCCGAGTTTGTGATGAAACCTTGGAGATGCTTAAAAAAACCGGTCATGGCCGCCAACAGGCCATTGCGGCACCTATTGAGTCGTGGTATCTTCAGCGGCGACCCTGCCGTGTACGTGATGTCGGGCGCGGGTTTGACCACGTATCAGAAAAGGGAGCTGCACTCGCGTCGGGAATGCGATAGGCGGCAGCCAAGGCAAATCCGAGGCGGACAGCACCCGCCTGCGAGAGCAGGTCAACACCACCCCCACACGGCATGGTGGGGCCTAAAAGCAGCAGCGGCTCGTCCTGAGTCGCTGCGCTTTTTTTACCAGCGCCGGCACCGCCGCGCATACCTGTTGCGCCCGCGCCTGCACCGGTAAGAACGGTGCCGCTGCCCATAGCCGCGGTCACGGAAGCACACCGCTCACAGACGAAAGTCGCAGATGAGCACGCCGATGAAGCCGACTTCCATACCTAACGCCAGACTGCCGATGAGGCCAGAAGATAATCAAGACCGGGCAGACCACTCCGGCGAAGAATTCAAGCCTACGGGTGCTTCACACGGGCAGGATCGCAGTGACGTGAGCATCGGCGGCGCGCCCGGTCAATTCTGCGCGCTCGCGGTGTGCACGCAAGACATGTCAGCCGCACCCTGAGCGGACGCTGAGCGAAGCGAAGCGGCAGTCGAAGGGGCGGCACCTTCCCTGACAACCTTTGCGTGCACACGCTCGCGTTTGCAACTTTGCAAAGGAAAACGTCGGTAGTTATACTCACCGTGCCATCGTTGCCGCGCGAACAACACGACGGCGGAGCGTGATCGCTGTCCCTTTCGCGGCATCGCACCGGCAACTTCGCGACCGCGCCAAAGCGCTGCTCACATGAACGTCATCGAACTCGACACCAACGACCGCCGCCGGGTCAGGCAGTTCCTCGACCTGCCCTTTCGCCTCTACGCCAACATTCCGCAGTGGGTGCCGCCGCTGGAGCTGGACGCGCGCGCCGTGCTCAATCGCAAGCGACACCCGTTCTATCAGCACTCGGACGCAGCCTTCTTTCTGGCATTGGACGGCGACTGTGTGGTGGGCCGCCTGGCTATTCTGGACAACCGTCGCTATAACGAATTCAACCGCGAGCAGACCGGCTTCTTCTACCTCTTCGAGTGCGAGAACAACCGAGACATAGCCATCGCCCTGTTCGAGGCCGGGGCTACCTGGGCGCGCGCCCGTGGCCTGAACAAGCTCATCGGCCCGCGCGGCTTCACACCGTTTGACGGCTTTGGCTTGCTGGTCAAAGGCTTCGAGCACCGGCCTGCCTTCGGCCTGCCCTACAATCCGCCCTACTATCCGGCGCTGGTAGAGGCCGCCGGCTTCACGCCGCAGGGCGAGCTGGTCTCCGGCTATCTCAACGCCCACACCTTCCGCCTGCCGGAACGCATCCACCGTCTCGCGGAATTGGTGCAGCAGCGGCGCGGCCTGCGCGTGGCGCGCCTGCGCACACGCAGCCAGTTGCGCGCCCTTCTGCCACAGCTGCGCGAAATCTACAACCGCGCCCTCACCGGCGTCGGCGGCGGCCTGCCGCTCACCGAAGCCGAAGTAAAGACGCTGGCCGACCAGATGCTCTGGTTCGCCGACCCGAAGCTGATCAAGTTCGTATTCAAGGGCGAGGAGATGATCGGGTTCCTGTTCGCCTACCCTGATGTCTCCGCCGCCCTGCAACGTACACGCGGGCGGCTTTTCCCTTTCGGTTGGCTTGATCTGCTGCTGGAGCTGCGACGCACCAAATGGCTGAACATCAACGGCGCCGGCATCCTCCCCGAACATCGTGGCGTCGGCGGGACGGCGGTGCTCTTCAGCGAGCTGGCCAAAAGCGTGGCCGAGAGCGGCTTTGAGCACGCCGACATTGTGCAGATTGCCGTGGAGAACGCCAACATGCAACGCGAGATGCGCGACCTGGGGATTGACTTCTACAAGACTCACCGGGTGTACCAGAGGCAATTGTAGAATTCTGATTTCCGATTTGGGATCATGAAAGAGGAGTTCCTATCTCTTCTGTGAGAATTTATAACTAAAGCAGCAGCATAAAAAGTAAAGACAGAGTCTGTGTGCACGCAAAACATATCGGTTGCATCCTGACCCTTTGGCATCGCCTAAAGCGCGTTCCCTCTTCGCTGCACCTGCATTACAATCCTCCACATGTACCTCCACCACCCACCCTACCGCCTCAGCCTGAGCCGCGAGCCGTTCACCTTCACCCTCTACCGCAACGACCGAATCATTCTCACTACCGCGCCCCACCCCGAATCGGTCTGCGACTGGCAACTCCACGACCAAACCGCGCAAATCCGTTTTCCCTCCGCTACGCTCACACTTACACTTTCCGAAAACACGCTCTCGGTCGCATGGCAATCGGCAATCAGCAATCAGCAATCAGAAATCCGAAATCGCATTCCCCTTCAGTCCTTCTGGTTCGGCCTTGGCCAGTTGCTACACCAGCTCTGGCCTCTCAATAAAGCGATGCTGGCCGAGTCACCGCTCATCACCTCGGATAACGGCCCCACCGGCCTGTCGTGCATCCTTACGCCCGCGCTGCTCTCGGCGGACGGGCTGGCGCTGCTCGCGCACTCCTGGCCTCTCTCTATCGGAATTAATCAGCCGCCCCCTGACCGGCGCCGGCACAAGTGGGACCTCAGCCCGGAGCAGGCCCCCTTCGATGAACGCCCTTGGGCCGACCCCGGGGGAATCGGTGACGGACACCTGACGCTGGCCGGCCCCGATCTGCGCTACGATGTGCTGCTGGCCGACGACCTGCCCGGCGCGCACCGGCGACTCATCGAACGGCTGGGCAAACCGAGCGGCACGCCGCCCGCTGAACTCTTCACCCGCCCGACCTGGACGACGTGGGCGCGCTACAAGACGCAAATCAATCAGGATGTGGTGCTCAACTTCGCGCGAGAAATCATCGCGCACGGCTACCCCTATCACGTGTTGGAGATTGACGACCGCTGGCAGGTGCACTACGGTGACCTCAGCTTCGACCCGGCACGCTTCCCCAACCCGCGTGCGATGGTGGACGAGCTGCATCGCCTTGGCTTCGCGGTCACGGCCTGGGTCATCCCGTTCCTTGAGCCGGCTTCACAGGCATTTGCCGAGGGCGCGGCACACGGCTACTTGGTGCGGACGCCAGGCGGCGAGCCTTATCTCGTTCGGTGGTGGCAGGGACGCGGCGGCCTGCTTGACGTGAGTAACCCGGCAGCACTGGAGTGGTTCCTTGTCCGGCTGCGCACGCTGCAGGCCAAGACCGGACTGGACGGATTCAAGTTCGACGCCGGCGAGGGCGTGTTCCTCCCTGCCGATGCGGTGACCCATGCGCCGCTCACGCCCAACGAGTATTCGCACCGCTACGTTGATTTTGTCGCCCAACACTTTACGCTGTGCGAAGTGCGCACGGGCTGGTTCAACCAGCGCGCGCCCATCTTCTTCCGCCAGTGGGACAAAACCACAAACTGGAGCCGCGCCAACGGCCTGCGCTCCGTCATCCCCGGCGCGCTCTCGCTGGCGCTCACCG